>NZ_CP013232.1:2488768-2799864 GCF_001584145.1 Collimonas fungivorans | reverse complement strand
GACATCTGCGGAGGATGTGCCGGCAAGAGACCCGTTGAAGTGGTCGGTTTCCGGTTCCAATGACGGCAGCAGTTGGACGGTGCTTGACACTCAAAATTTCTCAACGTCCCCATTTCCCAGCCGAAATCAGGCCAACAGCTATACATTTACAAATTCCACCGCTTTCAGTTTTTACAAAATCGACTTTACCATGTCTGCGGCGGCCACCACTGACGGGCATTTTCAGATAGCAGAAATAGGACTGACTGGGATAAATCTTCAACAAGCCTCGTCCCAGATCTATGTCTTTTCCCCATCCGGCCACGGAATGGGAGCGTTGACAGCGGCAAACAGCGAACGCATTGACAGTTCAGTGGACGGCAAGGCGAATACCAAGTGGTGTGTCTTCGTGAATCCGGGAGACATCGTGCAATGGCAGATTGATCTGGGATCGAATCAAACCATTTCCAGTTATGCGCTGACCAGCGCCAATGACGTTGCAGCAAGAGACCCTAAAAACTGGACGCTCATGGGGTCTAATGACGGCGTCACCTGGACTCAGGCTGGCAGCCAATCCAATGCGTTGTTCTCGGCACGTAATCAGCTGCAAACGTTTGCATTAAGCGGTTCGCCCAAATATCGCTTTTGGCGTTTTAATTTTGATACGACTAGCTGTCCCAAAGATGCCGGATCTGGTGATCCCAAAACCGGCCACTTCCAGGTCGCAGAAATTGCACTGAACGGCTCTGCATTTACAACTTCAGGAAAAACCGTAGTTTGTGAATACGAACGCCGCTTGAATATGCAAAACGGCTTGCAGACAACCAGCTACCTTGTTGGCGGCAATTATTTTATTCGCGAGACATTTGCCAGTAATATCGATAATGTGATCGTCATGCAGTTAAGGTCAGAAGCGTCCGGCGGCCTGTCTGGCGTATTGCAGCTCACATCTGGCCAAAGTGCTGACACCTCCACAGCGCTGGTTTCAACCTCGGAAGAGAGTATTTCTTTCAATGGCAGCCTTGCAAATAATTTGCAGTATGCGGCTAAGGCGCGTTTGATTCGGACCAATGGAACGGCGACGCAAAGCGGGACAAGTATCGCACTCAGCAAATGCGACAGCATTCTGCTCTTGGTCGATGCCAGAACAAACTATGCTCCTGTCTATAGCGCCGGCTGGCGCACCAGCGCGACGCCTCTCAGCGTTGTCAACTCAACCTTGAGCGCGGCAGCGGCCAAATCGTTCAGTACCTTATACGCGTCACATGCTGCGGATTTTCAAGCATTGATGACAGGAGTTGACGTCAATTGGGGTAACAGCGCGGTCAATGTGTCGAGTCTGCCGACAGATTTGCGACTGAACGCTTATAAAAGCACTAGTGGCAGCGCGGACCCGACACTGGAGCAAACCCGGTTTCACCTGGGGCGGTATTTGCTTGCGAGTTGTTCAAGAAAAGGTGGGTTGCCAGCTAATCTGCAAGGCCTGTGGAATAACTCCAACACTCCGCCTTGGAACAGCGACTACCACGACGATATCAATGTTCAGATGTGTTACTGGTCGGCTGAGTCTACCGGCCTGTCCGGCTGTCACTTGCCATTGTCTGATTTCATTGTTGACCAGGCCCCTGCGCTCAGAATTAGAACACAGGCGAACTTCCCCGGGAGCACCGGCTGGACAGTACGTACAAGCCAGAACATCTTTGGCGGAAGTAGCTGGGAGTACTTTACTCCTATGAATGCTTGGAATGTGCAGCATATGTGGGAGCACTATGCCTTCAGCCAGGACATCACTTATTTACAGAACGTTGCTTATCCAATGATCAAAGAGGTTTGCCAATTCTGGACAAGCACGGGGCAGCTCAGAACTGATGCGAATGGTAAGTATCTTGTCCCTGCGAAACCTGTAAACGCGCTAGTAACCAACTATGGTTCGCCGGAACAGGGGCCCGCTGAAGACGGTGTGACGTTTGGGCAGCAGCTTGTATGGGACGTGTTTCAAAATTTTCAAGACGCTACGACTGCATTGAGCAACGCCAATTTGGCGCCAACGAGCGACAGCAGTTTGCTCAGCACGGTGAAAGCCACGCAGGGTAATCTTGCACCCAACCTGATTGGCGCCAAAGGACAGTTGCAGGAATTCCGAGAAGACTATGAATCCAATCCTACTTTGATGCAAAGCAAGGGACTCAGCTTGACGCATCGGCACACTTCGCAGCTGATGGCGGTGTTTCCCGGACGCCAGATTACGCCGACCGGCACGCCAGCATTTGCGAAAGCTGCGGAGGTCGCGCTGCTGGCTCGCTGCGGCCTTCCCTTGGGAACCCAGTCTGGAACGGTTACCATGGCAGGCATGTCGGTGAGCGACAGTGAACAGTCCTGGGTTTGGACATGGCGATGTGCCTTGTTTGCACGTTTGGGAGATAGCGAGAATGCGCTGACGATGATCAAAGGCAGCCTGGAAAAAAGCTCTTTTAGCAACCTGTTTACCCTTACGAATAGTAATAACGCCTTTCAAATAGATGGCGATTTGGGCATGCCCGGTGCAATGGCCGAGATGCTGTTGCAAAGTCATAATGGCGTAATCGCGCTGTTGCCCGCATGTCCATCGGAATGGCAGACAGGGTCATTTACTGGCTTGCGAGCAAGGGGTGGCTACAAGGTCAGCTGCGCCTGGGAAAACGGGACGGTGACGTCGTACAGCATCGTGGCCGACAAGGCGCCAAACAAATCTGCCGTGAAAGTAAGTTTGCAAGGGCAAGCTGCAACCGATTACACGCCAACGTGATCATCTTGTTTTATATCGATGTTTCTTGCCCGTCACGGCATTGATGGTTGACGGATGTCTTGACGGTGATTGATGCCGTGCAGTCTCCCGGTTTTGCTGGGAGACTGCCAGTTTACTGATGGTGGTTGTCGTCGACAATGTCGGCGGACTATAGGAAAGTGCATCGTGTCAGCCGCCACATGGCCTGGGTGTCCGAGGCGGATCAATACGGATGCTGAAGCGAACTGGCTTGAGCAAGTTTGTCCAACGGGAGAAAGAAATGGGTTCGTTCAGCATTTGGCACTGGTTGATCGTGCTGGTGATTGTCATGCTGGTGTTTGGCACTAAAAAAATCGGGAATATGGGCTCTGATCTGGGCACGGCAATCAAAGGTTTCAAGGATGGCGTCAAAGGCGAGGAAGAAAAGCCAGCCGCCGATAAAGTGACGATTGACGTTGCAGTCAAAGAAAAGGACGCGTTCGGAAACTGATTCATTGCGGTCGGTGCTCGTCTCAAGCTGGCTGAAAGTGATGTTTTCCGTCCCTTCTCATGATCGATATTGGTCTCACTAAACTGGCTCTGATTGGTGTCGTCGCACTAATTGTTGTCGGGCCGAAAAAATTGCCGACCGTAGCGCGTATGGCGGGTTCTCTGCTCGGCCGCGCGCAACGCTACATTAATCAAGTCAAACCAAGGCCGTATCCAGTTGGTGCCGACCTGCGCGCCTTGGAAAAATCAGGGCAGGGTGGTCCACCAATGATGCCGTCGAATTTTCCGGCCGGAATAGTAAACGTGTGGATGTCACCGCCAAACAGCGGGTCCGGCCCACGCATAACGGGA
This sequence comes from Collimonas fungivorans, assembly GCF_001584145.1. NCBI lineage: Bacteria > Pseudomonadati > Pseudomonadota > Betaproteobacteria > Burkholderiales > Oxalobacteraceae > Collimonas > Collimonas fungivorans. The sequence continues at coordinate 2,796,281 of NZ_CP013232.1, read as the reverse complement.
AAGCCGTCTTGCTCGATGCCCGGGAATATCGACAGCGCTAGCTGTGACTGAGCTGCCGTGACCGGCGCCTGTTGGTCACGATCGATGAGTCACAGATATGTGACTGACCAGGTGTGACAGGTCCTGGTGCAGTCACACCTGGCCGATCACAGAAGACAGGGATAGGCAACGCTGACATTTCAACGTTTGCGTAGGAGTTGGGATCGCAGCAGTTTTTCAAAGACGGCGCTTTTGGTCATATCCTTGAAGCGCAAAAATTCATTGATCGCAGGCCTGAGTAAGAGGGAAATACTGGATTTGTTAGCTTGTTGCCGGCAGAGGTGTAGTGCCAAGAAGCAGCCGTTCAAGCCATGCAAGCACTGTCAATAGGCGGCGTTTCCGCAGAAGTGATTTTACATAATACAAATTATGCGAAGTTGTAGCTACTACCAACAAGGACCAAGCTTTTCCATTTTATAGAAGGAAAACCAACATGAAGTATCCAAATTTAAGGTACGGCAACCCACAAGCAATGAAGCACTACACCCAAGGAATTCCGCTCGCCCAGCTGGCCCATAAGCTGCGCCGCAGCGAACGTGCTGTATCTGATTGGCTCAAAGGTACAAGAAAAGTACCGTTCTGGGTGCCGGAGCTGCTGCGACTGCAAGCCATGGAGCACGACCACATCATCGATCGAATGGGTGTCCAGCCTAAGCAAAAGCCCGGTATCGTTCAGGACACCGAAACGTCGTAATGCAGCGCCAGGACGTCCGTTCGCTATTCCAGGTGCGGCGCAAGCACAGTTTCGATCCATTTCATGAATGCGCGGACTCGGCGCGACAGGTTGCGCCGATGCGCGACTACCAAGGAGACGTCGAGCGGCTTGTGCTGAAAATCAGGTAGAAACTCTATCAACGCCCCACTCTCCAAATAACGGCCAATCCCCAAAAGAGGCGCCTGAATCATGCCAAGGCCGGCGACGCCGGCGGCTTCGTAGGCCTGCACGCTGTTGACGTGCAGCGCGCCTCGCAACTGAAGCCTCGCGTAACTGTCGCCGCGCGGATACTCCCATCCATAGGGTTTTGCGCCGAGCGTCCTTGCGAAATGAACTGCCCGATGTTCCTTATGCTGCAGATCTTCCAGCGATAGAGGGACGCCATGGCGCGCCAGGTAGGCAGGACTGGCGGCGTTGACCATGCGTAACTTGCCCAGCGGGCGGGCAATCAGCGTCTCGTCACCGATGGGACCAAGTCGCAATACGCAGTCAAAACCCTCTTGAACCAGATCGACCTGGCGATCCGTGCTCGACACCTCCAGCTCCAACTCGGGATAAGTCGCCATGAAGGCCGGCAAGGCCGGCACGATGGTGGTGCGCGCCAGCTCGCTCGGCAGGTCAACCCGTAAGCGCCCGCGCAGCGCCACTCGGTCGCTTGCGAACATCGAGTGCAGATCATCGACTTCAGCCAGTAGATCGCGGGCGCGTGCATGAAATACCCGCCCGTCTTCTGTCAACTGCACGCTGCGCGTCGTCCGGTGCAAAAGCCTGACGCCAATATCCTCCTCCAGCTTCCGGACCGCCGTTGAGGCTCTTCCCTTTTGAATGCCCAGGCTATCGGCTGCGTGGGTGAAGCTCCCCATTTCCGCAACCGTTATGAAAATGAGGATGGGTTCGAGATTTTGCATTTTCGTGCCTCGGCATGGCATTGTTCTCTTTAAAGAGAACAGTGAGTTCATTTCGTCGCTGTTTATCACGCTTAAGTGACACAGTATGCTCCGAATATTGGGATCACCCATCGGAGAATGACAAATGACCAAAACAATGAGCTCGCATCGCGCCCTGTGGGCCGGCCGGATAATGAGCGCGTTAGTCGTTATTGCCTTGGTGGCAGACGGCGCAATTCAGCTTTTCGCACCCGCACAGATCGCGGGCATGTTGCAGGAAACAGGGTTCGCGATGGACCTGACTCGTATCGTGGGCTCGATCGTGCTCACCTGCGCCATCCTTTACGCCATCCCTGCCACCGCCGTCCTCGGCGCGATTCTGGTGACGGGCTTTTTGGGAGCGGCCATCTGTGCCCATGTCCGCATTGGCGAGTTGGGGTCGCCGCCGGAAATCATTTCACTGCTTCTGGGCGCGCTGACATGGGGCGGCCTCTACGCGCGCGATCTCCGTATCCGAGCCATTCTGCCGCTCATCCGGTGATCCGTTAATCCAGCTGGGGCAGTGTCCTGCCCTCAATTTTAGTAACAGGGGCAGTGTTCTGTCCCTTAATTTCAGGAGAAAAAGCATGTTTTTAGTAATGGGAATCACAGGAAAAGTGGGCGGCGCAACGGCGGAACATCTGCTGGCGCACGGCAATGATGTGCGCGCCTTGGTCCGCAATCGCGAAAAGGCGTCAAGCTGGGCAAACCGGGGCGTGGAACTGGTAGACGGCGATTGGAATGATTCGGCAGCTATCGAACAAGCGCTCAAAGGCGTCGAAGGCGCATTCGTCATGTTGCCACCTGTCTGGGCGCCCTCGCCCGATTACAAAGAAGCCAAGGGCGTGATTGCAAACTATGTCGAGGCGCTCACCAAGGCAGCGCCGCCCCGGGTGGTTGCGCTTTCGTCGATGGGTGCGGACAGAACCAGCGGGCACGGGAACATCATGGCCCTGTCGCTTCTGGAGCAAGGTTTGCGCGACCTGGCATCCCCAATCGCATTTGTGCGCGCAGGCGGATTTTTCGAAAACTTCCTCTACGGCTTGCAGGTCGCCCAGGGCGGAACGCTACCGCTCTACTACAATCCGACCAACCGGAAATCGACCATGGTCGCGACGAACGACATCGGCGCCGAGGTCGCAACCCTGTTGACTGGGCCAGCGTGGTCCGGGCAGCGCGTCGTCGAGCTTGGGTCGATGGTCAGCGCGGATGAAGTCGCGGAGCAATTGGGGGAAGTCCTGAATCGCGACGTGAAAGCCTTTGCAATCCCACGCGCGGGTTGGGCGGAAACTTTCGAGCAATTCGGCATCCCGAAGGGCCGCACCGGACCTGTCGAAGAAATGTATGAGGCCGTGAATGCGGGATGGATGGACCTTGGGGTGGAGGGTACGGAACACGTAGCGGGTACGACATCCGCACGCGACGTCTTCGCAGCGGCCCTGAAGGCCATTCCATCATTGCCCTAGTCCACTCGAGGGTCCGCGCCTTGGACGGCGGCGATGCCGTCGTCAGCTCGTCAGGCGCCCCGATCGCTGCAGGTTCACGGCGAGTTCAGGAGATTCTCGGGCCCGAGTTCACGCGTGACCAGATCCACAAAGCTGCGCAGCTTGGTCGTCTGCCGCCTGTCGGCATGGAACAGCAGGTGCATCGGTCGCGACGGGGTATCAAAGTCCGGCAGGATGCGCACGAGCCTGCCGCTGGCGATGGACCAGCTCAATGAATTCGGTCCCGAAGCCCAGGCCCTGGTCCGACGCGCCGGCACCCGGGACGTCACCATCACAAGCTGGGATGCGCCGGGCGCCACACCTGCCGTCCTCAGTGGGCTCGTGGCCGAACGCCGGATGATCGGGCCGATGCTGGAAGAGGTCCTGCATCCGATTGCCGGTGCAAGCGGAGCATCGTTCAACCGAGCGGATTTCTTGACGTTCAATCGGCTCGAAGGACGCTGGCAATACATGTCGATGGACAGCCGTGCCCCGGACGGACTGATGTCTGCCTTCAGCCTCGACGCGGACCCGGAGCAGCGCGTGTTCATGAGCTTCCAGCCCTTCGCCACGCCAAACATCAGCGGCACCAGCGCAATCGGGCAAATGCTCCGAATGGAGCAGGTGATCGTGCGGCAGGACGCGGACCATGAAGTGAAGGACCAGTACTTCACGGCCGCCGGGAGCACCCCTGTCAAATGGCTAGGAAATCGCTACAGCTACACGCGTCGCAAATGAACTCGACTTACGAATGCGTCGGGAAGGCCGGGCTCTCGCCCGAAAACAAGTGAAAAAGCTCGCCGAGATCCTCCAGAGTTGGACGTAGTCGGCGTTCACGCTAATCAATCCGGGCGCTCCGGGTTTCAGTTTTCTTTCAGGAAAAGGTCGCCAATAAGCCAGTTTGCTTAGTCGATTCTGCACTTCGCCATTCGACTAGTTATTGGCAACCAACCCAATCCTGAAAGGAAAGATCATGATGAAGCTCTATGGCTTTGCCGCCACCCGCTCAATTCGCGTGCTGTGGGCATTAAATGAACTCGGCGCCGAGTTCGAATTTGTACCCGTCAACATCTTGGCTGGAGAACATCGCCATCCCGAGTTCCTCAGCATCAACCCCGCCGGCAAGGTGCCTGTGCTCGTCGATGGCGACATGGTACTCACCGAATCCGCGGCGATTGTTGTCTACCTCGCTGAAAAATACCCTGATAAAAGACTGCTTCCTGTTGACCGCAAGCAATTAGCCCAAGCATATCGCTGGGTGATGTTTGCCATGACGGAACTGGAGCAACCGTTGTGGCGCATCACGCGCCACACCTGGCTGTACCCGGAAGATCAACGGATACCTGAAGAAATCACTATCGCGAGCCAGGAATTTATTGCCATGGCGACCATACTGGAGAATCATATGGCAGGACGACAGTTCATCGTTGGCGACACCATCTCCGTGGCCGATTGTGTGACAGCCTACTTGATGGATTGGGCCAACGAATATCATTTGATCGACGAACACCCTCGGTTGCGCGCTTATCTGGATAGAATGTACGCGCGACCGACTGCTCCTCTGCGGATTGCCGAGGCGTTTGCCAATCTTCAACTGAAAAATTGACATGACAATTTACTGTGCGCCAGTCAGCAAATCTTAAACCATGACCGTTCCAGCCTTGGCCCGACGCACGCCCGGCGCAGCAACCGTCTTCCGCGCATTGCGGGAAGCTGTAGTGACCATGCTCGCAGCCATTGCCACCTTGTTGTGCGCATTGGCGATCGATCCGGAACCGGGTCCCGCGGTGCTGGCGGTGGTGCTCTGCATTTCACTTTCGCGCAGCCAGCTGGATCGCGACCGCCGCGGCCGGATCGAGGCAGCCATCGTGCTTCCGGCAGTAGGCCTCGTCGCAGTCGGTGTCGGCGCGTTATTGCGGCTCGCCCCATGGATTGGCGCGCTGGTTTTCATCGCCGGCATGTTCCTCTCGATCTGGCTGCGCCGGTTCGGCCCCATGGCGCGCCGCGCCGGCTCTCTCATCGCACTGCCCTTTGTCGCGTTGCTCAGCACGCCGTATATCCCGGCGACGCGTGTCAGCCCTGCCCTGGCGCCATTGATGCCTGTGGTCGTCGCATTGCTCGCCCTGCTGTGGGTGGGCGCGTTGCACGCGCTTGCCCGCCGCGCACGCTTTCTTGGTCCCGCACAGATGCCGGAACGGCAATCGCCCGCGCCGGCCCGCACAGCCTCTTCTTTACGCCCGATGGCTTCCACTCGGATGGCGATCCAGATGGCCGCGGCGCTCGCAGTATCCTTCGTGATCGGCTACGCCTTCTTTGCCGAACGCTGGTCATGGATCGTACTCACCGCGTTTATCGTCAACAGCGGCAGCCGTGGCCGGCTGGACGTCGCCTACAAGAGCGTGTTGCGGGTGCTGGGAGCGGCAGCAGGAACCGTCATCGCCTTGTCGCTCAGCATGCAAATCGGATCCCACGGCCAGATCGCCGTAGCGCAGATCCTCGTCGCGATCTTTCTTGGGGTATGGCTGCGGCCGCTGGGTTACGCCTGGTGGGCGCTGTTCGTCACTATCGCGCTGGCGCTATTGCAGGGTTTCACTGGCTCGCCGGCGCCGCACATGCTGTGGCCCCGCCTGGAAGAAATCGCAATCGGCGCGGTCATAGGCGTTGCCTCCGCCTGGCTGGTGCTTCCGGTACGGTCAACCGCTGCGCTGCGGCGACGTTTGGCAGATGCGCTAGCGGCTCTTGCCGACGCCTTGGACCCGGCGACCGCCATTCGTACCCCCGACAAATTCGTTGCCGCAGTCGCCGACGTGGAGCAGATGCGTCCAGCATTCAATGCAAGCCGTTTCGTGACGCGGCGCTTCCAGCCTATGCAGCCTGCGGACTGGCTCGATACGCTGGCAGCGTGCCGGGATCCCGCGATCGCGCTCATCGACAAAGGCGAGACGCCGGGCAGCGTACGCCGCGCTGTCGGTGCTGCACGCAAGTCCATGCGTGAGCCCCAGGAGATCCTGCCGGCCTTGCAGAATTTGCATCGTTCGATGACGGAGTAATTCAACGTAGAAAACCAAGCACGGCCTCCATGAACTCGGCGGGATACTCCACATTCGACAAGTGAACCGCGGGCAGCACAACCAGCTTGGCGTCGGGAATCGTGGCGGCGATCAGCTCGCTGTGGCTGGCGGCAGTCACAGTGTCGTACTGGCCGGCGATCACCAGCGTCGGCCGCGAAATCAGGGCGATTGTGCGGCGCAGGTCCGCATCGCGCACCGCCGCGAACAAGCCAGCCAGGCCTTGCCTGTCTATAGCCAGCAGCATGTGGCGAAAATCCTCGACGACCGACTCCTTCGCCGCAAGCATATGCGCAGGAAACCAGTTACCCAGGAACATCTCGGCGGTCTCTGCCATGTCCGGCGCCTGCTGCACGGCGGCAATCCGTTCATCAAACTGCTTTGCCGGTCCGAGATAGGACGAGGTGTTGCTGAGGATTAGGCGGTCGATCCGCTCGGGCGCGTGGATGCCGAGCCACTGGCCAACGAAGCCGCCCAGCGACAAGCCGAGGAAATGCGCCCGTTCAATGCCAAGCGCATCGAGCAGTTCGATGACGTCGCGGCCAAGGCGGTCGAGTGAATAGGCGCCGGCTGCAACGCTTGATCCCCCGTGGCCGCGGAAGTCATAGCGCAAAACCCGGAAATGCTGCGACAGGCTCTCGACCTGCGCGTCCCACATCCGCAATGTGGTGCCGATGGAGTTGGACAGCACCAGCACCGGTTTCCCGGCGTCGCCGTCGAAGCGGTAGGCAATGCGGGCGCCGTCGCCGGCGCTAACGAAATTCAGCTCATTCATGGTGAAAACACCTTCCTTGTTGATTGATGAATGACGCAAATTCTAGCCGCGGCGCGATTTCCATGATATTACAAAGATATAATGATCTCTGTAGGAAAACATGACATGTCGGATTTCACCTTGCACGACCTGCAGTGCTTCGACGCCGTGGTCCGCTCCGGCGGCTTCCAGCCTGCCGCGGCCATGCTGCATCGCTCGCACCCGGCGGTGTTCGCCGCCGTCGCCAAGCTGGAACGGCAACTCGACCTTGTTCTTCTGGATCGCAGCGGCTATCGCGTGCGTCCTACCGAGGCCGGGCTATCCTTCCAGCGCCGGGCGCAATCGCTGCTACGCGAACTGGAAGGCTTGCGTATCCATGCTGCCCAGTTGTCAATGGGCGAGGAAAGCGAGATTCATGTGGTGATCGGCGACCTGTGCCCGCGCCCGCAGGCGCTGGGGATGCTCGGACGGTTCTTCGCCCGGTGCCCGGGCACGCGCCTGCATCTGCATTTCGAAGCGGTGGGCGGTCCCTGGGAGCGCCTTTTCGATGACGAAGCCGATTTGATCCTGCACTGGATCGACAAAAGCGACCCGCGCGTGGAATGGGTTGACCTGTGCAAAGTGCCATTCATTCCGGTAGTGGCGCCGGGCTTCCTGCCGGAGCGCAGCAAGCGTCCGGTCGCGCCGGACCAGATGCACGCGTTCACCCAATGCATCATGCGCGACACCGCCCGCCATTCACCGCAACAAGACTATTTCATGATCGAGGGCGCGCCTCAATGCATGGTTGCCGACCAGGGCATGAAGAAGGAAATCATCCTGCAGGGCCTCGGATGGGGCCACATGCCGCGCTTCCTGATCGAAGACGAACTGCACGACGGCCGCCTGCAATCGATTGCCGGTCGCCATCTGCCGGGCCGTACCGAGGAACTGGTGGTGGCGCGCCGCCGCGACCGGCCGCACGGACCGGTCTCGAACCGCTTGTGGGACCATATCCAGCAAGAGACGCCAAAATTGCGCTATGCGCTCGAAGCTCGGAAACCTGGCAAATAAGCGATCGTTCGAATGGAAACGGCTCCACGCATGGAGCCGCCAATAATTTCAACCGCGAATTTCAACCACGACGTCAGGTTGCTAACGTGAAAATCTCACGCCTTCAAGGACCTTGCCATCGGGCTTGCCAAGACAGCTGCCTAAACCCTTACTGCCCAAGCCTGACCACATTAGCCGCAGAGTTCGCGCTATTGCCGTACTGATTGATCACGTGCGTAATTTCACCCACGCCGCCCAGGGACACGGTGGTCATGTTGTGGATCATCGCTCCGTTCAGGCCGGCGGCAGGCACTTCGATGGCGCTGCCGAGCTTGACGCTGTTATTGCTGCTGAAATAGCAGTAGATGCCGACGCCCCACGCCTGGTGGCTGGTCACCGAGTCCGCCACTTTATAGGAGGCATAGCCGTTCTTGCTGCCGTTCATCCAGCTGCTTTGGTTCGGCACATCGTATGGCAGTTCGCTCTGGTAAAAATAGACGCGGCCGCCGTTGCCGTTCCACAAGGTCTGGTATTGGTGGAAATGCTCGACAAACAAGCCGTAGATGGTGACGTTGGCGCCATTCACGATCAGGCCGTTGGTGGTGGTGTTGGTGGTCCAGCCGACGCCGTTGCTGTGGTCGGCGCGCCAGATCCAGAAATGATCGCCGATAACATCGCTGCTGTTGATCTTGAGGCTGACCGCGGCTTTGCCAACGGCTGCGCCGCCGACCCTGAAGAACAGGTCATGCAGGGAGGTCGGGTTGGCCGCGTGGCTGGCCGCGCTGCCCGAAGGACCGACTTCCAGCAGGATCGGCGAACTCACCGGGCCGGCGTCGAACAATATGCCGGCGACCTTGACGCCATCGACATCGGCTACCGACATGGCAACCACGCCATTATCCGGCGCCAGCGTGGCAAGGCCCAGGCCCAGCACCACCGTATTGGCGCGGGTCACGCGCAGCGTATCGTTGAGATGGTAAACACCGGGAGTCAATATCAGGTTCTTGCCCTGGCCGAGCGCGGCGTTGATGGTGGCTGCTGTATCGCTGCCCTCCTTCGCTACATAAAATTCGCTGATGGCGATAGCCTGGCCTGGCGCCGCTGCGCTGGCCCAGGTGGTGCCGTGGCCGTTGCTGCCAAGCGCCGGGACAAAAACGCTGTATTTGCCGCTGGCGTCGATCGTCAGGAACGGTTTTTCACGGACCACGGGAGTCGTCGCCAGGATCATATCGGGTGGATTCGGCCAGGTGACGCCGCCGGGTGCGCCATCGACGCCAGCAAACACCATGTTCCAGTTGGAGCCGCTCCAGCTGCCGATCTGGGAATTCCGGGTAAACCATTGCTGCTGGCCGCCGGACTGCACCTGGCCGTCGATCTTGGAGTCGGCCAGGAAACCGCCGCTGGACCAGCCGCCATCATCCAGCGCCAGGTTGCCGCGGATATGCATGCGGCGCAAAGGCGAACCCTGGGATACCGCCCAGCGGTTCAGGCCGCCGGCAGGATTGACCGCGATGTTTTCAGCGCCGCGCCAGAAATTCTGCGTTGCATTACCTTGGAACCAGTCGGCCTCGGCATGCACCGCGCCGGTAATGTTGACATCGTCAGGCGAATTGCCCAAGCCCAGCACCTGGGTATAGAACCCGACATTCACGTCGACGCTGTATGAACCGGGCTTGAACAAGAGCGCATAGCGCGCGGCGCCGAACTGGTTGCTCTGCTGCTGGTTGAAGACCGTGTTCAACCTCCCCTGGATAGTCGAGCTTGACATGCTCGGATCGAAGATCAGCACGTTCGGGCCGAAGTCCGGCGCCGCGGCAGCGCTGCCTATCGCAAACCAGTTGAAATTGCCGACCGCACCGCCGCTGCCGGCGCTGTCCATGAACAGCTGGATGACGTGCTGGCCGGCGCTCAGGCTGATCGTGGCCGACACCGTTTGCCAGTTTTGCCAGCCCTGGGTGTCCGGCACCGTGAGTTTTGGTGTCGCAGATACGCCGTCCACATTGAAGTGGAAACTGCCGCCCTGCCCCAGGCTAGCGACCCGCACTTGCGCCGTATAGCTGCCGGCAGCCGTTACGTTGACGGTGTAGTTGAGCCACTCGCCCGCAGTGGTCCAGCCGACATCGTAACCGGCGCCGGTATCGGTAGAGGCTTCAATCGCCACGCCTTCGGCGCTGCGGTACTGGCCGCCCTGGTTGGTGTTGGCAGCGTTGAAGTAGCCGACGTTCTGTCCGCCGGTATCAAAGTTTTCAGCCTGGACGGTTCCCGGTAGCTGCCATGGCGTCCCGCCGTAGGGAGAGCCGGCAGCGGCCGCAAGTTTCGCGCTGGCAGCGGCCGAACTGGACGCGGATGTGGCGCCGTCGCCGCAGGCGCTCAGGATGCACACGCTGGCAAGGGCAAGTGCAATGCTTTTGAGTAAATATGAAACGGAGGCATTATCCAAAATATTCTCCAATAGGATTTTCTTCGGTATCGGGATGTTGTCGATTACAGCGGCATTGAATTTATTTGCTTGCCGGGCTGCCGCCGTGGGTCAACGTTTCCAGGATGACGTCATGCTCATCGTTGGGATTCGCATGCGGACGGACATCGTTGACCAGGTGCTTCAACGTCTGCGGCAGCGCCACGCCCAGGCGGTTGTGATAGCCGTTGTATGCGCGTTCCATCGTGCCCTTCAGCACCGGGATATAGCTGCCGTCGCACAGGCCGGGAAAACCGGCAGGCACGTTGACCGTGTTTGTCTGCGAGGTGTTGCGCACGCCTTGCAGCGAGCGCGCGAGGTATTCCAGCGACGTGGTCAGGCGCGTCTGCATCGGCGTGTACAAGTCCGTACCCTGGACATAGGCGGTCTCGGCAGCGTTGAAGACGGCAGCCAGCCCCAGCTGCACGTGCTGGGTGTCGCGACAGGTTTCTTGCGACACGCCGCTGGTGGCCGCGTTGAACACGGTTTGCCCGTTCCAGCTGCTCGGGCTGCCGCTGAATTTCACAGGTGCGCCGCCATCCGCGGCATAGTTGTAGAAGTAGGCCGGCACCCATTTCTTCCACAAGGAAACCGTCGACGCGTAAAGCGCCTTGTCTTCCGTGAACACGGCAATGCCGAACATGCCGTCGATCATGCTCAGCTCCCAATTGCCGTTCTTGCCGGCGGCCTGGTTACCGTTGATATACGGCAGGTACTGGGTGGACAGCATTTTTTTAAAGGCCGTGATGTCGGAAGCCGCCCAGCCGGTATAGGTGTAACGGATGATTTCAGCGGCTGCCGGCCATTTTTCCGCAGTCCACGCGGATTGCAGCGGCGCATTGGAATTGGTGTGCCCGCCGGTCAGGTTGCGGGCATAGGCGTTCATGATGGCAATTGCATTCTTGGCATAAGTAGCGTTGCCGGAGATGAACCACAGCAGCGCCTGGGTATAGGCTGCTGCGGCATCGCTGTCCTCGGCGGAACAGCCGTGGTCCGGCACCGAGCCTGAACCGCATTCGATCAAGTGGTTGGACGGCGGCCCCTGCACCCGGTAGCTCAAGGACCCCAGCCGGCTGCTTTTGGCTGCTTCATAAGCCGAAAGAAAGGGCTCGGCGCCGGCATTGACCCGGTCTTTTATGTAGTTCAGGCGCGTTATGTCGACCAGCACGCCGGGATGCTTAAAGGTGGTGAGGCTGGCGGCGCTGGTTCCCGCCGCATCGTCCTGTTCGGCGCCGTGCGCCGAAAACGCCATGCATGCAAGGCCGATGGCGAGGCCTTTTGTCATCTTCGATTTCAATTGATTCTCCTGGATAGATTGGGATGGCTTGCCTGCTGTCGGCGCGGTTTGCGGTGGCCTTGGTTAAACAGATTGCTGGCCCCGTTTTTTTGTCGCGCCGGTTTAATCTATCCTCGGTATTTCCATGTGGAAACACTTGTCTGATGACTGTAGGAGTTGTGAAAAATGCTGTCAACCTGTATCTGACTGGTATTGGAAGATAGGCATTCCGGTCCTGTTCCGGTATCTCGGATGTGCGTCCAAGCCATTGTTTACATTAATTTTTCCGCAAGTCATCTGACCTGTTGTTTTTGCAAGTGGACTTGCTGCTGCGGGCGAGGATTGCTGCCCGTTCTTACCGTCAAACCAAAACACATGCAATTGCATGCATCTGTTTCACACCAAAATATTGCCTTATGGCACTATTCGTCTCGACTTCAAGCCATGCCGAAAATTGGCAATTTCTCTCACTCAATAGGAAAACCATGGAAATAAGCCGCGCAGTCCTGACAGCAGCCGTTGTTTTTGCGATCTCCGGTTGCGCCACGAGCCCAAACGGAGCTGAAGCCCCAGGGCCGCAAAACACGCAAGCCTGTGTCGCAGCCAGCGAGGCTGACATCGCCTCATTGTTTGATCGCTGGAACAGTTCGCTACAGACCGGAAACCCGCGCGCGGTCGCCGCAAATTATGCGGAAAACTCCGTCTTGCTTGCCACCCTGTCAAACAAGCCGCGCACCACCCGCGAAGAGCAGATTGATTATTTCGAGCATTTCCTGGCGAATAAACCGAGCGGGAAAATCAATTCGCGCACCATCAAGATCGATTGCAATACCGCCATCGATATCGGCCTGTATACGTTCACGCTGGGGAAAACGGGGCAAGAAGCGAAAGCCCGCTATACCTTCACTTACAAATGGGATGGAAAACAGTGGCTGATCACGACCCAGCATTCGTCATTCATGCCGGAGAAGGAATAGCCCGGGATGTGGGGGCCGGATACCGAGGATTGAAGCCTGGTCAGACTTGATGAATCACAATCAGCGAGGCGGCATAGGCCAGGGTCTTCCTGTAATTCGGCAAGCTGCTGTGAGTGTGGTTCGCCAAGGTGGTGAGCTGTTCCTTGAACGTCAGCAGGTTAAGCTCGGAATCGCCCGGCTTGCCGAGGATGAGATAGCGGCATGCATCGTGGATGACGGCAAGGATAGCGAGATCGACACTCCATGTACATTGACGTTCCTGGTATTTCACAAGAGTTTTCAAATTCAGTAATAAAGAGAAATATTCCGTGTTTTTTTATATACGGCCAGTCACCCGCCAGAAGTTGCGACGGAGCCCCCTGATCACGAACAGGTCCAGGGGCCTGGCGAACGCTTCCAGGCCCCTCCTTCCCTGTTAATGCCTCAGGGCACGACCCTGCTGATGCGCGTAGCCCAGTTGGTCAGGGCGACGCGGCTGCCGTTGCAGCTGAACTGCGCTACCGGGTCGGCTAGACTGGCGTATTGCGCCAGCGTACAGCCATGCGCAATGTACTCGGCGCCTAGCCAGATATCGTTGCCGTCGACTGCCGCCGCGCCGTAATCGCCCCACCGGCTGCGCGGCGTACCAAAGGCGTTATAGGCACCGAATTCGTCGTCTGGCCCGAGTCCGTTTGCAATGATCTTGACCGTTTCGCCCCTGTGTCCGCGGTCACGGCTGAAATGGATATAACCGGCGCTCGGGTAGTGATCCGCACCGGCGACGGTAAAGCCGATCACGCCTTTGCCGTTAGGCAGCGCCGCTATAGCCGGCCGCGTAACGCTGTTGCCGGCAAGCGCCACCTGGCCTGCCTGGTCACGGATGCGCCAACCTGGCCGGCCGAGACGGCGGGATTGAGCACGTAGTAGGCAATCCCGGTCTGCTCCTGGCCGGCGACATTGACGACAGTATCGAGTGCGCCATAGAGGCGGTCGCCGGTGAAAAACACTTGCTGCATGCGCGAATCGTTCGGATCCAGGTCCGCCAGCGTTTCCGGGACTGCCGGCAGGACAGTGGTCAGATAATTCCAGCAGCCGACGCCAGCCGGCGTCACCATGCTACGGTCGTTCAGACAGTCACGCAATGGCGCACTACCGGCTTTCTGCGGAATCGCAGGCGGCACACCGTAGCCGTCGACGCCGACCACGTTGTGCAGGAGCGTCAGCGCAGGCGCCGCGTCGTTCAGCGACCTGGTATTGCCGATGGCCCATACCCGCAGGCGATTGTCGTTGCCGGAATTGGAAAATACCGCGACTGAACTCAGCAGGTATTCGGTGCCGCGGTTGCTCCGTTCAAAGTCACCGGCCGGCGAGACTGCCGGCCATACCGTGAATCCCGGATTGCCGTCGAGCAAATAGTCGGCCGTGTCCAGCTGTACCACTTGTATCGAAGCGCTGCCGCTGACCAACGCTTTTTTCGATATGGCATATATCTGGGCGCTGTTGAAGCCGCCGGAAAACGGGAATTCATTGGTTGTCAGGTAGATGCCATGGGCGTCTGCGCCGATATGCGGATAATCGCCCAGGCATGGGCAATTTGCATGCTGGGGCGTACCTTGCGTGCCGTCATCCTGCACGGCGATCTTGTATACCGTCCAGCTCCCAAGCGGATCGGCAGACGAACTGACCGCAAGGTCGAGATGGTTCTTGCCGGTTTGCGCACCAGTGGCGGGATCGGTGTCCAGCGTCAGCACGAGGTGAAACCAGCGTCTTACATCCGGATCGAAATAGCAGGCCGGGTCGGTAATCGACGGGCCAAAGACACGCGGCGTGGCCTGGCGGTTGATTGCCGGCGCATAGCCGTAAAACGCATTCAGTGCGATATCGCCGCTCAATGCGACGCCTTTGCGGTTGTAGACTTTCATGACGTCATTCAGCGATTCCATGACGTAGCCGTTGCCGGCGCACAGTCCCTGGTCCGGCGGTTCTATGGAAAACTGGTTGCCGTTGCTTGCCAACCGCTGATTGCGTGAATTTTCGCCGTCAAAACTGACTTGCACCCGACGGTCGGGCGCATCTCTGCCTACTGCTTCGGTCCACTGTCCTTTGCCCTGCGTCCTGGCGATACTGCGGTTTATCTTGAACTTCGCCACCCGCGCCAGCACGCTGGTGGTGCTTTGCGTTCCGCTTTTACCGGTCAACCCTGCCGTACCCGCGGCGGTAGGACCGTCGGCAAGATCTGGCGCGTTCGAAAATACCGGTGAGATTTCAGGCGAGGACAATCCGTCGACACCGACAGTGGTGGCAGGGATATTGACCGTGCCGCTGCTGGGTATTTGCCTGGTGATGATGGCGCCGACGGCAAGGCTGGAAGTAAAACAGGCGAAGCTGAGAATTAACGCTAATCCACTAAAATTCCGATTCATTTTCTTCTCCAAAAACTATCATTTTTGAGCCCTTTTCAGGGGAAAGAAAAACCTGGCTTGTAGACAGCAATGCAGCAGCCGAAAGACGATCTGTAAAATCTTGAGGCCTGCCGGTTGAATCAAGATCCACTCGGCCTGGGGAAGGCTGGCGTTGAATGATGAGGGGCAAATTTGCCCTGCGGAAATTATATATATATTCTTCACGACGCCGCACATATTTCGCCATGTCAAAAAACAAAGAAGCTGGCGCAACGGCATACCTGCCTCGTTTTGAACCGGCGGCTATCCTTGCCAGGAATTATGACTGCCTAGCGGAGCATGTGCGTGGCCGGGGAAGCGCACCTTCGTTATTTCATCTAAATTCACAGGGTATTGATGTAAACCATTGAATAAAAAGGCTTTTGAGTTTCGCTCTGAATTTAATCTAAATCATAGGATTCATCTACAACACATTGAATATTAATGAATTTTCTTAAAACTCTCGCCGCATTCCAAATGTCGTCCTACGGCGCGACAAACCGCCACGCCGGATTGTCGAACATGGAAATCGTACGCGCGCGCACCGTGCCGGATGGGCACAGCTCATCCTGGGTGTACTGCGTCAACCGGATCGAATTCGGTACTTTCGCCTTGCAGATAATGCCGACGTATTCGGGCTCGATGGTGGCCGCCTTGAATACAAAGCTTTCCTTGTATTCATCGGTAGGCTTGAATATTTTTATCAGGTCGCCTGGGTTTTTCAGGCTGTCGTAATCAAAACCCATGCCCTGCGAAACCAGCGTCGACACTTGCGCCGGGTTGATGCCGACCTTGTCGACCCGGTAATTGCTGCCGAAACCGGAGGCGCCGCCGATCAGCTGCGACAGGTTGCCGTACTTGCCGTTGTTGAGCACCATGCCGACATTGTTGCTGGGAGCCAGCGGATTGAGCTCGTCAAACATGCGCTTGATCGCCACCGCTCCCGGCGCCGACCAGGAATTGGTAACCATGGTCAGGCTGCCCAGCGCGGTGCTGTTGGTGCCGCCGGCGGCCAGGCTGTCGGCCCGGGCGCGATGCCGAAGCGCTGCTGCAGGAAATCGGTGATGAAATCGCTCAGCCCGATGGCGCCGTTGACCTGCACCCGCTCGTAGGGTTTGTCATCGAGCTTCAGGCTGGTCAAGGTGTTGTGGGTGGGATCGAAGCCCATCGGACCGCCGGGTGTTTTGTCTGAATTGGTGACTACGCTCAAGGCATTGCCGGAGAGTGAGCCGAAAGTCGCGCCCTTCATCGTGCCGGTAAAAAAACGCGCTGCGGTGCTCATCCAGTCCGGATGGTCTTGCATCAAGGCGGTGCTGCCCTCGCCTTGCGACTGGCGCGCACCGCGCGGCGTCAGGTAGACGTTGCGGAATACCTGCGGCGCCAGGTTGCCGTCGCTGCTGTAGAGCGCTTGCGTTTCGGCGCCGCCGCTGGTCTTGTAAGCGGTACGCTCCCAGATCGCAAAGCGCGGGGCTTCGGCATTGAGCTGCGCCAGTTCGCCGAAGCGCCACACCCACTGCAGGCCGAACAGGAACACCATGAACAGGCTGCAGACAATGATGGATTCGACCAGCGCCTGGCCGCGCTGGCAGCGCAGCCTGGGCAATGCGGTGGATCGGGTGGGCAGCATGAGCATGAAGTCTTTCCGGCCGGGGTTCAGTTGATGATCAGTTGATGATGAAAAACAGTGCTTTCTCAGGGTAGTTCAAGCCTTCGAGCCGGGCGTTCCAGTACGGCAGCATCAGGTTGGCGTGCGAAACGATCTGGCCGCGCGTGGTCCAGCGCTCCACCGGCGCCCGATAATAAACGCGCGCCTTGCCGATTGCTTTCAGGTAGTCCTGCTTGAGTTCCGTATCGTAGTCATGCATGGGCTCGCGTCCGAGGTTGAATTTGCTTTCCGCACGCAGCGGCGTCTTGTCGACGTTCTGCTGCAGCGCCACCACGAACGACGGTCCGATATCCTTCAGGGCGTTGTCCTGTACTTCCTTGCTGGCCACGAACAGGTTGCTGGCTTCGCGGTCGCCCAGCTGGTAGTTGCCCATGTTGGCGCCGCGCATTTCCCACAGGCCGAAGCGTTCCGCCGGCAGGCCCATGTCGGCCGCCACCACGCCGCCCAGGCCGGGTTTCTGGAACAGCGTTTCGGTGCCGCGCGAGGTGCGCATGCTAAGGACGTCGATCAAATCGCCCAGGCCCAGGGCCTTGAGGATGAATTGGACAAAACCGTTGGGTGCGTCCAGCGGATCGTCGAACGCCGAGGTGGCGAGCGAAAAACCGCTGCCCAGCATGTTTGAGATGGAGCTGGCGACATTGCCGCCCAGGCTGGACAGCTGCTGGAAATTCGCCGCCTGCTGCGCCATCGCCGTCGCTACCGCTACTTCCGAATCGGCGCTGCCGGGATTAGGTGCATTCAGTGCGGCGCCGGAAGCCGGCATGCCGGCCGGAGCGCCGCCCAGCACGCCGGTCAGGTTGCCGGCATTGGCGTCTGGAAGATTTACTGCGGACTCTGAGGAATTGGAGGAATTGACGCCTGCGCCCGCCGCATTGATCACCGGTTCCAGGGTCGCCATGGCGGCGTTGTTGAGCGTCTGGCTGGCTGTGGCGATTTGCGGCTGGCCCTTCATCGCGCGCTCGCCGGAGGATTTGGCTATATTCATGACGCCGCGCTCGTAGTATTTCTTGGCCGCGCCGGCAGACAGCGAGCCGCAGGCGCCGCTTATGCGCGGCGCATAGAGCTCGCCGCTGGGCAGCGTGAAATACATGCAGTCGTCGATGCCGGTAGCCTCGCCCCAGAACGATTTCTTCCAGGACGAAGTATCTTTCACCACGTCCACGAACTTGGCCAGGTCTTCAGGCACTTCCTGGTTCTTGTCCATGCCCTGGCGGCCGACCTTGGACATGGTCACCGCGCCGGCCATCGGGATGTGGATGTTGAACAGGTGCGGATTGATCTCCATGATGTCGATATTGCTCCAGGCATAGGTACCGTCCTGCATCTGGATCATGCGGGTGCCGCCGGTGCGCTCGTACAGGCACATGATCGGGCTGACGATCAGGCCCACCGTATTCATGAATGCTTCAATCACCGGACCGATGACGTCCGCCGCGACATTGCCTTGCAGCGCCGGCACGATCTGCTCCAGGCCGTTGGCCGAGAGCCCGGTGAGGATGCCGTTGATGCCGCTCAGGTTGCAGCCGTCCACCGCCCACAGGCCCACCGCGTTGGGAAACAGCCGACGGCCGCCCATGGCGCTGGTCAGCTTGATCATGTCCTGCATCATCACCCGGTGCACCAGGTTGAAATCGGCGGTGCCGGTGCTGTCCGGCAGCTTGGTCTTCATCTCCGTGCTGCCCATGAACTTGCGCGGCGGCTGGTGCAGCTTGATCATGCTGCCGAAGTCCACCACGCTCTTGGCGACCTGGTACATGATGGTCTGCGGCACATACTCGGCTTGCGGTGCGTTGGCCGTCAGCAGTTCCTTTTGCATCGCGATCATGGCCGAGACGGTGGTAGTCAGGTGCACCTGCTGCGAGGCGAAAATCGCGTAGTTGGTCAGCGAGGTGGTGGCGGTGCCGGCATTGGCCAGCACCTGGCTGGTGACGCGCACGCCGTCGACGATTTTTTCCCAGTACTTGCCGAAGGTGGAGACGGCATTAAGAATGCTCGACAGGCCGGTGCCGATATAGGGGATGAACTTGGTCAGCGCAGCGGTGGCCTTCATCACCTTGGTATTGTTTTTCCAGTACTGGTCCGACATGGTCATGTTCGACCACATTGCCGTCATCTGGCCCACCGCCTGGTAGTTGGCGATCATGGCGCGGTTGGTGTAGGCAGTGTAGTTCAGGCCTTCCGCGGCGATATTGGCGGTGCTGTAGGCAATCGCATCGGCGGCGTTGACCAGGCGCCGCTTGTCGCTGGTCACCTGCGCCATGTTATAGACGGAAAATATGCCGACGCACAGCACCGCCAGGAAAAAGATCCCGATCGGCAGTATCGCGCCGCGGCTGTAGGTGTGATTGGGTATGTGGCTAAATTCGCGCCGCGGCAAGCGGCAGCGGCGTCCGGAGCGAGACCACTTGTTCACGTCCGGCAAGCATCGCTTCAGCACCATGTGGACATCCTGATTGGAAAGTAAATTTGCGCGAATGAGCGGTGGATCCACCGCTCTTGGCAACGCGTGTTAAAAACATGCGTTAAAAATCTTTCCGGATGGTAACTAGGTTTTGTTACGGGATAATGACGCTGGCGAGAACAAGTCTACGCGCACATATTGGATCGTCGATGGAAAGGATTGCAGAACTGCAGCCCCGGCACTACATCATTCAATGCGGCGATTTGTCCGCGTGCCGGCGCTTTTCAGCAATCTCGAACACGGCCATGCCCGCCAGCATTGCCGCTACAAACACCAGCGCCTTCGTCTCGCCCATGCCGAGGTCGACCAGGCCCGGCCCTGGGCAGATGCCCGCAATCCCCCACCCTGCGCCAAACAAGGCGCTGCCAATCAGCAGGCGGCGATCTATACGGCGCGCCGCCGGAAGCTTCATCTCGGCGCCGATCAAGGACGTGCTGCGTTTTTTTGCAAAAGAAAACGCCACCAGTCCCAGCGCGATGGCGCCGGCCATCACGAACGCCAGCGACGGATCCCAGGCGCCGCCGAGATCGAGGAAACCAAGCACCTTGGCCGGATTCGCCATGCCGGATACGATCAATCCCAGCCCGAACACCAGGCCGGCAAGCAACGATGTAACGATGAGCATGGATTTTTCCTTAAGCGGCAAACAGGTGGCGCAGCGCGTAGACAGTGAGGAAACCGCAGCCCATGAAGACGACGGTAGCCGCCAGCGAACGCGGCGACAGGCGCGACAAGCCGCAGACGCCGTGGCCGCTGGTGCAGCCGGAACCATAACGGGTGCCGATGCCGACCAGCAGCCCCGCCGCCGTCAAGGCGCCGAAACCGGCATCAATCTGCACGGCTGGCAGCGTTGCAAATAAAGCGTATACCAGCGGCGAGCCGACCAGGCCCAGGATGAACGCGGCGCGCCAGCTTGCATCTCCCGGCGCCGGCTGCAACAGCCCGCCCAGGATTCCGCTGATGCCCGCGATGCGGCCATTGAGCAGCACGAACATGGCGGCGGCCAGGCCGATCAGCAGGCCGCCCAGCAATGCGGGCCATGGTGTGAATGCATTCCAGTCGATAGACATCGGTTTTCCTCATGAGGACGAATATTTTGCGTGGCCGTTGATGAAACTTGTTTATTCTCGCATGATTGATACGGCGCCTGATCCAAAGAAGACAAGATCAATCCTCCAGATAAAGGAAAGACAGCATGGACAAACAATTCGAAGACGGCCTGGAAATGCGCAAGCAGGTTATGGGCGAGGAATTCGTGGCCAAGGCTTTCGCCGGCGCCGACGACTTCACGCGCCCGCTGCAGGAATACATTACCCGCAACGCCTGGGGCACGGTCTGGCAGCGCGACGGCCTCGACCTGAAAACCCGCAGCCTGCTGACGCTGGCGATGCTGACAGCGCTGGGCCGCACCCAGGAACTGAAAGGCCATGTGCGCGGCGCCCGCAACAACGGCGCGACGATGGAGGAAATACAGGAAGTGCTGCTGCATGCCACCGTGTACTGCGGCGTGCCGCTGGCAGTGGATGCTTTCCGCGCCGCCCAGGAGGTTCTGGCTGACATGGCGTCGGCCGGTCCCTAATGAGTTTACAGATCGAAAGTTGGAGACGAAATGTGCTGCCCTTTCGTTAAAGCTGATAAAGTTGCAAAAATTCCATCAGGGGAAATAAATGCTAAAGGCATTCGGTTTAATCATCCTCGGTTTGATCGTCCTGGCGGTTATTGCTGCCCTGGCGAGTAAAAAAGGCAAGGCAACAGACGCCAAGAGCGGCTACCAGTACAAAAGCAAGGCGCTGCTGACCCCGAACGAACGGGAAATGTACTGGGAACTGATCGACGCCCTTCCGGGTTATGTGGTCCTGGCCCAGGTGGCGCTTTCGAGCTGCATCGATGCAAAAAAACAAGGAGGCGCGTTCAACACGATCAGTGCAAAAAGCCTGGATTTCGTCATCTGCAATGGCTCCCTGGACGTCCTTGCGGGTATTGAAATCGACGACAAATCCCACGCCGGCGCGGCTGCACAAAAACGCGACGCCAGAAAAAACAGCGCCATGGCAGCCGCAGGCATAAAACTCATCCGCTGGCCGGCTGTTCCGCTGCCCTCGATCGAAGAAATCAGGAAAATATTCCCGGCTGTCCCTCTCTCCGTCGCGGAAAAATCGGCAGTCGAAATCATGCAGGAAAAAAAGATCAAAATCCTTGAACAGCAATTGTTCGGCATGGCGCGCAAACTGGAGGGCATTCCCCAGGGCAGAAAAGCCGCAGGCGCCTGAACGGCGCCGGGCGTCCAAGGCATATATTTATTCCGTATATAGTTGTTCAAAATGATTCGTTCTTTCTTGGCATATACCTACTATATATTCGCGGCTAATGGAAAGAGAGCCGCGCATGTACTTTTTACCTCACGACCCAAAATTCCATTTCCTTGATCAACCTGAGCTGTTGACCGCGGCTGTAGCCCCGGCGGAAGAAAAGACGCTGGCCGCAGCATGGCTGGCGCGCCTGGAATTGCCTACCTGGGGGCTGATTGCCCTGATCTACGGCGGCTGGCTGGCCACCGTGCTGCATTGGCGCGAACTGGGCCCGTGGCTCGGTACCCCTCTGCTGATCGCACTGAGCGCCTGGTACATGTCCCTGCAGCATGAGCTGATACACGGTCATCCGACCCGCCATGCCCGTTTCAACGCCTTGTTCGGCCAGCTGCCGCTGGCAGTGTGGTATCCATACGCGGTATATCGCGACAGCCACCTTGCCCATCATCGCGATGAAAAGATACTGACGCTGCCTGGCGCCGATCCGGAAACCTATTACGTGTCGCTGGAGAGCCGCAGCTCGTTGGGAAGGGCCTTGCGCCGCTTCCGCAATACCTCCGGCGGCCGCCTGCTGGCCGGGCCGGCGCTGGCATGGTCGCAGACCGTCCGCAGCGCGTGGCGGCAGCCCAACCGGACAACCATTGTTACCTGGGGTTGGCACCTGACGCTGCTGGCAGCGCTCCTGCTGTTTCTGCACGGCGCCGGAATATCCCCGTGGTTCTACCTTTTCGCCGTCGCTTATCCGGCCCTCAGCCTGACCATGGTGCGTTCTTTCTACGAACACCGGGCGGTCGAAGCCACACATGGACGTTCGGTAATCAATGAAGCGGCATGGCCCTGGCGCCTGCTGTTCCTGAATTTGAATTACCATCTTGTACATCACCTGCATCCCGGACTGCCATGGTTCCACCTACGACAAGCCTATCTGGCCGAACGCGAGACCTACCTGGAGCGCAGCGACGGCTTTGTCGAGCGCGGCTACCTGCCGCTGCTGTGGCGCCATCGCAGCACACCGGTGATTGCCGATATCCATCCCTTTGCCTGAACCGGCATTGCTATCTAACGGAGTCAACATGAGTCTGTACACTCGCCTGCTGGCCGCTGCCTTGGCCACCTCTTTGGCCGCTGCCCTGCTTTCCCCCATGGCCCAGGCCGCCGAACCGGTCCGCGTCGGTTCCAAGATCGATACCGAAGGCGCGCTGCTGGGCAACCTGGTCCAGCTGGTACTGGAAGCCAACGGCATCAAGACCGTCAACCGCCTGCAGCTGGGCACCACCAAGGTAGTGCGCGGCGCGCTGATCTCGGGCGAGGTCGACATTTATCCTGAATACACCGGCAACGGCGCTTTTTTCTTTTCCGACGAAAAGAATCCAGCCTGGAAAAATGCTGAAACGGGTTACCAGCTGGTGAAAAAACTCGATCTCGATAAAAACAAGCTGGCATGGCTGACGCCGTCTCCCGCCAACAATACCTGGCTGATCGCAGTGCGCAAGGATGTGGCGCAGGCCAACAAGCTCAAGACCCTGGTTGACCTGGGCCGCTGGATCAGCCAGGGCGGCCACTTCAAGCTGGCGGCTTCGGCTGAATTCATCGAGCGCCCGGACGCCTTGCCAGCTTTCGAAAACACCTACGGATTCAAGTTGAAACAGGACCAGCTGCTGACCCTCGCGGGCGGCGATACGGCGGCCACGATCAAGGCTGCCGCGGAACAGACTTCCGGCGTCAACGCCGCGATGGTGTACGGCACCGACGGCGCGCTGGCTGCGCTGGGGCTGGTAGCGCTGGACGACGTCAAGTCGGTGCAGCCGGTCTATGCGCCGACCGCGGTGATCCGCGCCGAGGTGCTGGCGAAATATCCCAAGATCGCGGATCTGCTGAAGCCGGTGTTCCTGTCGCTGGATAGTCCTACGCTGCAGAAACTCAACGCCGGCATCGCCATCGAAGGACGCGACGGCCGCAAGGTCGCCGGCGATTACCTGCGCAGCAAAGGTTTTATCAAATGACCATGGCGCGTCTGGCCAACCAGCCATGGCGCGTGGGCAACGTCGCGCTGCCGTCACTCAAGCTGCACAACCCGGTGCACCTGCTGCTGGTGATCGTCGCTATCGTCGCCGCCACCAACCTGCCCTTGCTGACCTATGCGCCTAACCGGCTGCTCAGCGGCCAGGGTATCTTGCTCAGCCAGCTTGCCGCGCGCTACTGGCTGCTGGCGCTGCCGGCCCTGCCGCTGCTCGCGGCGCCTTGGCTGCGGCCCTGCCGCCTTACTTATATTATCCTGCTGACGGCAGCGGCGGCGCTCAGCGGCGGCCTGCTGGCCCTGGCCGGACATGAAGCCCAGCTACGCAGCGGCGAGGCTGATTCCCTGGCGCGGATCTCGTTCGGCGGCGCCTTCTGGCTGTTGCTGCTGACTGCCTGGCTGCAACTGGCGGAGGCGCTGCGCGGCTTCGGCCTCGGTTTGCCGGCGCGGGTAACGCTGATATTGGCGGCGCTGGCGCCGATAGCGGCGCTGCTCGCATCGGGTTACCTGGATAGCCTGTCGCTGCTGAAGGAATACCAGAATCACCAGGAAGCATTCAACCTGGCGCTGCTGCGCCACCTGCAGCTGGTGCTGTTTTCGGTATTGCCCGCGGTGCTGCTCGGCGCCCTGCTTGGCGCCCTGTCTTTTCGCAGCCGGCGAGCGCGCAAGCTGCTGTTCCCGGTGCTCAACGTCATCCAGACCATTCCCTCGATTGCCCTGTTCGGCTTGCTGATCGGCCCGCTGGCGCTGCTGGGCAGCTTGTTTCCGCAATCAGGCATCGGCGGCGTCGGCCTGCCGCCGGCATTGCTGGCGCTGACCTTGTATTCGCTGTTGCCGATGGCGCACGGCACCCTGGCCGGGCTGGAGCAAGTGCCGGCTGATGTGCGCGAGGCCGCCAGCGGCATCGGCATGTCGCCCTGGCAGATCTTTTTCCGCGTCGAACTGCCGTTGGCGTTGCCGGTGTTCCTGGCCAGCGTCCGCGTCACTACGGTGCAGGCCATCGGGCTGGCGGTGGTGGCGGCGCTGATCGGCGCCGGCGGTTTCGGCGTCCTCATGTTCCAGGGCATGTCGAGCAGCGCGCTGGATCTGGTGCTGCTGGGCGTGATCCCGGTGATCCTGCTGGCCATCGGGGTCGATACGCTATTCAAGGTGGCGATCGCCATCTTCAGGAGAAAAATCCATGATTGAAATCGGCGAAGTCAGCAAATCGTTCAACGGCTGGCCAGCGGTCAGCGAGCTGTCCCTGACCATCAAGGACGGTGAATTCGTGGTGCTGATCGGCACTTCCGGCTCCGGCAAGTCGACCTTGCTGAAACTGCTGAACCGTTTACTGGAACCGGACAGCGGCAGTATCAGGCTGCACGGCAAGCCGGTGGTCGAACACTCGCCGGAACAATTGCGGCGCCGTATCGGTTATGCGATCCAGTCGGTCGGCCTGTTTCCGCACTGGACGGTGGAGCAGAACATCAGCGCCGTCCCGGTCCTGCTGAAATGGCCAAAAGCAAAGATCCACGAGCGCGTCAGCGAACTGCTGGAACTGCTGCACCTGCCCCCCGAAAAATTCCGCCATCGTTATCCCGACCAGCTGTCCGGCGGCCAGCAGCAACGGGTAGGCGTTGCACGCGCACTGGCGGCCGATCCCGACGTGCTGCTGATGGACGAACCCTTCGGCGCCCTTGATCCGGTGACCCGCGCCAGCCTGCAGCAGGAGCTGGCGAATATCCACAAGCTGTCCGGCAAGACCATCGTGCTGGTGACCCATGACATCGATGAAGCCCTGGCGCTGGGCCAGCGGATCGTGCTGATGGACCATGGCCGCATCGTGCAGCAAGGCACGCCGCGCGACTTCCTGCTGTCCCCGGAAAACGAGTTTGTACGCGAATTTGTCGGCCAGAGCGACGTCGGCATCCGCCTGCTCGGGCTGGACAAGATCGCCGGCCGGGTACGCACCGAACCGGAGATGGCCGGGATTGAACTCGGCGAACCGATCCGCAGCAGCAGCACCCTGCGCGAAGCCTTGTCCGCCTTCATCACGCGCAAGGCGCACAGCCTGCCGGTAGTCGACGAGCAAGGCCGGGCGGCCGGCGTGCTGCATTTCGCCGACCTGCTCGAGGCGCCGCGATGAAGCGGCTCCAGCGCCATCGCTGGCTCGCCGTCAGCAGCCTGTTGCTGCTGGCTTTTACCTTCGGCATGCCGTTGACGGCGCCGCTGTTCGCCGCGGTTTTCCCGCAACTGGCGCGTCCCATGTACATGCAAGATGCATTTACCACGCTGGTGCTGGCGCATTTGAGCATCGTGCTGCTGTCGGGCGCCGTTGCGGTTGTGGGCGGCGTGGCGGCGGGCCTGCTGGTGACCAGGCCGGCAGGACGGCCGTTCCGCTCTTCCCTGGAAACGGTGCTGGCGATCAGCCAGTCGTTTCCTCCCGTCGCAGTGCTGGCTGTGGCAGTACCGCTGATCGGTTTCGGCGAAACCCCTGCCCTGATTGCACTGGTCATGTACGGCGTGCTGCCGGTGGCGCAAGGCGCGATGAGCGGCTTATCCTCGATCTCGCCGGCCATCCTGGAAATTGCGCGCGGCATCGGCATGAACCGCTGGCAGATACTGTACCGGGTTGAGCTGCCGCTGGCGGCGCCGGTCATACTGGCCGGCGTACGCACTTCGGTGGTGATCAATATCGGCACGGCGGCGATTGCATCCACCGTCGGCGCAAAGACGCTGGGGCTGCCGATCATCGTCGGCCTGAGCGGTTTCAACACCGCCTATGTGATCCAGGGGGCGCTGCTGGTGGCGCTGCTGGCAATCGTGGCCGACCAGCTGTTTGACCTGTTGTCGCAGCGCTGGACGCCGCAGGCAGGCTTGCATGGCGGAGGCAATGCATGAGGTGTGCGTTGCCGATGTACCCGTTTCCGGCCGCCAGCCTGGACGAGTTCTGGAGCGGACTGCGCCATTACCTCAGGCTGGAAGGCGTGGACAATGTCTCGGATCGGCTCGGCCAGCCGCAAGATCTGTTGCAGCACTGGCAGGAGCCGGACCTGTTGCTGAGCCAGACCTGCGGTTATCCTGTATCGACGGTTTTACATGGCAAGGTGCAAGTGGTCGGCGCCTTTCATTTCGATGTGCCCGGCTGCGAGCAGGCAAATTACAGCAGCAGCTTGTGGGTGCGGCAAGAGGACGCGGCAAAACCATTGCAGGCGTTTGGCGGCACTGTTGCAGCCTGCAACGAGCGTCATTCGCAATCCGGCTATCACGCGCTGCGCAGCGCGGTTGCGCCATTCGCCGTCAACGGCAGATTTTTCTCGCAAGTAGTATTCAGCGGCGCCCATCGGCAGTCGGCCCGGCTGGTCGCCGGCGGCCAGGCTGACATTGCCGCGCTCGATTGCGTCAGCGCCTACTTCCTGAGCCGCCAGGAGCCCGAGACTTTCTCCCGCCTGGCGGCAATCGGCTTCACTGCGCTTATGCCCGGCCTGCCGCTGATTACCTCGTCGGCTACAGCACGCGCCACGCTGGCGGCGCTGCGCCGAGCCCTCGCGGCCAGTGTCGAGGCGCCGGAACTGGAAAACGCGCGCGGCGCCATGCGCATCAGTGGCTTTTCCATCCTGGATCAGCAGGATTACCGCATCTGCGCACTGAAGGCGGAACAGAACCGGACCGACGGCCTGGCCGACTGGTAGCACCGCGCCGATCGCGCGTGCTGCGCGCAACTGATTACCAACCACACTCAGTAAAAACAATGAAAACATTCGCTACCCGTATTTCTCCCCGCATTTCTCCTCACTTTTCGCGCATCGCCCCCGCCGCCTTGCTGGCCCTTGCATCCAGCGCTTCCAATGCGCAGATCGCCAGCACCAGCGTGACCCTGTACGGCTTTATCGACAGCAGCGTGCGCTACCAGCAGACCAAGGCCGGCAACAGCTTATCGGTGGTGGACGGCGCCGAACTGGGCTGGGCCGGCAGCCGCTGGGGCCTGATCGGCAGCGAGGACCTGGGCGGCGGCATGAAGGCCATCTTCAACCTGGAAAACGGGTTTTCGCTAGACAACGGACAATTGAACCAGGGCGGCCGCCTGTTTGGCCGCACCGCCTATATCGGCTTGAGCAACAGCTATGGCGAGCTGACCCTCGGCCGCCAGTACAACGCTCTGTATTACGCCGGCTCGTGGCTGAGCGACCCGACCTACGTATCCAGCTGGTCGCCGTCGGTCAACCACCAGCTCAATTACGCTTGGGACAATGCCATCGTCTATACCGGCCGTTTCTCCGATTTCATCGGCCACCTCAGTTACGCCGCCGGCGAACAGGCCGGCACCCAGCATGGCAGCATGCAGGCCGCCAGCCTGATGTACAACGGCCATCCGTTCGGCGCGGCGATTGCCTATGGCGGCATCAACGGCAGCGGCCAGACTACGTTTACCGCCGGCGGTTACTACGAGATCGGCCCGGTCACGGCGCAGCTGGTGCACTATCACACCAGGAACGAACCCTATACCGGCACCCGCAGCCTGATCACCAACGGCATCGGCGTCATTTATGTCCCGGTTCCGGCATGGGAACTGACCGCCGCCTATTGGCGCACCACCGCCGACGGCGCAGTCGACAACAAGTTCCTGGCGGTGGCGCGCTACAGCCTGTCGAAACGCACCAAGCTGTATGTCGAGGCCGACACCGACCGCAATCCCCAGAGCGGCCGGCTGAGCGGCGGCCAGGCTGGCATGCAGTATTCGTTTTAGCGAAATTCCGACGCCACTTCAATCGCGTTTACTCTAGCCGCCAGATGTATTTCATTCTTACTGTCGACTTTATCGGTACGCCATTCCGAATTGCGGGTTTGAAACGACAGATAAACCAGGCTTGCATCGTGGCGTCATCCAAAGCCGTGAAGCCGCTGCTTCTTTCAATCATGCCGTCGATAACATGACCGTCGGTATCGAGAACCAGCCTCACAGTGACGCTGCCTTCCTGCTCATAGCGCAACGCTACCCTGGGATACTCCGGTTTTGCGCAATTGCCGGGAAGGATATCGTCCGGCGAGACGCGCGTGGCGCTGGCTTTCATGGCTGCGGGCGGTAGTCTTAACGGCATGATAGCTATCTGGAAGTCGCGATTTTCAATCAGGTTCGCCAGGAATTTCTTCACGGTTTCAGGATAGTTGCGCCGTGCCGCTGAAATTGCAACCGCGTCCATGGAAGAAGACGGCCACTGGCTTTCAGCGCTGACAACCTTGTCGAAGGCCTTGTAACCTTCGCGCATCACCATGACATGTGCGCTGATCCTGGCAGTATTTTCGGAAGGCGACGCCGCATCAAGGGAATTCTCCAGGAGCTCCGCGGAGACAACAAGTGTAGATGTTTCGTCCAGCTTGCCTGCCGCTTCCAGCTCAGTGCGCAACGCGGCTTTCAGGTATTCGACATAAGAACCGTTGTATGGTGAATCATATGGGCTGCCGCGAAGCGTCAGCTTATTCAATGTTTCGCCGTTTTGTATGAATGGACCGAGTGCAATCTTGCTTGCCGGACGGGATGCCAGAGTGTACACATTTTCGGAGCTTGCCACATAGGCTGGCGCCAGCGTAAGCGAAGCGCAACCGCTCAATGAAAGCAGTGCAGCGCCGACGGCGGCAAGCGCCTGCCGACGTACCGGCGGCAGCATCGAAAAACCACGGGATACGATCATCATTTCAATTCTTTTGCATGAATGGTGCGGTTTGGGAAGGCTGAAAATGCGCGATAGATGGTGGCCAGGCATGTCAGCGCATGCCCTGCATTAATTGTTTTACGCGCTCCCGGCTTTCCTGGTTGAGAGCCTTTTCGCGCTGGCTTTCGACCTTGATTTGAGCTTGCAGCGACCGGAAAATCTCCAGGTCTGCCGTTTCGGAAAACACCAATGTGTTGTCGCGGACAGTTACTCGTCCAAGGCGTGCTTCGGCAAAGTCAAGCACGCGTTGGTACAGCTCAGCCAGGGTCCGCTGATTTTCGCTGAATCTCAGGTTTTCGTCGAACATCGCCGCCTGGCTTCGCTCGGCTCCTCGCATGAAGGCTTCCTTGTATCTGGGAGGCAGCGAGATGGCATCCATTTTGTTGAAAAATTTCTTGCGCATGTCGTCACTCGACTGCAGGAATTGGTCAAGGTCATCGTTCAAAAGCTGAATTTTTCGCTTACCGTCCGTAATCGCGGCCTGCGATACCAGGTTTTCCGGACTCAGGACCGTCTCGGCTCCAAGCTGTTGCAGCTCTGTCTGATAACGCGTCGCGATCGCCTGCGACTGCTTGGTGGCATCCAGCGCAAGCGCCGCTACCTGCTCGAAGACGTCGGCTTGATTATTGACAGGGCTCGATGCACCGACTGCCGAAAAATTATCGTTGGCGTCGTTCGACAAGTGAGCGTCCAGTTCTTTCACGACAGGAGCAAACGCCTTTTTCATCTTTCTCACTACGATTTCTTGCCCCAGGTCTTGAAACATATGTCCGGTCTCTGCCCTTATTCCTGTTCCCGAGCGGCCGAACATCTGGCCTGCATGACTTTGTTCGAATGCGCCTAGAGCAAGCCGGTCGGCTGAAGACAGATGCTCGAATGTTGGCCTCTTGCCAACGGCAAAAGCTTGCAGCATGGTTTCCGACACCTTGATGCCGGCAGGGGTCTCAAAAAATCGAGCAATCGCCTGTGCATCGTCGATGGAAAAGAATTTGGCATATACCGGAACGAGTTTCTGGAGGAACTGGCTCGGCGTAATTCCATCCATGATCTGATGGGCAAACGCGGCGCTTTGGGGATCTGATGCTTCCAAAGCATCAAAACCTTGCTTCATCCCTATTTGTGCAATCTCTCCTGCATGAAGCCCCTTCAACATCCGTTCGATGGTCGCCTTGTGCGCCTGGGTTAATTCCTGCCCCTCCTGTGCGAACGAAGACACAGCGACAAGCGCGAGTGCGATAAAAATAGCGTAGCGCAAGAATTTCATAGGCCCATCCCTGATCTGTTTTTTATTGTTGAATTATTTCAGCCGCGCCAGTTCCTGGCGTGCGGCGAAGTGGTATTCGCTGTACAACACGCCTTTATCGACAGAATGTTGGAAATACACACGCGCCTTGAGCTTGTCGCCTGCCTGCAGATAGTGCTGGCCGAGATAAAAATAGGCCTCCGCCAAAGCCGTCTCCAGGGCGTTGCCGCTCTCTTTGTGCACCACTCGCAACATTACTTCCGGTGTTGTCTTGTTCGACAACATGGCCAAGGCGGCGCCCGGCCATTCGTCCGTGGTCTGGGCGGCAGTGTCGGCAACTGCCGCCATCCCGCTACGCTGCGAGGCAAGCGTGCGCCAAATCACGGCACGGGTCTTTTCGTTGCTCCCCTTGGCCTGGCTGATCGCCTTCGAAAAATCACTTATGGCAGCATCCTGTTTTCCCAGATAAAAATTGGCAATCCCTCGTTGCAGGAAAATCACGTCGTCCGACAGCCCCAAAGACATGACGCGTGAAAAATCCTGTTCGCTGGCCTTGAAATCCCCGGCCACAAGTCCCAATTCGGCGCGACATCGCAAAATCTCCGGCGTATTCGGTTGCTGACGAATGGCATTCTGGATGTCCGCGGCTGCCTCCGCATTACGCCCGAGATAAGCTTCTACCCGCGCCCGTTCGCAACTGGCGGCGCTGGAGTCGCGGCCGGTCAGCTTGGCGTCGGCGATCACCTGTGCAGTACCCTTGACGATTTTTTCCAGGCGTTCGATCACCATTTGCTTGAATGGCACATCGGAAGGAATATTTGCACTGGCAGTTCTTAGATCGGTTTGTTTTATGTACAGCGTACCCTGCAGCATTCGCCCGGCCTTGTTCAGATCGCTCAGGAAGGCCGCGGTGTCGTTCGCCGCAAGGCGGTCGGCGAGCAGTTTCATTTCCAGCGTTACCTTGATGACTTTCCCGGAAAACGACAGCGACTCGCTCAAGCTGAATGCGGGGTTTTGCAAGGTGGCATGGGACGGCGAATAGCGAGCGTCGAACTCGTCCGGCAAGGTCACTTCCAGCTGGTAGCGGCCAATCGAAGGAAAACTTGGCACCGCAAGCGGAGCATTTCTGTTCGCGTTGTTCGGCACATGGAACAATCCCCGCAAATTGTTTGGCTCGTATTGCAACGACCACCTGTCGCCGTTGACCTGGAAAAAATCGCGGATACGGAACTGGATCTCGACCGAGACGCGATTCTCATTGCGCTCATCGCTAACCTTCGGCTCCCCCAGCAACACCGCGTCCGGATAACGTTTTGCGATATTGCCTTCATAGAACTTGCGCAACTGCACTGGACTGAGCTGAGCCAGGCCATTGCGCATTCCTTCCGCATCGGCGCCTGCATATTGCAGCTGGACAGACATCAGCACCGGTTCACTCATCTTCTGGACGGTGACGCGTTCTATCCGGGTGTTGGTGATCAGTTCCTCGTTGCTCGGCGGGGCGATGCTCACCAGCTTGTCCGTGCCTGGCGCAATTATCAATGCCTGCGAGTAGGCAAGCGGCTGCCCCATGCGATCCAGTTCGCCGACTTGGCCAAGACGGGTCGGATCAAGAAAATAAGATTTGCCCTGCACCACCACGTGTACGATGGCGTGGTCGAACAGCTGCGGCGAGGGCAACACCTGGTCCAGGTCTTTTTTGTGGGAGGTGCTCACCAGCACGGGAGCGGCTTCAATGCCGAGCTGCCGAAGCATGGCAACCAGCAGCAAGGACTTGTCCTTGCAGTCGCCGTAACGACGCGCAAGCACCTGTTCAGGCGGGTATGGCTTGTGAGAATTTTCGCCAATCGAGACTGACAGATAACGAATCTCGTTCTGGACGAATTCGAGCGCTTTCATTACCTTTGCGCGCGGGTTGCTCTCGGCGCGCGCGGCAGCCACTGCATCGCGCAAGGCGGTCGGCGCCGCATTCACGGTGAACAGGCCGTCGGCCCACTGCGTCACGTCCTTCCACGATTCGAATTCGGAAAACTGGACCCAGCGTAATGCCTGATAATCCGACGGCATGTACGATTCCAGGTCGGTCACCGGCATATCGCTGGCTTCGAAACGTACGATGCGCCTGTTGCCAACCCGGGATTCCTTTGCCTGCGGCAGGTTTTTCTGATTGGCGCCGATTACCCGGTATTGAATCGGCCGGCCCTCCGGCGCGTTCAGCGTAATGCGCCGCTTAAGCGTCGGATAGATGTTGTCCCAGGCCGCGGCATCGAAGAAACGATGGCCGAATACGGGATTTTTCCCAATCACCGTGTAGGCGATTTCCAGAGTATCGCCCACCCGCACGTCATTAATCACAATCGCGGCGGTTACCGACCCGCCATAGATACCGGAATCCAGTTCCGGTTCGCGGCGCAGAAAACGGATATCGGCTTCGTTTTGTTTATCCAGTATCTGACTGCCGCGATGCACCCGCAGCATATGCAGTTGCACACGCTGATAATCCGGCTGGAAGGTAATTTCGGATTGCCCGATTCTGGCAAGCGTCGATGCTTCATTGGCCTGGATTGCGCGATGGGTGAAGATGGAGGTTTGCTGGTCGACGTAAAAATAAACGTCGGCGAGGCGCATGGTGAGCGGATTGCTATCTAGCCCGCTCGGGATAACCGATATTTGGTCCACCCAGTCAGGAACCGGCACGCCTTTCTCGAATGCGTTTTCCGCAAATTTGTCGCGCGACAATGCCTGAGGAGCAGGCTTATCCGATGCGGATTGTACGTCGCTGGAAGCTGCGGCGACAAAGCCGGAAAAAACAAGCAAAAAAAACAGGAAAAGACTTTTTGATGCCACTTCGAATCTCAGACGCCCCACTTATATTCCCCCTTTTTGCACTATGTTATTCAGACCGATATGTGTGCAAAATTATTTGCGTATCCTGCCATGGAAATATCAATATTGCAATGTGGCAAATATCTATTTCGATCATCGTTCCTACCGAAATGCTGAAGATTTTCTCCCGGTTTCACCAAGTCATCGTCGGGTAACATTCATTCGCTAGTATTTTGTAATCCCTCCTCAATCGGGTTGGACGCCTGCTTCACCGGGCAAATCGTGCTTCGATAACCGGAACATGTCTAACTGAATGCGGAGGATGGCGATGGCGTCTGTCACGGATCAATCCCAGTTGCTGTCGGTCACCGCCCATATCGGCGACTGCAAGACCCTGCTGGCGTTCAACCTGCTGCAGCCTGAAAGCAGCAAGGACCTGGCGGGTTTCACGATCCGCTGCCAGCCCGATGGCTTGCCACCCTACTACCTGTACAACACGCTGCAGTTTGAAAGTCCCGGCGCGCATGCCCAGGATCCGGGCGATCCGCCGAATTCGACGGTGAATGCGCCAATACACAAGTTTCGCTGGCTGCATGTGCCCGGCTCTGTCCACCAGGGACTCACGCCGTTTTTCGGCGAATACACCTACACGGTGATCCCGCGCTATTTTGACGACAAGCAGTCATTGCTTGCCCTCGACGAAACGCTAGGCGTGTCGGTCAGCGCATACGTAGGGCCGTTTGCAAAAAACAAGTTCAAGCTCGGGTTTACCCGCGGCTACACGCAGTCGCAGGCGTTTACCCATCATTTCGGCATCAACGCGCTGATCCGGCCCAATACCAGGGAACTGCTGTTTGACACTGCGCAGATATCCGGCGTCAACGAAGACGGCATGCAGTACACCTTTGCCGACGAATACGCCTGGCTCGGGCTGACAGCAAGAGAGCGGATTTTCGAATTCCTCGACGAGGTGCTGCAGGATCCATCGCAGTATCTCGACGTGTTTGCCTATGACCTGAACGAACCTGACCTGTGCAAGATCCTGCTGGAACTGGGCAGGCAAGGCCGGGTGCGGATCATCCTGGACAACGCGGCCCTGCATCACTCGGCCGCAAAACCCATGCCCGAGGATGAGTTCGAGGCGCAGTTCCGGGCTGTTGCCGTCAGCCCCGCCGATATCCTGCGCGGCCATTTCAAGCGCTACGCCCATGACAAGGTGTTTGTTTCCTTCAACAAGGACAGCGCGCTGAAGGTGCTGACCGGATCGACCAATTTTTCCGTCACAGGCCTGTACGTCAACTCCAACCACGTCATGGTCTTCGACGAGCCCGGTGTCGCCGCCGAATACGGGCAATTATTCGAGACCGTCTGGCATGGCGGCGTCAAGCTGGGCGCTTATCTGCTATCGCCGTTTTCCTCCGCCACTTTCTCGATTCCCGCTGGGGCGTCGCCGCGAACCGATATCACTTTCGCCCCTCACACGGCCGAATTTGTCACCCAGAACCTGGGCGACATCGCCGCCCGCATCCAGCAGGAACAAACCAAGCCCGCCGGCAACGGCAGCGTGCTGTTCGCCGTGATGGCGATCGACAACGGCACCAGTCCGGTCTATGCCGCCCTGAATGATTTGCACGCCGACGGCAATGTCTTCAGCTATGGCATTTCGGACAGCAGTACCGGCATTTCCCTGTACGCGCCGGGCAAGAAAACCGGCGTGCTGGTGACCGGCAAGCCGGGTAAATCGATACTCCCTCCGCCGTTTGACCAGGTCCGTTCCATCGGCGGCGTCGGCCACCAGATCCACCATAAATTTGTCGTATGCAGCTTCAATGGCGACAACCCTGTTGTCTTCTGCGGTTCGTCCAACCTTGCCTTAGGCGGGGAACAGGCGAACGGCGACAACTTGCTGGCGATCCACGACGGCG
Organism: Collimonas fungivorans; assembly: GCF_001584145.1. NCBI lineage: Bacteria > Pseudomonadati > Pseudomonadota > Betaproteobacteria > Burkholderiales > Oxalobacteraceae > Collimonas > Collimonas fungivorans. The sequence goes on along the minus strand of NZ_CP013232.1, from coordinate 2,760,995 downwards.
ACGTCGCAACGGTATTCGCCATCGAGGCCGTGGGGCTGGTCGACCATTTCCAGTTCCTGAACCGGATGGCGGCCAGCGCGCCGGCAGCGATGAAAGGGCAAGTTCCCGCCTCGAAACAGCAGGCTGCGATTGCCGTAGGCTGGTTTTTATCTACCACCGACCGCTGGGCCCTGCCCTATTTCGATCCCAACGATTCGCATTTTACCGACCGTCTGTTGTTTGCCTGATGTTTGAACAAGGTCAGCAGCCGAGCTGCCACCATGCAGGCAGCAGCTGCCTGACTTCCTGCCGCGCAAACCGGTCGTCGATCAGGTACACCACGCCGCGGTCCTGCTGGGTGCGGATCACCCGGCCGGCGGCCTGCACCACTTTCTGCAGGCCGGGATACAGGTAGGTGCAGTCGTAACCCTGGCCGAAGATTTTATCCATCTGCAGCATGACCTGCTCATTGACCGGATTGATCTGCGGCAGCCCCAGGGTGGCGATGAAGGCGCCGATCAGGCGCGCGCCGGGCAAGTCGATGCCTTCGGCAAACGCGCCGCCGAGCACGGCAAAACCCACTCCTTGCGAAGTTTCGGTAAACCGTGACAAGAAGCCTTCCCGTTCTCGCTCATCCATGCGGCGCGCCTGCTGCCACAAAGGGATATCGGGATAGCGCAAGGCGAACATGGCGGCGACTTTTTCCAGGTAATCGTAGCTGCTGAAAAAAGTCAGGTAGTTGCCTGGCTGCCCTGTGTACTGTTTGGCAATCAGCTCCACGATCGGCGCCAGTGAACGGTCGCGATGCTGGAAACGGGTTGAAATGCCGGTCACCAGGCGCACCGACAACTGGTCCGCGGTGAACGGCGACGGCACGTCGAGCCAGGCGGTGTTGTCCGGCATGCCCAGCGTCTTGCTGTAAAAATGCCAGGGGCTGAGCGTGGCCGAGAACAGCGTGGTCGAATGGGCCGCGGCGAAGCGCGGCGCCAGGAACGTTGCCGGCACGATGTTGCGCAGGCATAGCGTGGCGCCGTGGCCGCCTTGCCGTGTGATGTCGAACAGCGAGTGGCTGTCGAACAGTTCGGCGATGCGGGTAAAGTGCATGGCGTCGAAATAGAATTGCAGCAGGCGGCTGTCGACGGCGGCCGGATGTTCGACCATGTAGTCGGTGATGTCTGCCGCCGCCTGTTGCAGCGCCTGGATAAAGGCATCCGGCAGCTCGGCGTAGCGCTGGTATTCGCCTTCCTGGGTCTTGTACAGGGCGTTCCACTGGCGGTTGACACGGTCCAGCGCGCGCTTGAGCGCCGGCGGCGCCGTTTGCCGCACGCTCCTCAGAGCGGCTTGCTCCATGTCGGCCGAATACATCTTGCGCGCCCGCTCGATCATGTTGTGCGCTTCGTCGACCAGCACCCCTACCCGCCACTGGTTGGCCATGGTGAAGCCGTACAGCATGGCGCTCAGGTCGAAATAGTAGTTATAGTCGCCGACGATCACATCTGACCAGCGCACCAGGTCCTGGCTCAGGTAATAAGGGCAAACACCATGTTCAGCCGCGATTGCGCGCAGGCTTTCGCGATCCATCGCGCCGCTGGCAACGGCGGCGCTGCGCGCTTGCGGCAGGCGATCGTAAAATCCCTGGGCCAGCGGACAGGATTCGCCGTGGCAGGCCTTGTCCGGATGCTCGCACGCCTTGTCGCGCGCAACCAGTTCCAGCACGCGCAACGGCAATCCAGCCGCGCTTTGCTTGATGCGCGCGGTGGCTTCCAGCGCCAGCGCCCGGCCCGAGGTCTTGGCGGAAAGGAAAAATATCTTGTCCAATCCTTGGCCCGGGCTGGCCTTGAGCAAGGGAAACAGGCTGCCGATGGTCTTGCCGATGCCGGTCGGCGCTTGGGCCAACAAGCAACGGCCGGCGCTGGCGCCCTTGTATACGGCTTCCGCCAAGGCGCGCTGGCCGGGGCGGAAATCGGCGTGCGGGAAGCGCAAGGCGGTCAATTGCTCGTCACGCGCGGCGCGATGCGCCAGTTCCTGCTGCGCCCAGGCCAGGAAACGGCCGCACTGCTCTTCGAAAAACCGTTGCAGGCCGGCGGCAGTCGCATATTCGGTCAGCAGGGTTTCCTTCTGCCTGCCGATGTCGTAATACACCAGCGCCAGCTGCAGTTCCGGCAGCTGGCGCGCCTGGCACAGCAAGTGGCCGTAGATTCGCAGCTGCGCCCAATGCAGATGACGGTGGTTGTCCGGCATGCGCTCCAGATCGCCGCGGAAGGTCTTGATTTCTTCCAGCCGGTTCAGAGCCGGATCGTAGCCGTCGGCGCGGCCGCGCACCAGCAAAGGTCCGCAGCGGCCGCTCAGGCTGACTTCTTTCTCATAGCCGGCATCGCGGCGCGAGGCCACCGTGGCGTGGCCGGCGATGCCTTCCAGAGCGGTCGGCGCCGGCGTGAAGCGCAGGTCGAGGTCGCCCTGCTTGGCCGTGAACTCGCACAGCGCGCGGACGGCTACGATATAGGCGGGTTCGCTCACGCGCACTGCTCCGCCCACTGCACGTAACAGACGGCGACCGGCATGCCGTGTTCGGCAAAATAGTGCAGCCAGCGGACCTGGTTGTCCTGCAGGCGGTCGCCCGGACCTTTGACTTCGATCATCTGGTAGCGTTTTTCCGCCGGCCAGAACTGGATAAGATCCGGCAGGCCGGAACGGTTGGTCTTGATATCCTGCAGGATGCGTTCGAAGCATTTCCGCAGATGCAGCGGCGGCAGGCAATCCAGCGCCATAACCAGCAGCTGTTCATCGATAGCCTCCCAGAATACGAATGGCGACTGGATGCCGGCCTTGGCGCGGAAGTTCCGCCAGATGGTCTGCCGGTAGCCGCCGCTGTCGATCTCGGCGAAACCGGCGTCGAACCGGCTGGCGCGGCGCAGCCGGAAATCGGCGCTGTGCAGGTCGGCCGGGCCGCTCTGGAATGGATGGAAAAATGCGCCCGGGAGCGGCGCAAAAACGGCATCCCAGAACAGCAGGCCGAACAGCGAGTTGATCAGCGTGTTTTCGACATAGACCGCGGGTGCGCCGGCGCGCGACAGATGACTGGCGAGCACGGTTTCGACTGAGACGCCGGGCTCGGCCCGCTGCAGCGCCAGGTCGTGGCGGATGATGGGCGCAGCGGCGGCTTGCGGCATCTTTCCACGGCCAAGCTGGCGCCGCAAACGCGGCATGACGCGCAGCAGCTGCTGTTTTTCAGCCTCGCTTTCCGGCTGCAACTCAGCCTGCTGCGCCAGTCCGAAAGCCGCATCGGGCTGGCCGCAGCGCTCCAGCACCCGGATCGCGCGCAGGCGCGCGCCCGGCCACGCGCAATCCGCATAAATGCGCAGCGCCGCCGCCAGCTCGGCGCTTCGTTCGTAATGCTGGGCGATCTGGAACAGCAGCTTGCTGCGGCGCTGCTCCAGCCAGTCGTTCGGATAAGGCGCGCCTGGCAAGTCGCCCAGCACGGCTTGCGGTGCTGCGCCGTCGCGGAACCGTTCGCGGCAAGCGTGCAGATGCAGGTAATCGTCGATGTCCTGCCTGCTGCTGAAACCTTGTGCAAGCGACAAATCGACCTGTTCGTACCTGAATATCCCCAGTTCCGACAGTACGAATTCCGACCAGTCCTGATGCAGGTTACCGAAAAACATCAGCCGCAGCCGGTCGCACAGGGGCGCAATGCGCAGCCGCAGCAGCTGGTCGTCGATACGCCAGCCGCCGAGCGTGCGTAGCGCGTCGCCATGCTCGGCGCGCAGGATTTCAAGCTGCTCTGCCTTGCGTACATTGCGCGGCAACAGCGGAAACGCCGCCGCCAGTTCGGTTTTTGTCAGCAGGCCGCACAGTTGTACGATATCGATGGCTGGTTCGCCGTCCAGCCAGCCGGCGATGATCAGGGGCGCCACGGCGCTGCGCGCGCAGCCGATTTCATCATAGCTCAGCCGGCCCAGGCGAAACAGCTCGCCCTTGCGCATCACCATCCGCACCAGCAACGCACGCGACGCCAGCGGCAACGCTTCGAAACCGCAGACGAAAGCCTGCTCCTCGCCGTTCAGCAAATGGCGATAACGGGCGCGTACCGATGCCACCACGGCAAGGAAATTGTCGAGATAATAAAAACGGTTTTCCAGCACTCTGACCATGTTACGGACACCGCGGCTCGACATATTGCGCGCCAGGTAAAAGTTGAAAGATGATTGACTGTATGAATATACAGTCATGTTGCAGTATATATCAACCATTGAAAACCCCTTGCTTGCGCCGCAAAGAGCCGCTGCCAGCCATAAAAAATCCTGGCATTCCAATCTGAAATGTTAGCTATCGCTCATTCGCCCCAAGTTGCTCCTGCTAAGCTTTTATCCAGGCATTTTCTCCCCAGGCGGATAAACTTGAATGAGGATCTCCCGATGAGCATCGTGACCAAATCCCTGGCCGCAACAGGCTTGTGCCTGGCGTCTGCAAGCGCGCTGGCCGATCCGTCGCCGGCGCTGGACCGTTTCAGCCTGTCGGTCGGCGGCTATTATGTCGAGCCGACTTTCAATATCGGCGTCAACACCAAATACGGCCGCGCCGAAACCGGCGACCTGACGCGCGACCACAAGACGCTGGGCCGGGTGCGCGCCGATGTGCTGCTGGGCGACCACCAGGGCCTGGCGTTCGATTACTACCGCTACACCAACAATTTTGACGCCGCCATCGCCCGCACCGCCACCGTCAACGGCCAGGTCGTCACCGGCGACGCTTCCGCCAATGCCCGCCTCAAGGTGGAACTGGCGCAACTGGCCTATAAATGGTGGTTCGGATCCGGCAATACGGTATTCGGCCTCGGCGCCGGCGCCGCCTATTACCAAGCCGACCTCGACACCATGGCGCGCGGTTCGCTGGACGGCGTCAGCGGCACGGCCAGCGATTCGCGCAGCGACAACGCCATCGCGCCGCTGCTGGAAGTGGGCGTGCGCACGGCGCTGAGCGACAATGTGCGGCTGTACGCCGAGGCTTCCGGCATCAAGAAAAACGGCGGCAACATCAACGGCCATATCTATAACGGCAATGTCGGCGTCGAGTGGTTTCCGTTCAAGAATGTCGGCATCGGCGCCGACTACGGCATCACCAAGATCCAGCTGTACCGGGATAGCTCCAACTATGAGGCCAACCTGGGCGTCAAGCTGGTCGGGCCCAGCGCTTATCTGAAGGTTCGCTTCTGATCGGGCGTCGCTACTGGAAAGACGTTAGCGTTCATCATCAGATATATCTTCGATGCTGACGATGTTGCCGCCGCGCTCCACGATTTCCCGATGGCAGGCCGCCAGCAGCACGTCAAAATCCGGGTCTTCCATTTCGCCTTCGATATCTTCTTGTACCGGGTCGGCGTCGTCATCCGTATCGGTCTGTTCGAATTTCGGGCTGGTTCCGATATACGACGCACTGTATGGACCGCCGTCATCCGACTCCGTAACTACCAGGGTAAAAAGTGCGTTGTCGGTTTCAATGATGTAGGTACTGATAGGCCTCATGAGAAATCTCCTTGTCTCAGGTGTTAAATGAACAACCTTCGTGGAAATGTTGGCGTGCGCCAACCGGCCTGGTGCTCCAGGCATTGGCTTTTTTATTGGGAATGAGAGGGGCTGGAGATCAAATAGTTCTCCATGAAAAACGATTCTGCAGGTTTTTTGCTTGCCAGCGGCGGCGAATTTGTCAGCGCCCGGATCCCCAGTCTCTGCGAGGACGCTCGTCGATGACCGAGATGTCCTGGATACCGAGTATTTCGCCGCCGCGTTGCGCGATCTGCCGATGACAGGTGGCGATCAGCACATCGAAATCCACGTCTGCCGCTTCGCCGTCAAGATCCTTCTCGCCCAGCCCGGGATTGTCCACCCATGGCAGTTCGACTTTCTGCCGCGTCCCGACATATGTCGCCTTATAGGGGCCGCCATGGCCGGCTTCCGTGACGACCAGCGTAAACAGGGCATTCGTGGTTTCAATCATGTAAGTACGAACCAGCTCCATAACCATTTCCTTGATCTGCCTGCAGCTGAATGCTTCAGGTTCTTTTAACTATACTGCCATCGATGTTCACGCGCTCGAGTTCCGGCCCCAGCAGCCGCCTGGGCGGCGCAATTTGCGATGAGGGCGATATCGGAGTGATGGTCGGCGCGCCGGTTCTGCCGGCTCGCTCGCTGCCGAAAACGGCAATCGTCGTGATCGAGCCCGTGACACGACACTAGCCATTACCGGCGGCGCCGGAATAAGAGGGAAGCATGATGAACTTCAACAGCGGGCCTGTATGTTCGGTGCTTAACACTGGCTTGCCGCCGGGATCGGCGATACTGGAGGCGGCGATAACTAGGAGAGAACCATGAAACTCAAGGGATCCTGCCATTGCGGCGCAGTCCGTTTCAGCCTGGAAAGCGATACGCCCTATCCTTACCAGCGCTGTTATTGTTCGATCTGCCGCAAGACCCAGGGCGGCGGCGGATACGCCGTCAACATCGGCGGCGACGCCAGCACCCTGAAGGTGCAAGGCCAGGACGATGTCAGCGTCTACCATGCAAAACTCAAACGGCAAGGCGAATCACGCCTCCATACCAGCACCGCGCAACGACATTTCTGCCGGCGCTGCGGCAGCGCGCTGTGGCTCTACAGCCCGGAATGGCCGGAACTGGTCCACCCGTTCGCTTCCGCCATCGATACGCCGCTGCCGGCGCCGCCTGAATATACCCACCTGCTGCTGGCCTATAAAGCACCATGGGTGGAAGTCAAGACCGGCCGCAAGGACAAGCAGTTCACGCAGTTTCCGCACGAATCCTTGTTTGAATGGCATCAGCGGCTGGATTTGCTGAAATGACGGGGAATGCCATTCAGTGGATATCCAAACGGCATAGTGGTCGTGGACAGATCTCGCGTGACCGACGGTCCGCGTAAACAAAAAATGCCGTTCAGGCTTAGCTGAACGGCATCAGGCTCGCACTTAAACCGGATCAGTCGTACAGTACGGCAGCGATCTTGGGATCGTTGATATTGCTCTTGTCGTACCAGTAGAAACCGGTATCGATCACCTTCGGCAGTTTTTCACCCTTGAGTGCCTTGACCGCCGCCTCTACTGTCTTGTAGCCGATGCCGACCGGGTTCTGGGTGATGGCGCCGGCCATGCTGCCGTCCTTGATCGCATCTTTCTGCTGCTTGCCGGAATCGTAGCCGATGATCACCAGCTTGCGCTTCGTTTCCTTGGCGCCATTCAGCACGCCGATGGCCGAACCTTCGTTGGTGCCGAAGGCGCCCTTCAGATGTGGATAGGCCTGTAGGATGGACTTGGTGATCTCGGTCGATTTCAGCTGGTCGCCGGCGCCGTACTGGATGCTGACGATCTTGATCTTGGGATAAGCCTTCATGCGTTCGACAAAGCCGTCGCGGCGGTCGATGCCGGTGCGGCTGGTCTGGTCATGCGCGACTACGGCCACTTCGCCTTCCTTGCCGATCAGCTCCGCCATCTTGTCAGCCGCCAGCGCTGCCGCTGCCTTGTTGTCGGTAGTGGCGGTAGTCACCGGAATGTCGCTGTCGACGCCCGAGTCAAACGCAACGATAGGGATATGCGCGGCCTGGGCCTTTTTCAGCAAAGGCAAGGCGGCCTTGCTGTCCAGCGCGGCGAAGCCGATGGCCTTCGGTTTCTTACCCAGCGCCGCCGACAGCATGTCGATCTGCTTGTCGACCATGGCTTCGGTTTCCGGTCCTTCGAACGATACCTTCACATTGAAATCCTTGGCGGCCTGTTCCGATCCGGCTTTCACCGCTTGCCAGAACTGGTGCTGGAAGCCTTTCGAGATCAGGGGAATATAGACATCCTCGGCTACCGCCGCGGCGCTGAATCCAAGCGCAAGCGCCAGGCCGACGGCGATGTTGACTGCTCTTCTCTTTATCATTTCAAGTCTCCTCTTATGGTTATAAAACGGTGGGCCTTGCTGCAACAGCCCGTAACTGCACCTGCAAAACCTGTTCTTTTCACTGGCGCCGGCGGCGCAGGATATCCATGTATACCGCCAGGATGATGATCACGCCGGTCACCACGGTCTGCCATTCCTGCGCCACCGACATCATGCGCAAGCCGTTGATTAGTACGCTCATGATGAAAGCGCCGATGATGGTGCCGAGGATGGTGCCGGTGCCGCCTGACAAGGAAGTGCCGCCGATCACCACCGCGGCGATCGCATCCAGCTCATAACCCTGCCCCAGCGCCGGCTGCGCCGAATTCAGCCGCGACGCGATCAGCAGCCCGGCGATGCCGCAAATGGCGCCGCCCACGGTGTACACCGCGACTTTCCAGAAATCGACATTGACGCCCGACAGCCGCAGCGCTTCTTCGTTGCTGCCCAAAGCAAAGGTGTAGCGCCCGAAGATGGTCTTGTTCAGCACGATGCCGGCGGCGATGGCAACCAGGAACAGGATCAGCACCGCATTCGGGATCGGCAAGGCAGGAATCAGGCTGCCGATCAGGGAATCCTGCGAGATGGCTGAAAATCCCTCGGTGTCGTTGAAGTAGATCGGCTTGGTGCCGGAGATCACCAGCGACAGCCCCTTGAGCAGCATCATCATGCCCAGCGTCGCGATGAAAGGCGGGATCTTCAGCTTGGCCACCAGCACGCCGGAAATCCAGCCGCACAAGGCGCCGAACACGATCGCGGCGATGACGCCGACGTAGAGCGGCATGCCCCAGTAGGTGAGGAACACGCCGGCCATGACGGCGCAGAAGGTCATCAGGGTGCCGACCGACAGGTCGATGCCGGCGGTGATGATGACAAAGGTGCAGGCGATCGCCAGCACGCCATTGACCGCGGTCGACTGCAGGATGCCGACCAGGTTGTCGATTTCCAGGAAATTCGGCGAGGCGAAACTGAAAAACACCAGCAGCGCCAGCAAGCTGGCGAAGGCCAGCAGTTTCTGCCGGGTGGCGGGATGAAAGATCTTGGCCTTGACCGCCGCGAATACGCCCTGGCCTGGCTGCTGTGCTTGCGACGCGGGATTCTGGATATTTGCCATGGTGGTTTTCATTGTATGTAAGTGATTCGGGTGTCAAGCGGCTTGGGCCGCGCGCTGATCATCGCGCTTTTCTTCACGCTGGGTCGCCAGTTGCATGATCTTTTCTTGCGAAGCTTCCGCGGCAGACAGTTCGCCGGTGATGCGGCCCTCGCACATGACCAGGATGCGGTGGCTCATGCGCAGCACCTCCGGCAGTTCCGAAGAAATCATCACAATCGCCTTGCCTTGTTCCGCCAGCGTATTAAGCAGCTTGTAGATTTCGCTCTTGGCGCCGATGTCGATGCCACGCGTGGGTTCGTCGAAAAACAGAATGTCGCAATCGCGCAGCAGCCATTTGGCAATCACGATCTTTTGCTGGTTGCCGCCCGACAGCAGCCGCACCGGCTGATCGACCGACGGCGTCTTGATGCTCAGCTGCCGCACGAAATCCTGCGCGGTGTCGCGGATCGCGGCCTGGTCCAGGAACAGGCCCTGGGTCAGGAACCGGTTCATGCTCGACATGGCGACGTTGGTCTTGACGTCCAGCCCGGTAGCCAGGCCGAAATGCTTGCGGTCTTCCGACAGGTAACCTATGCCGTGCGCTACCGCATCCCGCGGCGACTTGATCGTCACCTTGGCGCCGTGCACCCGGATTTCGCCGGCGTCGATGCGGTCGGCGCCGAAGATGGCGCGCGCCACTTCGGTGCGGCCGGCGCCCATCAGCCCTGCAAAACCGAGGATCTCGCCCTTGCGCAGGCTGAAACTGACATCCTTGATGAGGGCGCCACGCTGCAGCCCCCTCACCTCCAGCACAACATCATTGGCGGACGTGTCGGGCATGGCCTGGCCGCCGCTGTCGAGCTGGCGTCCCACCATCATGCCGATGATGGTCTCCATGGAAGTGGTGGCGGTCGGCACGGTGGCGATGTATTTGCCGTCGCGCATGACCGTGACGCGGTTGGAAATCTGCCGCAGCTCGTCCATCTTGTGCGAAATGTAGATGATGCCGACGCCGTGCGACTGCAGCTGGCGGATGATGCGGAACAGATCTTCGATTTCGGCGTTGTTGAGCGCCGCCGTCGGTTCATCCATGATCAGTACGCGCGAATCGAAGGAAAGCGCCTTGGCGATTTCCACCATCTGCTGCTTGGCCACCGTCAGCTCACTGACCAGCGTGCGCGGATCGAGGTCCAGCCGCATGCGTTCAAAAATCACCTTGGTTTGCCGGTTCAGGGCTTCCTCGTCAAGGAACAGGCCGTAGCGTCCGCGCGGCTCGCGGCCGATGAAGATGTTTTGCGCGGCGCTCAGGTGGTTCATCAGGTTGAGTTCCTGATGGATGATGCCGATGCCCAGCGCTTGTGCAGCGCGCGGCGAGGGAATCTCGACCGGCAGCCCTTCAATGCGGATTTCACCGCTGTCCTTCGGGTACACCCCGGCCAGCACTTTCATCAGCGTCGATTTGCCGGCGCCGTTTTCACCCATCAGCGCATGGACCTCGCCGCGCATCAGGTCGAAGCGGCAGTTGTCGAGCGCCAGCACGCCGGGAAAACGCTTGGTGACGTTTTCCAGCGAAATAAGGCAATCCGGCGTAGGAATATCTGATTGCTGCATATCTACTCTCATGATGCACTGCCGGCGCTGGCGCTGACCGTGTTAAATCAGTCTATCAAGATGCATTCAGGTCAAGGCGCGATCGAGGTGGCTGTAGCCGCCGTCCACGTATACCCATTGCCCGGTCGTATGCGCGGCGCGCTGCGACAAGAGAAATACCGCGGTGTCTGCAATCTCCTCGGCCGTGGTGAGCCGTTTGCCGAGCGGTATCTTGCTGGTGATCGCGGCCAGCTTCTGCTCTGGATTGTCGAAACTGGCGATCCAGTTGCGGTACAGCGGCGTCATCACTTCGGCCGGGATCACGGCGTTGACCCGTACCCCGTCATTCGCCAGTGCAGCGGCCCATTCACGCGTCAGCGCCAGCTGCCCGCCCTTGGCGGCGCAATAGCCGCTGGTGTTGCCCTGGCCGGTCACGGCTGTCTTCGAAGAAATGTTGACGATGGCGCCACGGCTGGCTTTCAGGTGCGGCACGCAGAAATGCGCCATCGTGTAGTAGTGGATCAGGTTTTTTTCCAGCGACAGCACGAAGGCGGCCCGGCCGGCGTCGAGGCCGATGTTGTCGTTGATGCCGGCGTTGTTCACCAGGCCGTCCAGCCTTCCGAATTCGGCTATGGTCTGCGCCACGGCCTGCCGGCATTTGTCCTCATCCATCAGGTCGAGCTGGAGGATGAGCGACTTGCCTTGCAAGGCCAGCAACGCCGTCTTGAATTCGGGCGCCGGCTGGCTTTTGCCCAGGATCACGGGAATCGCGCCTTCCGCCGCCAGTTGCAGCGAAATCGCAGCACCTATTCCTGCGCCGCCGCCGGTCACGATCACCACTTTTCCTGCTAAATGTAGATCCACTTTGCCGTCTCCGTTTTTATTTGTTTTTTTGTAGCGTGGGCAGGTCTTCTTGCCCACGCTGGATATTCTACTGCGTGGGCACAGGTGCCCACCCTACCCGCGAAACTGGTATTGCTGCAGCGATTCAGGTTTCATCGTAATCGAAAACCCGGGCGCCGTCGGCGGCATGTACGATGCATTGCGTATGACGCAAGGATCGACAAAATGTTCATGCAGGTGATCGACATACTCCGTGACTCGCCCCGCCTTGGTGCCCGCAATGCAGACATAATCGATCATCGACAGGTGCTGCACATACTCGCACAGGCCGACTCCGCCGGCATGCGGACACACCGGCAGCTTGTATTTGGCAGCCATCAGCAGCACCGCCAGTATTTCATTGACGCCGCCGAGACGGCAGGAGTCGATCTGCACCACGTCGATCGCGCCGCGCATGATGAGCTGCTTGAAAATAATGCGGTTCTGGCACATTTCGCCGGTGGCGACCTTGACCGCGCCTATGCCTTCGCGGATCTTGCGATGGCCCTCGACGTCGTCCGGGCTGGTCGGCTCTTCGATGAACCAGGGTTTGGCAAACGCCAGCTTGTTAACCCAATCGATGGCCTGGTCAACCTCCCACACCTGGTTGGCGTCTATCATCAGCTGCCGCTCCTGGCCGATCACTTCGCGGGCGATGGTGACACGCCGGATGTCGTCTTCCAGGTCACGCCCGACCTTGAGCTTGATATGGTTGAAGCCATTGTCGATCGCTTCCTGGCACAGCCGGCGCAGCTTGGCGTCTTCATAACCCAGCCAGCCGGCGGAAGTGGTGTAGCACGGATAACCGTCCTGCTGCAGCAAGCGGATACGCTCGGCCTTGCCCGGTTCCTGCGCGCGCAGCATGGCCAGCGCTTCTTCCGGCGTGATGCAGTCGGTCAGGTAGCGGAAATCGATGGCGCGCACCAGTTCCTCGGGCGACATGTCGGTCACCAGCCGCCACAGCGGCTTGCCTTCCGCCTTGGCCCACAAATCCCACACCGCATTGACGACAGCGCCGGTGGCCAGGTGGATCGCGCCCTTGTCGGGACCGATCCAGCGCAGCTGGCTGTCGGAGGTGATGTGGCGCCAGAAGCGTCCCATGTCGGCGCTGATCCAGTCCAGCTTGAGGCCGACCACCAGGTGTTCCATCGCCTTGATCGCGGCGCAGCAGATTTCATTGCCGCGGCCGATTGTAAAAGTCAGGCCGTGCCCTTCCAGGCCGGGCTGGTCGGTTTCCAGAACGACATAGGCGGCGGAGTAATCGGGGTCCGGATTCATCGCGTCCGAGCCGTCCAGCATTTGCGAGGTCGGAAAACGCACATCCAGCACGCGTATTGATCGAATTGTCGTCATCGTGGTTCTCTTTAAAGTGAGATGGTGCGTTGGCGCTGTTCTCCCAGCCCGTCTATGCCGAGCCGCATCACCTGGCCCGCACGCAGGTAGACCGGCGGCTTCTGTCCGAGACCGACGCCGGGCGGCGTGCCGGTGGAAATCACATCGCCAGGCTGCAAGCTCATGAAGCGGCTCAGGTAGCTGACCAGCGCCGGCACCTGGAACACCATGGTCGAGGTATTGCCGTTCTGGTAGCGATGACCGTCCACCTCCAGCCACAGACCGAGGGCGTGCGGATCGGCCACTTCGTCGGCGGTCACCAGCCAGGGGCCGAGTGGGCCAAAAGTGTCGCAACCCTTGCCCTTGTCCCAGGTGCCGCCCAGTTCCAGCTGGTATTGGCGCTCGGAGACATCGTTGATCACGCAATAGCCGGCGACGTGCTTGAGGGCGTCGGCTTCGCTGATGTAGCGCCCGCCCTGGCCAATCACCACGCCAAGCTCGACTTCCCAGTCGGTCTTCAGGGAGCCGCGCGGGATTTCGACGTCGTCGTCCGGACCGCAGATCGCACTGGTCCATTTGTTGAACACCACCGGTTCCGACGGCACTTCCATGCCCGATTCGGCGGCGTGGTCGGAATAGTTCAAGCCGATGCAGATGAATTTGCCGACGGCGCCGACGCAAGGTCCGAGGCGCAAATCCTGCTGCGGCGTGCCGGCGACCAGCGGCAGGCTGTCCAGGTCCAGCGCCCGCAGCTTGTCCAGTTCCTGCGGCGTCAGGAAGCTGCCGGCGATATCCGTTACCACGCCGGACAAATCGCGCACACGTCCCTGTGCATCCAGCACGCCGGGTTTTTCCTGGCCCTTCTGGCCGTATCTCAACAACTTCATGGTTTCGCTTTCATGGTGACGTTATTCAACAGGGATTGATTAATTGGACCAGCCGCCATCGATCAGATGGATGGCGCCGGTAGTAAAGGAAGATTCGTCGGAAGCCAGGTACAAGGCCAGGGCCGCGATTTCTTCGGCCTTGCCGACCCGTCCCATCGGCTGGCGGGCGACAAACGCGGCCTCGATGTCGGCGATCGGCACGCCTTGCTGGCGCGCCTGTTCCTTGATCCGCGCTTCGAGAGAAGGCGATTCAACGGTGCCGGGGCAGATAGCGTTGCAGCGGATGCCCTTGGCGACGAAATCGGCGGCCACCGCCTTGGTCAGGCCGATCACCGCCGCCTTGGTGGCGCCGTACACGAAACGATTGGGCACGCCTTTGACGCTGGAAGCGGCCGACGCCATGTTGATGATGGAACCGCCGCCCTGCGCCAGCATGCCTGGCAGCAGCGTGCGGATCAGGCGGTACATGGAGGACACGTTGAGGTTCCAGGAGAACTCCCAGTCCTGTTCGGTGCAATCGAGGATGCTGCCGTGATGGACAAAACCGGCGCAATTGAACAGCACGTCGAAAGGCGAACCGGTCTGCGCCAATGCGGCCACGGCCTGGGCGTCGGTGACGTCGAGATGGCGGGTGGCCAGCTCGGCGCCGGCGGCGCGGGCCAGCGCGGCGGTTTCGTCCAGCGCCGCCTGGTTGATGTCGGTAGCCAGCACCTGCGCACCCTCGCGGGCGAACATCACGGCGCTGGCGCGCCCTATGCCCTGGCCTGCCGCAGTCACCAGGATGCGCTTTCCTTGTAGCCTCATTAAAACTGTCTCCTTGTTATCGTGCCTGGACCTGTTTGATTTCGGTCCATAGGTCTATTGGTTGGACCAATCGCTTGGGTCAATATTAATGGTTAAATTTTGGCTTTGCAATACATAATTGAAGCCGCTCATCTAATTAACTGATGGGACCGGTCGCTGGCTGGCTTGCCAATGAGCAATGATATGCCGCAATATGCAACAGATAATCACCCGCCCTTAACCCGCATGCCCAGCTTTCAACAGACGCCCAGCTGCATCCTCGAACCCGGAACGGTTATTCCGCGCCACATCCATGCGCAAGCTTACGCCACCATCGTGCTCGACGGCGACTACCAGGAAGCCGGCGAACGCGGGCGCTGGCATGTGCGGGCCGGCGACGTGCTGCTGCACGCGCCCTTTTCGGCCCATTGGAACCGCGCCATCCCGCGCGGCGCGAGGGTCCTGAACTTGCCGGTAACCATGGCCGTGGCTGAGTCGGCATGCGGCCAGGTCGCCGATCCCGACCTGGTAATCCGCCTGGCCGGGCGCGATTCGCTGGAGGCCGCGGCAGCGCTCACGCACGGCTGGCGCCAGAGCCAGGGCAAACTGAGCGAAGCGCCGGACCTGCTGGCGGAAGCGCTGACCGCTTCCGATCCTGCGGGCGTACAGCTGTGGTCGCTGGAAAACGGCGTGTCGCGGGTGACGGCGTTCCGCTGGTTCCGCTCCGTCTACGGCGTCAGTCCGACACGCTACCGCATCGAAGCCCGCGCCCGCCTGGCCTGGCGCATGTTCATGGATGGCGACGCCAGCCTGGCCGAAATTGCCGCTGCCGCCGGCTACGCCGACCAGGCGCACATGAACCGCGACGTCAAGGCCTTCACCGGCCGCTCGCCCGGCGCCTGGCGCAGCACACTGAAACATTCGTTCAAGACCGCCGCGGCCGCTCCCTGATATCGTCAATCCATGACCGATACCACCGCCCTCGCCCCCAGCCGCCCGCTTTTTGAAATTACCGGATTCAAGTTCCGCCTGTGGCCGATCCTGCTCGCCGCGATCCTGATGCAACTCATGCTGTGGCCAGCGCGCGAAGCCGCGCGCTGGCTGTTCAAGCACCAGGCCGGCTGGTTCCACCATCAGGTCTGGGCTTTTGTCGGCCTGGCCGAGCTGTTCCAGATTGCGGTCGGACTGATGGCGGTCCTGGTCATGCGCCGCTGCCTGCCTCAGGCCGATCCCTATCTGCGCTGGCCGCCGCAGCGCAGTTATGCCGGGCTGGCGGTGCTGATAGGCATCGGCATGGCGCTGCTGATGCTGGTGGCCGACTATTGGCCGCAGCTGCTCAGCCGCACTGCGCCCCAAGGCGGCTACGAGATGACCGCGCTCGGCATCCCCGGCTGGCTGGCGGTGATGTTCGTCGCCGGCCCCAACGAAGAGATCATCTTCCGCGGCGTGCTGGTCGGCATGCTGACCGTGCTGGTGCCTGGACGAGTGCGCCTGGCCCAGTTCGAGATCCCGGTGTCAGGCGTGATCGTGAGCCTGCTGTTCGGCGCAGCCCATTACGGCAGTTTTTTCCAGGACCCGCTGTACCAGGCGATCGCCCAGCAGCTCTACGCCTTCCTCTTCGGCCTCACCTACGTCTGGCTGATGGAACGTTCGCGCAGCCTGCTGGCGCCGATGATCGCGCACGGCCTCGGCGACCTGCTGGAAGTGGGCGCGGTGATGCTGCTGTCGGTTGCCTGGGCTTGATCCAATCCAATGACTCTACCGCCGCTGTCAGCCACCTATCAAGGCGTGCAAATGCAAATATTATTTATGGCCGCCACTAATTTACCACTGGCGATTTTCATAAAATAAACCGGGAATTGCTCTCGATTTACCCCAGTACTCCCGCACATCGAGAATCCCTAGCATTCGAATACAGACACCATGTCACGCATTCCGGGAAAATAGCATCATCACTTCCTCAATTCCCAGTCGCTTTGAAAAAGAACCATGTTTTGAAGATTCTTATTATAGTAGTCATCGGGTTTCAGTTTCGCCATATCGACCGTCGGACTCGCAGTACTCCCGATTTTATGTGTGCCGGTTTTACCCTTTAGCTTCTCCATGGCTAATTTAAAATCTTCTTGCCAATTTCCTTGCTTATATGTTTCCAAAAGAGGACTGGCTTGAGCCAATAAGGAGCACGCCAGCAATAAGACAGCCATAAAATTTCGTTTGTCGAAAAACATGATTTCTCCTGGTTTTAGGATAAAGATTTTCATTTCACAAAATGTACGGGCTATCTGAGCTTTGCAGCTATCGAGACAGGGACGCATAGCTGTTCCTCGAACGCATGCATTGCTTCCCCGGTTATTTCACTACTGCCGGCGACATAACAGCCGCTTTTCGAGATGCTGCCGATGCCGGCATTGGCTCCGCCCAAAGTACCTTGGTCCAAGGTCCCGCCGGCCGCGGTCCAAACGAATGGATGACTATTGCCATTAGCGATTTCACTGGTGCCAGCCACAGTGCTGTTGTCGCCAAGGCCGGAAGCGCTGGCTCGGGCGCCGCCAGACAGAGGCGCAATGGCAATCGCATTGTTGCCAGTCGCAGGATCCCAGAAAAAGGGCAACGCGAACGCTCCTGTGGTCAGGTAATTCCCTGTAATTTGACCGCTTGCATTCATGCTTATGCCAGCGCTGCGCGCAACGGTTCCTGCTACGCTGGTCAATACCTGCGGAACGCCTGATGCCGACCAGCGAACCACCTTAGGATCAGAGGCAGCGGCGAAATTGCAATTGCCCATTGCTTGCCCCGCCATGTTGACTTCACTGACGCCACAGGCGATCGCGCCAGACGGCAAAGATAACGCCGAGGCTGAGTACCCAAGCAGTCCTGAGGTCCACTTCACCGGCGTGATAGTGCCTTGGTTATTCGGACAGTTGCCGACTACAACAGGATTACCGCTGCCACCCGTATCGCTCACATCGGCTGGACTGCAGTTGGTTGTAGCCAAGCCGAGCAACCCTACCGACAAAACCGTCGCAGAAGTATTGGTCAGCCAGATCACCGGCACGGCGGTACTAGTGGCGTCTGCACTCAGACCGACGGGAATTCCCTGCTGGTTGATGGCGGTTGCAGTCGTCGTGACCCCTCCTAATGCTGGCGGCAATACAAGGGCTGAACTACCCGGGCTCGAGGCCGACCATATGACAGCTTGAGATGCTGCATTGGCATTTTGGCAGGAGCCAATAATCGTGCCGTTGTTTGTAATTTTATCGGCAGAACAGTTGCGCCCGGCCACCAATGGCGACAGCGCCAGTTCTACTCCTGGCGTGGCGGCGAAAAAAGCTACGCTAACTCCCACGGCGTTAGTGCAGGAACCTACTTCCCGGCCGCTATCGTCCACACTGTTTCCAGAACATTGCAAGCCCGCTCCTGTACCCTCGTCGACCAGCGCCGCATGGGCTGTTGACGACATGCCATAACAAGCCGATACAGCAAGCAACGCGGAATAGAAACATTTCTTTGCTTGATGAAGCATGTTCGTGCTCCTCTAATTTAATTAACGAAAAAGATTCTCCCTCCCAAGCGACATATCAAGGGACGACGGGACCTGGTTGAATCAGAACGATGACGACGCGTGAATTACGCGCTTGAAATGCGAAGAGGCAATACCAAGCTAGACCATCAGAATGATGATTTCAAGAAATATTTACTTAGATCAACATTGTGCCTCATCGCTCTCCTGCCGACCTAAGTTATAGGTTGGAAAGTGTCCAAGTTGCTAGTGGCGATCCACTCTTAAAAGATAGGCACAAATGGATAAACAGCAAACTTGCAATCAGGTGACAAGTGCCATATGTATCCGGCTTGTAACGGCATCCGGCCTGGACATATACTGATCGCTTGAACGCCAGACAAAGGAGCTTGTCATGTCGACCAGACCTGAACTGCAGCAACTTCGTTTTCCCGGCGAGAGCGCCGATTACCGTAGCGCCCGCGCCGCCCTGCTAGCCGAGGAGATGGCGCTGCGGCGCCAGATCGAGAGCGTCGCCGCCCGGCGCCGTGCCCTGCCTCCAGGCGGCGAATTGAAACAGGATTATCGTTTTGTCGGCGTCGACGGTCCGGTGCATGTTTCGGAACTGTTCGCGTCCGGCAAGGATACGCTGGCGATCTACAGTTTCATGTACGGCCCGGAGCGCAAGCGGCCCTGCCCCGGCTGCACCCATTTCCTCGACGGCATCGATGGCCAGGTACGGCACATCGACCAGCGTCTCAACTTCGTGGTGGTCGCCAAGCGGCCGTTGGCGGATCTCCTCGCTTTCGCCAAGGAACGCGGCTGGCGCGGGCTGCACCTGCTGTCCACCGACGGCAACGGCTACGACAGCGACTACTTCGGCGATTCCAGCGCCCTCAGCCCGCAGATGCGCAGGCAGCAGGACTTCAAGGATGGTGAAGAATGGGACATGCCGATGCTCAACGTATTCCACCGCAGCGACGGTCTGATCCGCCATACCTGGGGCTCGGAGATGCTTTACGTACCGTCCGAGCCCGGCCAGGACTACCGCCACAACGACATGCTGGATCCGATGTGGAACCTGTTCGACGTCATGCCGGAAGGCCGCGGCGATTTCCAGCCCAGGCTGAGCTACGCCTGAAGCCGCCGCTGCTGCCGCCGCTGCTGCCGCCTTATTGCCTGGATTCCTTGATAAAGGCAGTGCGCGCAGCCACCCCGGTGTTGGCGAAATCGGTGAACACGCCATCGATCCCGGCGCGGAAGTAAGTCAGGAACTCCGCGCTCGGATCGCCCTTGTAGATGCCGGCCAGGTATTTCTGCTCGTTGCGGAAAGTATAGGAGTGCACGAACAGGCCAGCCTTGTGCGCATCGGCGATCAGGCTGGTGGGCGTGACCGTGTTGACGTCGGCCAGCGAGCCGGTGTACGGCGTGCCGTCGGCGTTGGTGGCTTTGAATGGCACGATGGTATGCGCCATCACCTGCGGTTTCCAGGGCCCGATGCCGTCGGCATAGGTCTTGATTTCGGCCAGCCCGGCCGGCGTCAGCATGGCGCCGAAATAACGGCCGTCGCCGGCCAGCGTCCAGCTATATGGCCGGCCGTCGACGAAATTATAGACATCGTTGGTCTGGTAAATCATTTCGCCGGTCTTGTAGTTGACATCGTTGCCGTCGACCAGCTGCACCATCTTCGTATTCAGGCCGGCGGAGCGCATGTACTTCAGGCTGGCCGGATCGAAGCTCTGCACATAGATCGGCGCAGTCTTGCTGTTCAGGTTGTTGTCCTTGATGAGCTTGATGATCGCATCTTCGAACGGGTGCTTGCCGCTGCCGCAGCCGTTGGCGATGGCTTGCGCATTGTTCCAGTAGGGGTTCTTGGATTCCGGATAGATCGAAATCGTGCGGCCGCTGGCGGCGCCCTTGGCCTTGGCGATATCGATGATCTCCTGCATTGTCAGGATCGGGTATTTGCCGTTCAGCGCTGTCGGCCGCTGGTCGCGCGCATCGTAGGTGGTGCCGCCTATCCATTGTTTCAGCTCGGCGACGGTGAAGTCGGTAATCGACCAGTCGCCGGTATGGTCCTCGCCGTCCACCACCAGCGATTTCAACACCGATTTCGGATCGTTGGGATCGGTCAGGTCGCTCAGGTATTGCGCCGGGCCGCCGTAGGTGGCGAGCGAGTAGCTGACATTCACCAGCACGCCCGGCACGGTGCGTTTGCGCGCTGCCACGGTGGCATTGGTCTGGGCCACGGTGGTGATGTTGGTGTTATCGCTCAGCCACGGATTGTGGCGGGCAACCAGCACGCAATCCTTGCTCAGGTGCAGGTCTTCTTCCAGCGAATCGGCGCCGACGTCGGCCGCGGCTTCATAAGACGGCTGCGTCTCTTCCGGATACAGCCCCGGTAGCCCGCGATGCCCGATCACCAGCGGCGCGGCGCCATCCAGGGTCTGGAATTTGGCCGAGGCCAGGTTGCTGCTGTCGCCGCTTCCGCCGCAGGCGGTCAATGCAGCGGCAGCGGCGAGCTGGGTCAGGATCAGGACTGGACGGGAGGTGCGACGGGTATCTGAGAGATGCATGGCCATTTGGGATGAAATTGAATTCGGCGATTATGGCTTCTTTCAATGACTGCCTGATGACAACATTTATTTCCCTGCCTCTAGCCACGCCAGTGTATCCGCCAGCAATTGATCGGACAACTCGGTATCGTCGACCAGGCGCGCCAGCATCAGCGCCCCGATCATGGCTGACCAGCCGCCGACCGCAGCACGCCGCCGCTCCTCCGCGGTTTTTCCTGGCGCACTCCGGCTGAATTTCTCAACCTGGCGCCGGACGCTCTCGGTCATGGTTTGGCGTACCTCATCGCCGGCGCGTACAGCTTCCGTACCCAGCGTCGAGAACAGGCAGGCGCATCCCGGATCGTCGCGATGGGCGGCGCTCAGGTATTGCGCGGCAAAATCGGCCATCCGCTCCGGATGGGGAACGCCCGCAGGCGGCGTCAAGACATGTGCGCAGGCCTGGGCGATCAAATCGTCCTTGGATGTGAAATGCCCGTAAAACGCGCCGTGTGTAAGGTTCGCGGCATTCATGATTTGCGCCACGGTGACGCCTTCGAAGCCGCGTTCGCGAAACATGCGAGCAGCAGCATCAAGAATGCGCGTGCGGTTTTCGGCAACCTGTTCGCGGCTGATCTTCATGGTTTCTCCTTTTGATGCTTGACATTATATATGATGACCGTCATGATTGTATTCATGATGTACATAATGAATAGTGATTTCATCATTTACATTTCTTTTCAACAATCAAAACCAGGATTCATCATGACCAAGCAAACTAAAACTACCGTACTCATCACCGGCGCATCCGGCGGCATCGGCGCCACTTATGCTGAGCGCCTGGCCGGCCGCGGACACGACCTCGTGCTGGTGGCGCGCGACCAGGTGCGCATGGAGGCGCTGGCCTCGCGCCTGCGCGCGGAAACCGGCGTCAGCATCGACATCATCAAGGCCGACCTGACAGATGCCTCCGACCTGAAGCTGGTCGAGGCCCGCCTGCGCGAGGATGCGCGGATCGGGCTGCTGGTCAATAACGCCGGGGCTGCGGCGCCGGGCGGGTTTCTGGATGCGGACGTCGAGCTGCAGGATCGCCTGATCCGCCTCAACATCACCGCCGTGACGCGGCTTGCGGCCGCAGTCATTCCGCGCTTCGTGGCCCAGGGCGAAGGAGCAATCGTGAACATTGCTTCGGTGGTGGCGCTGGCGCCGGAATTCCCGCTCGGTGTGTATGGTGCGACCAAGGCCTATGTCTTGACTTACTCGCAAGCCCTGAACGCCGAACTCGGCGCGCGCGGATTGTACGTGCAAGCCGTGCTGCCGGCAGCGACCCGTACCGAGATCTGGGAGCGCTCCGGACGCGATGTCAATGCGCTGCAGGGAGTCATGGAGGTGGGCGAACTGGTCGATGCGGCGTTGCTTGGTTTCGACCGCCGCGAGCAGATAACCATCCCGTCCTTGCCCGACGCCGGCCAATGGGAAAGCTTCAACACGGCGCGCCAGGCCATGTTGCCCAACTTCGCCCAAGAGCATGCGGCAGAGCGGTATCGGCGTTAAAAAACCGAAGCTCGCCCGCAGCTCCTGACAGCATCTGTCAGGAGCTGCGGTTATGCTGTCGTTTTCGGAGGCAATAAACCGATCCGGCCTGGGAACAGAACATGACAGCCACTGAAAACACCGCGTTAAAAGAAATCTTTGACAAGGCCCGCTTCCGCAGCGTGGCGCTTGAGCTGGCGGCGATCTGCCCGGCGTTCGACGCCAAGCGTTTTCTCAAGATAGCCTTCGCCGGGCTCGACGACCTGAGCCTGATGCAGCGCCTGCGCCGCATGACGGAAGCCTTGCACGCGACCCTGCCGGCGGATTACCGCAAGGCGCTCAAGATCCTGCGCGCGCTGGCGCCGCGCATGGATCACGGTTTCGCCACCCTGGTCCTGCCTGATTACGTGGGCCAGCATGGCCTGGACGATTTTGACTGGTCAATGGATGCGCTCAAGTATTTCACCGGCTTCGGTTCCTCCGAATTCGCCGTGCGCGAATTCCTGCGCGCCGACCTGCAACGAGCGCTGGCCATCATGGAAACCTGGTCACGCGACGACAGCGAGGCCGTGCGCCGCCTCGCCAGCGAAGGTAGCCGCCCGCGCCTGCCGTGGTCGTTCCGGCTCGACGCCATCCTTGCCGATCCGGCACTGGCGGCGCCCATCCTGGAAAACCTGCGCGCGGATCCCAGCCTGTATGTCCGCAAATCGGTCGCCAACCACCTGAACGACGTCACCAAATCGCATCCGGACTGGGTGCTGGACCGCCTCGCCGCCTGGCCGCTCGACCATCCCCATAGCGCCTGGATCGCCAGGCACGCGCTGCGCTCGCTGATCAAGGCCGGCAACGTGCGGGCGCTGGCAGTCATCGGCGCCGGCGGCATCCCGGAAGTAAAAATCAGCAAGTTCGCGGTGACGCCGCGCCAGCTTGCATTGGGCGAGCGCGTGACCCTGTCGTTTGATCTTGCATCAAAATCGGCGGCAAGCCAGCGCCTGGTGATCGACTACAAGATGCATTACGTGAAAAAATCGGGCGCGACCGCGGCCAAGGTTTTCAAGCTCAAGGAGCTGACGCTGGAGGGCGCGCAGCGCGTATCCATCGAGCGCAGCCAGAGCATCCGGGATTTCACCACGCGCGTGCATTACCCGGGGCGGCATGAAATCGAAATCCTGGTCAATGGCCTGCCAATGGCGCACGGCTTTTTTGAATTGGACTGTGGCGGAAAATGAACCGTCTGCCGAGGCCGGCATGCTTCAGGCCGCCGGTCTCGAATCCACGGACCGTGGATAAGGTGTCGTTGCGTTCGGCCTGGCCGAGCGGCTCCCCATTTCCATGCGCGCCGAGACTATCACCGACAGCAGGCAGCCGCCTGCGAGATAGGCCGCCACGGCATGCCAGCTGCCGTCAACGCCCAGCAAGGCGGTTGCGATGAACGGCGTAAACCCGCCGCAGACCACGCTGGCGAACTGGTAACCAACGCCAGCGCCGCTGTAGCGGTATTCGGCGCCGAAAAATTCGGTGAACAGCGGTTGCTGCACGCTGACCACCATGTCGTGCGCAATATTGGCCAGCAGCACGGAGAAGATCACGATCCAGGCGACCGAACGGGCTTCCATGGCGAGGAAAAACGGCACTGCGGACAGCAGTCCGATCACCGCGCCGGTTACATACACGCGCTTAAGCCCGATCCGGTCGGCCAGCATCGCGAAAGCCGGGATCGTCACACAACTCACGGCGCCGACCAGCAGGCTGATGTTCAGGAACAGGTCGCGCGACATGCCAAGGTTTTTGGTTGAATAAGCCAGGGCAAATGCAGTGACGATGTACATCGTGAACATTTCCGCCATGCGCAAGGCAATGATCAGCAGGAAACTCTCGGGATGGTTGCGCAAGGCGGCCAGCAACGGTACTTTCACCTTGTGTTCACCGCCGACTTTCTCGACGAATTCCTGGGATTCCTCCATGGTCGAGCGTATCCACGCCGCCACCAGCACCAGCACGATGCTGACCAGGAAAGGGACGCGCCAGCCCCAGGACATGAAGGCATCGTTGCTCAGCGTATGGGTGAGGATCGACACGATGCCGGTTGCCAGCACCAGGCCGACGCCGTAACCGACTTGCACGCCGCTGCTGTAGAAAGCCTTTTTCCCTTCCGGCGCGCTTTCGACCGCCATCAGCGCTGCCCCGCCCCACTCGCCGCCGACTGCAAAACCTTGCAAGGCGCGCAGCACGACCAGCGCCAGCGGCGCGTACCAGCCAATGCTGGCGTATGTCGGCAACAGGCCGATCAGCGCCGTCGACACGCCCATCATCATCACGGTAATCACCAGCATGCGTTTCCTGCCAAGCCGGTCGCCGAAATGTCCGAACACGATGCCGCCCAGCGGCCGGAACAGGAAACCCACGCCGAACGTGGCGAAAGCCGCCAGCGTACCTATGGTCGGACTGGCATTGGGAAAGAACTGGCTGTTGAACACCAGGGCCGCTGTGATGCCGTACAACAGGAAGTCATACCAGTCGACCACCGCACCGACAAAACTGCCGAGCGCCGCTTTGCGCGCCCTGCGGCTTGCCGAGATGTTTCCAGTTGCATGAGTTTTTATCTTCATTATCGTCTCCGGATGATCGGTTCGTGCTGCTTACGCTTTGCCCAGCTCTTGCATGGGCGTGCGATAAGTCTCGCGCGCGGTAGCCGCCGAGATGGCGGCGATCACCGCGGTAGCGCTGACGAATACCGCCACCGGCATCCAGCCGTCAGCGCCCGGCTTCAGGATCGCCGCGCTGATGGTCGGAGCAAAACCGCCCAGGGCAAAGCCGATCTGGGTGCCGATCGCCATGCCGGACAGGCGCACCCGGGTATCGAACATTTCGCCGTACAGGGATGGCCAGACGCCGTTCGCCGCACTATACACAACACCGGACAACAACAGGCCGAACACAAAAATCAACGGGATATTGGCCTGGCTGATGCACCACAAGTAGGGCCAGATCAGGCAGGCGGAACCCAGTGCACCGAAGATGAACACCGGTTTGCGGCCGATGCGGTCCGACAAGGCAGCGAACGCCGGGATCGCGGCCAATGCGACGACGTTCGCCAGGATCAGCACAGTCAGCATGGTAGCGCGGGCGATGTGCATGGTGTTGACCGCATATGACAGCGTGAACACGCTGAAGATGGTGCTCACCACCGAGATCTGGGCCGCAAAGATGACGCGCGCCAGGCTTTTCTTGTGTTCGCGCAGCAGCACCGCCAGCGGCAGCCTGGTTTGCTTGTGCGATTTCTCTTGTTCGAAGGCCGGCGTCTCGGGCAAGGTGCGGCGTACCCAGATACCCACCAGTACGACGATCGCACTCAGGAAAAACGGGATGCGCCAGCCCCAGGACAACAGCTGTTCTTCCGGCAGCGCCGAGATCGGCAGGAACACCAGGGTCGCCAGGATCAGGCCGGCCTGGGTTCCGCTCAGGGTAAAGCTGGTGAAAAAGGCGCGCCGATGCGGCGGCGCATGCTCCAGCGTCATCGAATTGGCGCCGGCTTGCTCGCCTGCCGCCGACACGCCTTGCAGCATGCGCAACACCACCAGCATGACCGGCGCGCTGATGCCGACTTGTCCATAGGTCGGCAGCAAGCCGACCATGAAGGTAGAGATGCCCATCAGCAGCAAGGTGAACGTGAGTACTTTCTTGCGCCCGTGCCGGTCGCCGATATGGCCCAGCAGCACCGCCCCTATCGGCCGTGTCACGTAGCCGACGCCGAAGGTGGCGAACGCCGCCACGGTGCCGGCTATCGGGTCGAACGAGGGAAAAAATATCTTGCCGAACACCAGCGCCGCGGCGGTGCCGTAGATGAAAAAATCGTAGTATTCGACGGCGCTGCCGATCCAGCTGGCGAGCGCGGCCTTGCGCGGCGAACGGGTGGCTGCCGCCATTGCCGTTTGCTGTGCTGTTTGCTGTTCTGCGGCGGCGGCCGGCGCCGTGATTTGTTGCGTTGCTGTAGATGTAGACATGACGTCCTCGGTGATCTATAGGTGTATTTTTTTTGCACGAAGAGAACGATTCCCTCCATGATAATGTGGAAACGATGCGTTTAAAACCGGTGCAAGATGCCGGCCTGCAAACCGGCCAGGCTCTTGCCGTTGATGTCGGCTCCGGCCAGGTTGGCGGTGGGGCCGGCTGAACCGCTGAAACGGAAGCCGGCGTTGGCATCGTTCTTCATGTAGCTGGCGAAACCGTACAGCGTGGTCCGTTTCGATAAATCGTAGTAAGTGCCAAAGTTGCCGCCTTGCGCCCCCGAATCCCGGTGCGAGGTATCCTGCATCACGCCATACAAGGCGCCGATCCGCCATTGCGGGCTGAGGCGATAATCGGCCGAAACCTGGTAGATGTTGTACATGCGTTGCACGTCCGCATTGGCGCCGGTAAAGGCGTTGCCGGGAATGCTGACGTTATTCAGGATGGCGGCGGCGGTGTTGCCGCTGGCATTGCTTGTGACGTTGTTGCTGCGTACATAGGCGAAATACAGCTTGCCCTTGCCATAGTCGTAATTGGCGTACAGGTTGTGATAAACCACTTTCTTCGAAAACTGTGCGTTCGCCGCCGGCTTGGCCCACAGTCCGGCGTAGCCTGCGCGGTATGGCCCCTGGCTATAGTCCAGCCCGAACTGGTATACGCCGCGCGCGCCTATGCTTTCGCCCGCGCTTTCGGTCAGCGCGTAATGGGCATCGAACTGAAAACCGGCCACGCGCGGCGATTTGTACGAGATATCGTTGTCGTAGCGTGACGGCACGCCGAAGGTATTGATGACCGAACCGTAGGTAGTGCGTTCGGTGTAGTCGATGGCGCCGCCGATGAAGAACACGATAGTGTTCTGGCGGCCGATGCGGAACTCCCCCGCCGGCGTAGTCATTCCGACCCATGCCTGGCGGTCGAACAGGCGGCTAGAGTCGGCCGCGCCGCCGGTGTTGGCGTTCAGGCCTTGTTCCAGCGTGAACCGGGTCTGGTAGCCGCCGCCCAGCTCTTCCACGCCGCGCAAGCCGAGCCGGCTGCGCAGGATCGCGCCGTCGTTCAGGCCGGTGACGCTTTTGCCGCTGCTGCTATGGATGTAGCCGAGGTACTGGTCGAGGTCGCCGTACAGGGTGACGTTTGGTTCAGCGTGCGCCAGCGCCGAACAGCCGGCGAGGCTGCAGGCCGCGACGAATTTCTTCTTCATGACATCTCCGTTTGGTTTTTTTTATGATGAATTGCATGGCTCTGAGAGCCCGGTGGACAACTGTTTCCTATGGCATGGCGATGGACGCCAGCGCATGGATTTTCGAGATATGCAGAAAGTACGGGTTCGCGCGGTTCGGCGCCAGGACGGATTTCGGGTGATGGGTCATGCTGTCTCCTTGGTGACGCTGCGTTGTTTTTTTTGTTCGCAGCGAATGTTGTCGCGGTTAATTTTGTATATGTGGCGGCGGTTAAGCCATGGTCGGGTGTCCCGCTGTCGGCTGGCGCACCTGAAGGCTGCGCCGCAGGACCTGGTCGGTTACCCACTTGGCGGCGCGGTGGGCGCGGCGGGCTACGATATCCGGCGACAGCTGCAGGTAATCGTCGTTGAACACTTCGAAACTGTAGTCGCCCCGATAACCGCCCCGGTCCAGCCGTCGCAGCAGTTCGGACAATTCCTTCGAATGCGCGCCCTCGCCTGGAAACACGCGCAAGTGGCGTGCCGTATCCAGCCGTTCTTCCGCGCTGCGGATGTCGCGCCACATGAAATCGGACAACTGCACCAGTGCGATCTTTTCGCTGGGGATGTCTTGCAAGCCGTCGAGGTCGGCCTGGTTGGCGAGCATGTGGAAAGAATCGAGCACCACGCCCAGGTTGGCGTGATCGGCCAGTTCCACCGCTTCCCACGACTGCGCATACTGATTGACGTGGCGGCCCCAGGACAACGCTTCATAGCCGACACGCACGCCGAGCGGCACCGCCAGCGTCGCCAGCTTGGCCAGGTGGCGCGCGATCAGCGGCAGTTCGCCGCTGGCATGGCTGGAAGTGCTGGAGCACACCATCAGCAGCGGCGCGCCGACTGCCTGGCACACCTGCAGCATGTTCTTGGCGATATCCAGCTTGTATTCATGCAAGGGGCCGGACAAACCTTCGAAATCGCGCATGACCTGGATCCCGGTGACGCGGATTCCGCTGGCCTTGACCAGCCGCACCGCCTGTTCCAGACCGCCGGGATGGCCGGCCAGGTCCTTGGCCCACAACATGATCTGTGAAAATCCGGCAGCCTTGGAAGCGCTCAGTTTCGATTCCAGCGGG
This sequence comes from Collimonas fungivorans, assembly GCF_001584145.1. Taxonomy (NCBI): domain Bacteria; kingdom Pseudomonadati; phylum Pseudomonadota; class Betaproteobacteria; order Burkholderiales; family Oxalobacteraceae; genus Collimonas; species Collimonas fungivorans. The sequence continues at coordinate 2,732,640 of NZ_CP013232.1, read as the reverse complement.
CCGGCCAGGGTGATGCTGTCCATGCCGAAATTGCTCAGGTTCATATCGCCTCCAGAACCCGGAACGCATCCGACGACACGCCCGGCCAGCCGAACAGTTCCAGGTACAGCGGCGCCTGCTCGATCATCATCTCGCGCCCCTTCTGGATGCGGCAGCCATGGCGCTGCGCCTCCAGCAGCAGCCGGGTCATTTCTATCTTCATGCCGCAGTCGGCGACGATGCTGGACGGCGCGATGCCGTCCAGGTCGAGCGGCAACGCATCGTCCAGGCTCATGCCAAGCGGCGTCGAATTGACTACCAGGTCATATCCCGCGGCAGACGGCGCGCCGATCACCACTTCGGTTTCCGGAAACATGTTCTGCAGACGCAGCCGCAGCGCTTCAGCCTGCTCGCGCCGCGTATCGTAAATCGCGATATAGCCGACGCCGCGCGCCGCCAGCGCTGCCGCCACCGCACAGCCGACGCCGCCGCTGCCGACCACCAGCGCCTTGGCCCGCGGCCAGTCGAAGCGCGTGTCGCCGCAGGTGCGGTCGAAGGCGCGGATGAAACCTTCTCCGTCGATCAGGTCGCCGACCAGTTGTCCATCCGCGCTTTTATAGATGGCGTTGCAGGCGCCGGCCAGCAGCGCACGCGGCGTCGGCTGGTCTACCGCATCGACGCTCATCGGCTTGTGCGGGATCGACACCAGGATGCCGCCGACGTTCTCTGCCGCCATCAGCATGCGTACCGCCGAGATGTAGCCGGACGGCGCGATCTTGAGCGGGATGACGCGGGCATCGATGCCGTGGCGCTTGAAGTAGGCGTTAAACAGGGCCGGCGCCTTGACTTGCTCGACCGGCCAGCCGATCACCGGGAAAATGCGGGTGCTGCCGGAAATCTCAAGCATGTTGCGGCTCCCGGCGGCTGGCATCCCGGTGGCTGACCACCAGCTCGAAGCTGATCCCGCTTTTATAGAGTTGCGTCAATGCGCCCTTTTCACTTGCCTGCGCCGGTTCGCGGTCGATGAACACGATGCCTCTCTGCTTGAGCTGCCGCACCGCCTCCAGCACGTCCGGCGCACCGAGGCCGACCCGCACCAGCTGCTCATCCCATTGCAGGCCGGCGGCGCCCTCGGGCGGCTCCACCAACTGCAGGTAAAAGCTGTGGCAAGGGCTTTCCAGCAAGACGCCTTTCGGCAAGACGCCAAAATAACGGCCTTGCGGCAGCGGCCGGAAATCCATCAGCTGCTGGTAAAAATCAATCCATTCCGGCGAGCGGTCGCGGCCTATGGTCTGCACCACGCCAAAGAAATGCATGCCCGCCAGCGCCGGCGGATTGGCAGGCGCATTGAGGATCGGCTTGAAGTCGACGTCGTAGATCGAAAAATCGCGGAAACGGTCGACGAAATACAGGATCGAATCGCCGACGCCATGCACGCCTGGAATATTCAACTCCATCACGCCGGCCCGGGTCTGGATCGCCCAGGCGCCCATTTCGATGGCGTGGCGGTAGGCGGCGTCGGCATCGCGCACGCGCAATGCCATCGCGCTGATGACTGTCGCTTGCGGTTCACCGTCGGCCTGCGGCAGCGAGGATGGATCGGCATTGACGATTACGTTCATCGTGCCCTGGCGGTACAGGGTCACTTCACGCGAGCGATGGCGGGCGGTCGGCACGAATCCCATCTGCTCCAGCAAGGCGCCCAGCGCCAGTGGCTGGGCGCTGGCATATTCGATGAATTCGATGCCGTCTATGCCGAGCGGATTATTCGGTTCCGGATTGTGTTCTTGCGCAGTCATGCTGATCCTTGGCTGAAGTAGTCAGGCCAAGTATAGGAAAAGCATTTCGAGAAAAACAGCCTCAAAAACGTGCAATACTGCGCTAATCGCCCAGATGGAGCGATTAGCGCGCATTTTTGGAGTTATTTGGGATGAAGAAACCGGAACTGATGGAAATGGAAATCGCCAAGCGCGACCTGATCGACAGCCTGATCAAGGGTATCGACGTGATTACCGCCTTCAACGACGATACTGTGCGCCTGACCGCAAGCGAGCTGGCAGAAAAAGTCGCGCTGAGCCGCAGCGCGGCGCGCCGTTACCTGCTGACGCTGGTGCATATCGGCCTGGCGGCAACCGACGGCCGCAGCTTCTGGCTCACGCCCAAGGTGCTCAACCTGGGGCGCTCCTATCTCGATTCGGCGCGGCTGCCGCGCGCTATCGTGCCTTTCCTGCAGCGGCTGACTTTGCAGCTGCAGGAGTCGACCAATTATTCGGTGCTGGAAGGCGACGACGTGGTCTACGTCAGCCGCGTCAATGCGCCACGGCTGCTGACCACCGGTTTCGAACCCGGTACGCGGCTGCCGGCCTACACCTCCACCGCCGGCCGGGTCCTGCTGTCGGCCATGCCGGATGCCGACTTGCGCGCCTACCTGGAGCGGATCGAACTGATCGCCTACACCCACCTGACCGTAGTCGACAAGGAACAGCTGTTCCAGGAACTGATCGCGATCCGCGAAGACGGTTTCGGCGTCACCGAAAACCAGTATGAAATCGGACTGCGCGGCATCTCGGTGCCGATCAAGAGCCGCCGCGGCGCCCTGATCGGCGCCCTGAGCGTGTCGATGATGATCTCAAGTTCTTCCAAGGCCGAAGCCACGGCGCGCTGCCTGCCGGCATTGCAGGCTACGGCGAATACCTTGATGATGTGGGTCTGACCGCGGTTACAGCAATGCCGTCAACTCCACCTGCGCTTTCAGCAGCGCCGGCAAGCAGCGCTCGACAATATCCTCCACCGCCATGCGCGCCGCATGCACGCTGACATTCACCGCCGCAACCGTCTCCCCCCGGAAATTCTTGAGCGGAACCGCGATGGTGCGCAAGCCCAGTTCCAGCTCCTGGTCGACCACCGCGTAACCCTGCGCCCGGGTGCGGGTAATTTCCAGCAGCAGCCTTTCCTTGTTGATGATGGTGTGGGCGGTGATCGGCTCAAGCTGCAGCCGTTCCAGGAACGATTCGATCTGCGCTTGCGGCAGGCTGGCCAGCAGGACGCGGCCGTTGGCGGTGCAAAACGCCGGCACCCGCGTGCCCGGCTGCAGCGTCGCCGATACCAGCCGGCCGGCGCTGACGGCGGCCACGCACACCAGCTCGTCGTGGTCCAGCACCCCGGCTGAAGCTGCCTCCTCCAGCGAATAAGCCAGGCGATACAGCAAGGGCTGGACGATGCGCGGCAGGCGCGCCGAATGCAGGTAGGACTGTCCCAACCGCAGCACCTTGGGCGTCAGCGAAAACACCTTCTGTTCATGCCGTACATAACCCAGGTGCGTCAAGGTAATCAGGTAGCGCCTGGCTGCGGCCCGCGTCAGGCCGGCGCGCTGCGCCACCTCGCTGATCGTCAGGCGCGAGCGCTCCTGGTCAAAAGCCTCAATCACCAGCAAGCCTTTTTCCAGCCCGGCGATCAAGTCGCGCTTGAGCGGTTCTTCCGAAGAAGGAATTGGCGCTGTATCCGAACGCGCATCAGGCAAGGATTTGATAGTCATGAAATCTCCATTTGGGCGCATATCGCACAATGTGGGCGTTATGCGGTTACGACAGCATCGTATCACCTTGATGCCAACTTGCCGATCCCCTATGATTTAAATTACTTAGACAGAAAATCATGTTTTTGCGCGATATACGCACAATCATGCGGAGAACCGATTTTCTGGCTGCCCAAGACGATGGCCGCAGCGCTCCCTCCAAACAAAAGGAAAACTACGTGAGATTCGAGTCCGCAGAACCCGGGGTCTACCCCAGCCTGATTTATCCGCCCTATATCTCTACCGTGAAACGCGGCCCGACCCGGGAGCCGCTGCGCATCCGCGCCGCCGAACCGGTCCAGGCCAACATCAGCGCTTCGCCCAGCCTGATCCTGCCGCACGATACCGACCTGACCAGGCATGGGCAAGGCGAGCCGCTCGGCGAAAAAATCGTGGTCACCGGCCGCGTACTGGATGAAGACGGCAAGCCGGTGCGCAATTCGCTGCTGGAAGTCTGGCAGTGCAATTCCGCCGGCCGCTACTGGCACAAACGCGACCAGCACGATGCGCCGCTCGATCCGAATTTTTTCGGCTTCGGCAAGATGCTGACCGACGACGACGGCCGCTACCGCTTTGTCACCATCAAGCCCGGCCCTTATCCCTGGGGCAACCACCACAAGGCCTGGCGCCCGGCGCATATCCATTTCTCCCTGTTCGGCAGCGTCTATGCGCAGCGGCTGGTGACGCAGATGTATTTCCCCAGCGATCCCCTGTTCGATTACGACCCGATATTCCAAAGCATCCCCGACCTGGCCGCACGCCAGCGGCTGATTGCGCGCTTCAGCCTGGAGCAGACCGTCGACGACCAGATGCTGGGCTATGAATTCGACATCGTCCTGCGTGGCCGCGACGCCACCCCCATGGGTCTCTGAAAGCAAATACAAATGGCTTCCAATATCACCACCTCACAAACCGTAGGCCCTTTCCCGCACGAAGCATGGGCCTGGGCGGTAAGCGCCAGCGCCACACTGCACAGCAGTGCGCCAACCATCACCATCAGCGGCATCCTGCGCGATGGCGACGGCGTGCCAATCAGCGACGGCTGGATCGAAGCCTGGATGCCCGACGCGGCAGCCGCCGAAACGGCACAGCAGATACCGGGTTTCCGCCGCGTCGCCACCAACGACAACGGCGCTTTCCGCATCGAGGTATCGCTGCCCAGCCCTGCCTGTTCCGGAAAACCCGTGCTGTTCGCCACCGTCTTTGCACGCGGCCTGGTGAAGCACCAGTTCAGCGCGGTTTTCCTGGAAGACGACAGCGGCCTGGCGCAATCCGAGATACTCAGCCAGGTTCCCGCGGACAGGCGCCCCACCTTGATTGCGCGCAAACAAGGAGATGCCCGATATCATTGGGATATCTGGATGCAGGGCGAGCAGGAAACCGTGTTCTTCGACTATGTTTGAGCATCAGACGGAGTCGCCATGAGCGTTTCAATCTTTGACAGTTTCCTGACCACTCCGGAAATGATCGCCATATTCGACGATACCGCCGTGGTGCAGGCCATGTTTCGTTTTGAAGAAGCCCTGGCGCGCGCGCAGGCGGCCGAGGGCGTGATCCCGGAAAGCGCGGCACGCGCCATCGCCGGCGTCTGCAATGCGCAGCTGTACGACATCCCGGCGCTGGTGCACGCCAGCCGCCGCGCCGGCAGCCTGGCGATTCCGCTGGTCAAGGAGCTGACCAAGACGGTCGCCTTGTTCAACCAGGAATCCGCAAGCCACGTGCACTGGGGCAGCACCAGCCAGGACGTGATCGATACCGCCATGGCGCTGGTCACCCGCGAAGCGCTGAGCCTGCTCGACCAGGGCCTGCAAACGCTGGTCGACAACTTGCTGCGCCTGGCCGGCCAGCATCTGGCGACGCCGATACTGGCGCGCACTCTGATGCAGCCGGCCCAGGTCACCAGCTTCGGTTTCAAGCTGGCTGGCTGGGCCGCGCCTTTGCTGCGCGCGCGCCTGCAGCTGCGCCAGGCTGCGCAGCGCGCGCTGCAGCTGCAATTGGGCGGTGCGGTCGGCACGCTGGCGGTGATGGGCGCAAAAGGCCCGCTGGTAGCGCAGCGCATGGCAGACGACCTGGGGCTGTCGGTGGCCGACGCCGCCTGGCATACCCAGCGCGACGAATGGGTACGGCTGGGACTGGAAGTCGCGGTGCTGGCCGGCAGCCTGGGCAAGATCGGCACCGACCTCAGCCTGCTGGCGCAAGGTGAAATCGCCGAGCTGGCGGAACCGTCCGGCAATGGCCGCGGCGGTTCGTCGGCCATGCCGCACAAGCGCAATCCGGTATCGGCCATGATCGCCCTGGCGGCGGCCACCCGTACTCCGCAAAGCGCGGCCGCGCTGCTGGCGAGCATGGGCCAGCAGCATGAGCGCGGCCTCGGCAACTGGCAGGCCGAACTGGCGGAGTGGCCCGGCTTGTTCCTCAGCGCCCACGGCGCACTCAGCGCATTGAACGAAGCCATCGCCGGGTTGCAGGTCGATGCCAAACGCATGCTGCGCAATATCGATGCGCTGCAAGGACTGGTGTTCGCAGAAGCCGCATCGATTTACCTGGCCGGCGCCATCGGCCGGCCACAGGCGCATGGCCTGATGGAACAGTTGACGCAGCGCGCGCTCGCCGATGGCAGGCAACTGTCCGAAGTGTTGCTGGATGCCGTCAAGGCAGATCAGCGCTTGCACGACAAGCTTGACCTCGAAGCCCTAACCGCATTGTTCGATCCGGCCGCTGCAACGGCGCCGGCAGAAGCATTGGCGCGCCGGCAATTGCAGGTATTGCAAGCTACGATGGACACATTGCAGGCACAGGCCGTTTTCGTTTGAATTCGCCTGAAACCCAACCGTGAATAAACAGGTAAACCAACCATGAGCTACGATCCCATCGATCATGACTTCGAACGCGGCATGCAGAACCGCCGCCAGATACTCGGCGACGACTGGGTCGACCGCTCGCTGGCCAACGCCACCGGTTTCAACGCCGAATTCCAGAACCTGATCACGCGCTTTGCCTGGAATGAAATCTGGGGCCGTCCCGGACTGGAACAGAAAACCCGGCGCGTGATCGTGCTGGCCATCACCATGGCGCTGGGCCGCTGGGAAGAATTCGAGCTGCATGCGCGGGCCGCGCTGCTGGGCGATGCCGAGACGCGCCTGACGCCGGATGAAATGAAGGAAGTGCTGATGCAGGGCGCCATCTATGCCGGCGTACCCGCCGCCAATACCGCCTTCACACATGCGCAAAAGATCCTGCGCGAAATCGGCGCGCAAATCGGCTACACGCCGGCGCCGTCAGCACCGGCGGCAGCGATCCATCCCGGCATCGGCCGCGAAGCCGCTACCGAGAGCAAACCGGCCTTGCATTACAGCGTACGCGCGCCGCGCAGCGGCAAGGCGCCGCGCCACACCGTGGTGCTCAGCCATGCCCTCGGCTGCGACCTCACCATGTGGGACAGCCTGGCCAATCTGCTGGCCGCCGATTGCCGCGTCATTGCTTATGACCATCGCGGCCATGGCAGCTCCGATGCCCCCGACGGACTGTATGCCATCGCCGATCTGGCCGATGATGCGGCGCGCCTGCTGCGTGAGCTCGATTCCGGCCCGGTGGTATGGATCGGCCTGTCGATGGGCGGCATGACCGGCCAGGAACTGGCGCTGCGCCATCCGTCGCTGGTGGCCGCGCTGGTCATCGCCAACTGCACCTCGCACTACCCGCCGCCGGCGCGCGAAGTGTGGCAGCAGCGGATCGACACCGTACGCGCCCAAGGCATCGAGGTGATTGCCGACGCCGTCATGGGCGCTATTTCCATGACCGTTTCCGCGCCGAGCACAACGCCACCGTGGCGCGTTTCCGCCAGCGCCTGGTCAATACCGGGCCAGCCGGCTATATCGGCTGCTGCCATGCGGTCGGCACCGTGGACACCACCGCGCGCCTGCCGCAGATAACCGTGCCGACGCTGGTGATTGCCGGCGAACTGGACCAGGGCACGCCGCTGGCCATGGCGCAGACACTGGCCGAGAAAATCCCGCAAGCCAGCCTGGTCGTATTGAAGGACGCTTCGCACCTGAGCGCAACGGAACAGCCGCAGGCGTTTGCCCAGGCCGTTGCGCAATTCATGCAGGAGTTGTGACGGCGGCAGATCCGTGGCGGATGGCACTCACTATGGCTGAGCTAAGTCTGGATCTCCAGACTGTCTGCAACGGTCACTACGGAGGCTGTCATAGACACAGCCTCTCTCAGTTGTCCCGAAACGCCAGAACCCGCAACAGACCTGATATCGAAAGGAAATCCGCATGAACCAGTCCGTCGAACGCGGCTTGAGCAAAGTCCCTGAGGTCACCCTGCTGTTCTGGATCATCAAGATAGCCGCCACTACGTTAGGTGAAACCGGTGGCGATGCCGTCTCCATGTCGATGAACCTTGGCTACCTGGTGGCCACCGCGATTTTTGCTGCGACCTTCCTGGTTGCCGTGTTTGCCCAGATCAAGGCCAAGGGTTTTCATCCGTTGCTCTACTGGGCCACCATCATCGCCACCACCACCGTGGGAACCACGCTGGCGGATTTTGCCGACCGTTCGCTCGGCATCGGCTATGCGGGCGGCAGCTCCTTGCTGTTTATCCTGCTGATGGCATCGCTGGCAGTCTGGCACCGCGCGCTTGGCTCGATATCGGTGGATACCGTCAACACGCCCAAGGCCGAGATGTTTTACTGGCTGACAATCATGTTTTCCCAGACCCTGGGTACGGCGCTGGGCGACTGGACCGCGGATAGCGCCGGCCTCGGTTATACCGGGGCCGCGCTGGTGTTCGGCGCGCTGCTGGCGCTGCTGGTGCTGGCCTACTATCGGACGCGCATATCGCGCACCCTGCTGTTCTGGGCCGCATTCATCCTGACCCGGCCGCTGGGCGCCGTGGTCGGCGATTTCCTCGACAAGCCGTTGAATGCCGGCGGCCTGGCGCTGAGCCGTTATTCCGCCTCGCTGGCGCTGTTTGCCTTCATCCTCGGCTGCATCCTGTTCTTCCGGCAAAGACCTGCAAGCAAAGCCCACTGATCTCCACCAGGGACCGCGGCGGCCGGCAAGCATCTTCCGGCCGCTGCCTGCGTTTACTTCAGGGTCCAGTTAGTCACTTTGGCCACTGCCGCATCGGCATCCTTGAGATCCGTTTCACCCATGCCCAGCAGCGAACTCCACTGCTTCACGCGATTCTTGCCGTTCGGCGGCTGGTTGTATTCGTTGGTGTCGACCACCTTGGTGCGCTGCGCGTAGAAACTGGTCATGAAGGTTTTTTCATTGGTGCTGCTGCCGGATTTGGCCAGCACGCCCTCCAGCGAACCGGAATCGCCGTCGGCGCCCTGGTTCAACGCGGTATCGACGAATGAACCGATGGTCAGCGCCGAACTGAAGCCGCGCTGGCGCGCCTGCTGCAGGCTGTATTTGATGTAGACGTTATAGAAGGTATGCCACATCGCCTCGCGCCATGCCGCATTGTTCTGCAGTCCGCCGATCTTGCCGCAAAAGACTGTCTTGCTGTCGGTGATGTTCAGGATCGAACCCTGCATGCTGCCATGCACGCCGGCGCGCGTCAGGCCGCCTGCGATCGAGGGGCTGGAGGCGCCGCTGGCCGCATCGTATTCCTTGAACAGCGCCGGGCCGTCGGGGCCGGTGTCGTTCGGGCCGCCTGTGGTGGCGCCGAAGATGCCGATAGTGTAGCCGCGCCTGTCGCCCAGCGGCTCGCAATAACCGTAGAACTTGGTCCAGTCGAGCGAATCCTGCTCCGGCTTGTTAACCAGTTTCATGATGTTGTCCCACTGCTCGCCGTCGAGACCGGTATTGGTCTTCAGGAACTGCAGCGTGGCCGGAGAAAAATTCGCATCGTGGTCGCTGGCGGCCGCCGCCACCTTGGCAACGCGGCAAGCCGGTCCGGCTACCCATGGCTGAGCGCTGTCGGCGCTACCGCTGCTGCTTGCCGGATAGTTGCCCTGGGTCCAATACGCCGCCGTGTAGTTGATGCCGCGATAACTGACCTTATTACCGCTAACATAGGGAGTTGCCCCATTCCAGGCGCTATCGCAGGGCGCGATCCTGACCGCCAGCCGGGCCTGGCTGCCGGCAGCTGAGCCAGACGCCGCTGCACTGGTGGAAAACGCCAGCATTCCGCAACAAATCGGCAGTACTCCCAATAATTTTCTTACATTTCTCAAAATATTCTCCAGAATGAGTGGTGAGAAGTACTCGGATATATTTCCATATTGCAATATTATAATAATCTAAATATTGCATGATGGAATTTTATTAATGAAGAAATACCAGAGACCATCTGGGTGGCACCACCGCTAATCGTCTTGCTCGACAATATGTAACGGATGTAATGCGATGCGTTGAAGTGTAATTTTATGCATCATTGTTTGGCCTGGAAAAAATAAGAGATATAGTTTCTCAACCAATAACTGTGGGAGAAGACATGAAACGCATCCTCTGCGCGGCAGCGCTGGCAGCACTCAGCGTTACCGCCTTTATGCCAAGCCAGGCAATGGCGCAAATCGGCGTCAACATCACCATCGGCACTCCTCCTCCGGCGCCGCGCTATGAGCGCGTGCCGCCGCCGCAGGTCGGCTATGTCTGGGCGCCTGGCTACTGGAACTGGAACGGCAACCGCCATGTATGGGCCGGCGGCCATTGGGAACGAGCCCGCAGCGGCTATCAGTACAGCCGTCCGGAATGGCGCCAAGGGAACAATGGCTGGGAACTGAACCGCGGCGGCTGGCGCCGTGGCGACGATCGCCATGACGACCGCCGCGGCGACGACCGGCGTGACGATGGCAACGGCCGTTACCATTGCCCTCCGGGACAGGCAAAAAAAGGCAATTGCTAAGCAGCCTTGAACCCGCTGCCGCCTGTCTTCCTAAAGCGGCAGCTGGGTAGTTGAAAGTACCTGCTTGAGCACCATGAATGTGCGGATTTGCCTCACTCCCGGCAGGTACAGCAGCTGTTCCGCATGGAGCCGGTTGTAACTGTCGTTGTCCTTGGTCCGCAGCAGCATGAAGTAGTCGAATTCTCCCGTGACTACATGGCATTCAAGGCAACCCGAAACTTTCTGCGCCGCCCGCTCGAAATCGGCAAACGATTCCGGCGTCGAGCGATCCAGCACAACACCGATCATCACCATGGTTCCGGCATCCAGCGCACGCGGATTGAGCAAGGCGACGATGCCCTTGATCAGTCCCGACTCCTTGAGCCTCTCGACGCGCCGCAGGCAAGCCGGCGCGCTCAGGTTAACCTTGGCCGCCAGCGCCACGTTAGAGATGGAAGCATCGCGCTGCAAGGCCCTGAGAATGGCGCGGTCGGTACGATCCATAACCGCGCCGGGGGCCTCCATGGGAGACGCCTTGGTGCGCAATTTTGTTGCTTTCATATTGTTTTTCTCAGAATAAAAATCATCTATTAAAGAGAATTTCATATTTTAGATCCAAATTCTCTTAAAAACTTGCAACCCTGATTCAAGTGATTGATTTTAATATGGTTTTCGTCCCGGCAGCGCCGCTGCGGCGTACGGATCCCCTTCAATCCCAGGAGCGACCTCCATGAACCTGCAGAAATTCCCCCGCTATCCACTCACCTTCGGGCCAACACCGATCCAGCCGATGCCGCGTCTCAGCGCCCACCTCGGCGGCAAGGTCGAGCTCTATGCAAAACGCGAGGACTGCAACAGCGGCCTGGCGTTCGGCGGCAACAAGACCCGCAAGCTGGAGTACCTGATCCCGGAAGCGCTGGCGGGCGGCTATGACACGCTGGTGTCGATAGGCGGCATCCAGTCGAACCAGACGCGCCAGGTCGCGGCGGTCGCCGCCCACCTCGGCCTGAAGTGCGTGCTGGTGCAGGAGAACTGGGTGAATTATTCGGATGCGGTGTACGACCGGGTCGGCAATATCGAGATGTCGCGCATCCTCGGCGCCGAGGTACGGCTCGACAGCGCCGGCTTCGACATCGGCATCCGCCAGAGCTGGGAGCAAGCCATGGAAGACGTGCGCAAGGCCGGCGGCAAGCCGTTCCCGATTCCAGCCGGCTGCTCGGAACATCCTCGCGGCGGCCTCGGCTTCGTCGGTTTTGCGGAAGAAGTGCGGCAGCAAGAAGCTGAGCTGGGCTTCAAGTTCGACTACATCGTCACCTGTTCGGTAACCGGCAGCACGCAAGCCGGCATGCTGGTCGGGTTCGCCGCGGACGGCCGCGCCGACCGGGTGATCGGCATCGACGCTTCGGCCAAACCGCAGCAAACCTTCGAGCAGATCCTGCGCATCGCAAAAAACACCGCCGCGCTGGTCGAACTGGAGCGCGACATCACGGCCCGGGATGTGGTGCTGGACACGCGCTTCGGCGGCCCCGAGTATGGCTTGCCGAACGACGGCACGCTGGAAGCGATCCGCCTTTGCGCGCGCATGGAAGGCATGCTGACCGACCCGGTCTACGAGGGCAAGTCGATGCACGGCATGATAGAAAAAACCAGGCTGGGCGAATTCCCGCCCGGCTCCAGGGTGCTGTACGCCCACCTGGGCGGCGTGCCGGCGCTGAACGCCTACAGCTTCCTGTTCCGCAACGGCTGATAGCAGCGGCACTGCTGCCTGGCAGTTGAGCGGCGTTATCCTGCATGCTTTATCCTTGTCGGTACCGAAACAGGAAAAGAAAAGCATGCTTCGCTCACACAACCCCGGCCGGCTGCGCGACTTTGTCACCGCATTCGCCGCTCTGCTCGAGAACAAGCCGCCGCAAGCGCAAGTCCTGCACGACGGCGGCGCCCTGCTGCAGCAATTGATCGCGGTCGACGACTGGCTGCCGGATGCCTATGCCCAGCCGCAGCCCGAGCGTTACCAGCAATATCTGCTGCATGCCGATTCGGCCGAGCGCTTTTCGATAGTCAGCTTCGTCTGGGGCCCTGGACAGACAACGCCGATCCACGACCATACGGTATGGGGCCTGATCGGCATGCTGCGCGGCGCCGAGTATGCGCAGTCCTACCGGCGCTGCGCCGGCGGCGGCTTGCAGGCAGAAGGCGCGGCGCTCAAGCTGACGCCGGGCACGGTGGAAACACTGTCGCCCGAGGCCGGCGATATCCACCAGGTGCGCAACGCCTTTGCCGACAGCGTCTCGATCAGCATCCATGTATACGGCGCCAACATCGGCGCAGTGCAACGCTCGGTATACGCCGAGGACGGCAGCAGCAAGGCCTTCATCTCCGGTTACTCCAACACCCATTTACCGAATATCTGGGACCGTTCCAGCGAATTGAAAAAAACATGACCACCAACCAATACACCACTTTCGCCACTCTCTCTTTCCAGCAAATCCATGCCGCACTGCTGGAGCGCAAGGAACTGGCCTTGCTCGACGTGCGCGAAGAAGCGCCGTTCGCCGAAGCGCATCCGCTGTTCGCCGCCAACCTGCCGCTGGGGCGTATCGAACTGGAAGCCTACGCTCGCATCCCGCGCCGCGACACCGTCATTGTGGTGTATGACGACGGCGAAGGACTGGCCCAGCCGGCTGCGCAACGCTTGCTGCAGCTCGGTTACAGCGCCGTACACCTGCTGGCCGGCGGCTTGCAAGGCTGGCGCGACGCCGGCGGTGAAATCTTCCGCGACGTCAATGCGCCGAGCAAGGCCTTCGGCGAGCTGGTGGAATCGCAACGCCACACGCCGTCGTTGTCGGCGCCGGAAGTCAAGGCCTTGCTGGATGCAGACGCCGATGTGGTGGTGCTTGATGCGCGCCGTTACGATGAATACAACACCATGAGCATCCCCGGCAGCGTCAGCGTGCCCGGCGCCGAACTGGTGCTGCGCGTGCGCGCGCTGGCGCCGCGCCCGGAAACCCGGGTCATCGTCAATTGCGCCGGGCGCACCCGCAGCATCATCGGCAGCCAGTCGCTGATCAATGCCGGCATTCCGAATCCGGTCAGCGCCTTGCGTAACGGCACCATAGGCTGGACCCTGGCAGGACAGCAGCTGGAACACGGCAAGACGCAACGTTTTTCCGAGCGCTCCACAGATCCCCAAGGCAGCGGCCACCACCTGCAAGCAGTCAAATCGAGCCGGCAGGTGGCAGATCAGGCCAAGGTCGGCCGTGCAGACTTGGCGGCGCTGGCGCAATGGAACAATGAAACCGGCCGCACCACCTACCGCTTCGACGTCCGCACGCCGGAAGAATATGCCGCCGGCCACCTGCCCGGCTTCAGCTCCGCTCCCGGCGGCCAGCTGGTGCAGGAAACCGACCACGTGGCGCCGGTGCGCGGCGCCCGCATCGTGCTGGCGGACGATGACGGCGTGCGCGCCAACATGACGGCTTCCTGGCTGGCGCAGATGGGCTGGGAAGTCCACGTGCTGGACGGCCTGCAGCCGCAGCATTTCGGCGAAAGCGGTCATCCCGCGCAGCTTTTGCCGCCGGCGCCACCGCATGAGCCGGTCACCCCGCAGCAGCTGTCGCAATGGCTGCAAGACGGCGCGGATACCGTGCTGCTCGATTTCACCAGCAGCGCCAACTACGTCAAACAGCACATCCCCGGTGCACGCTTCGCCTTGCGTTCGCAGCTGGCGCAAGTACTGCAGCAGGCAGCCGGCGCCGAACGTTACGTACTGACCTGCGGCAGCAGCCTGCTGGCAGGCTACGCCGCCGGCGATGTGCAACTGCTTAGCGACAAGCCGGTGTTTGTGCTCAAGGGCGGCACGGCAGCCTGGATTGCTGCGGGACTGCCGCTGGAATCGGGCGAGACTGCACTGGCCTCGCCGCGCATCGACCGCTACCGGCGGCCGTATGAAGGCACCGATAACCCGGTTGCAGCGATGCAGGCCTATCTGGACTGGGAATACGGCCTGGTGGCGCAGCTGGCGGCCGACGGCAGCCATGGTTTTTTTGTGGTCTGAGGCGCCGGTAAAACATTATATTTTCCGGAAACTGGTGCGGTATTCGCTGGGCGATACACCCAGCCGCTTGGTGAACACGATGCGCATGCGGTCGGCGCTGCCGAAACCGCAATCGTAGGCGATCGCCTTCAGCGCCGCGCCGCTGCTCTCCAGCAGATTGCGGGCCGCATCAACCCGTGCGCGCTCGACAAATTCATGCGGCGTAAGCTGCGTCACTTCGACAAACACGCGGGCAAAATTGCGGGCGCTCATGCCGGCCACTGCCGCCAGTTTTGCGACCGTGAAATTTTCTCCGAGATGTTCCATGACATAAGCCTGGACCTTGGCTACCGGCGAACTTTCATCCGCCGGCGCGCTGAGAAAAGGGCTGAACTGCGACTGGCCGCCGCGCCGCTGCGCCACCACCACCAGCCGCTTGGCGACCGCAAGCGCCAGGCGCGGCCCATGATCTTCCGCCACCAGCGCCAAGGAAACGTCGATGCCGGCAGTCACCCCTGCCGAAGTCACCAGGCTGCCATCGCGGATGTAGATGCGATCGAGTTCCACCCGGGCGCGCGGAAACCGCTGCGCCAGATGCGATGCATTCTGCCAGTGAGTGGTGACGTGGCGCTCATCCAGCAATCCCGCATGGCCCAAGGCAAAAGCGCCGGTGCATATGGCGCCGTAGCGATGGCTGCGCATGGCCGCCTTGCGCAGCCATGCAGTCATGTCTTGGTCCGGCGCGTCCTGCGGCAAGGACGGGCCGCCGGCGACCAAGGCGGTATCGTAGTCGCCGCCGGATTCCGTGAATGTGCTGTCCGGCAGCAGGCGCATGCCGTTCGAAGCGCGCACAGGCTCGGGGCTGGCGCTCACCAGGGTCAGTGCATAGGCCTCGCCGGCGGCAAGAAAACCGTTGGCTTCGGCGAAGACGTCCAGCGGCCCCGCCACGTCGAGCGCCTGCACACCCTGGAAAATCGCAATCGCAACAGTACGCATTCAAAACGCCTCTGACAAGTCGTGACGGGCACTGGCAGGAAAAACCGTACGCTTGGCCGCGTTCAGCGCATGGCTGGCATTGTAGCGGAGCCGGCCTGGATTTACAGTGGACTGCATCGTCGCTTGACAGATAACCCTCTTCCAGGAGCACATGATGAGCAACATAATGAGCAACACCATCGCCGGCATCACCATCCCCGACAGCGCCATGGCGCGCGCCGCCACCCAGCTGGTGCGCGACACCGAGTCAGACCTGCTGTTCCACCATTCCACCCGCGTGTTCCTGTTTGGCGCGCTGGCCGGCGCCCGCAAAGGGCTGCACTACAATCCCGAACTGCTGTACATCGGCGCCATGTTCCATGACATGGGACTGGTTGACGGCTACAGCAGCAAGCACGACCGTTTTGAAGTGGATGGGGCAAACGCCGCACGCGATTTCCTGCGCGGCTACGGCATCGCCGAATACGACATAGAACAGGTATGGGATGCGATCGCGCTGCACACCACGCCTGGCATTCCGCAATACAAGAAACCGGTGGTAGCGCTGGTGACTGCCGGCGTTGAAATGGATGTGCTGGGCATGGCTTACGACGAATTCAGCGAAGAGCAGCGCAGCCAGGTGGTGCGAGCCCATCCGCGCGGGGCCGGTTTCAAGCAAGGCATCATCGACGCCTTCGCCCAAGGCACAATGCACAAGCCGCAGACCACCTTCGGCAACGTCAAGGCCGATGTGCTGGCGCTGAAAGATCCCGGCTACAAGCGCATCGATTTTTGCAGCTTGATCCTGGGCTCCTCCTGGAACGACGGCAAGCAGCATGCCGCCAGCTGCCAGCATCCGGACCACCGGCACGGATAAGCGCGGCTCAAGTATCGTTGACCAGGCCGGCGGCAAGCGCTCGTTGCTGGTTCTTGAAAATCGCCATGGCCGTGCTCATGCGCTTGAATCCCAGTTTCTTGTAGAACCCTTCCTTGCCTGGCACTGCGTAGAGAATGATTTTCTTGTGGCCGGCGGACAGATCCCTCAATTTGGCGATGATGGCCTTGCCCAGGCCTTGTCCCTGGAAATCCGGATGTATCGCAACGTCGCAGATATAGGAGCAATCGATGCCGTCCGCCAGCGCCCGGCCGGCGCCGGCCAGGACGCCGCCATCAAATGCGAAGCACTTGAACATGCTGTTGGTAAACGCCGTTTTCAGGTCGTCCGGATGCTTGTCGCCCAGCGGCGCTATCTTGTAAAGATGGGAAAGCGCCGCCCAGTCGATGTTGTCCTGCTCGAAAATCCAGTCCATTGCCACTCCTCCAGATCAGCCGGTTTGACGTTCCCAGGCTGGCATGACGAAATTGTCATTCTTATGTCATGAGATCGTCTAAAGCGCAAGCCTACACTGCTTGTCAGCGATGGCGAACATCTGCTCCGCACCAGGCGCGCAGCGCCGGGTTGCGGGATCAGCCAACGTTATCGCCCCCCTTCATTCTTTAGGAAAACGAACATGCGCACCATACAAACGATAGTGGCAATCCTCGCCCTCACCGCAACGGCTTCGGTTTTTGCCGAAGCCCCCTATCCTGCCGAACAGCCCTTTGTCTCCACTCAGACCCGGGCGCAGGTCGAGCATGAAGTAACCGTCGCTGCGGCCCAGGGCATGCTGCTGGAAAGCGACAGCAGCTATCCGGCCGTCAGCGTTCCGGCCATGCCTGAACACAAGCGGGTAATGGCGCAATTGCGTGCGCAATTACGGGACAGCGCGACACACGACGCCGGCGATTCGATTTACGCAGGTGCATGATTGCTGCCAGACTGGCAACTCAGTTGGCAGCCGGAAGCACCTGACCGCCGGTTTCCACAAGATGCCGGCGGTTTGAAGAATCCTGCGCTGCCAAAGGAAATAATCTAGACATTTCGCACGATAGTGCTAAACTGCAGCGCATGGATACCCATACCGAAAAAAGCGAACTCACCCTGGCGGCCATCGTCGATACGGCACTGGATATGGTCGCCACCCAGGGCTTGGAGAGTTTGTCGCTGGGAGAAGTGGCGAAACGGCTGGGCATCAGCAAAAGCGGCGTATTCTCGCGCGTCGGTTCGCGCGAAGCCTTGCATGAAGCGGTGCTGGACGAATTCGACCGCCGCTTTTCCGCCGACGTATTCGTACCGGCGATGGCGCAGGCGCGCGGCCTGCCGCGCCTTAACGCGCTGGTGATGAACTGGATCGCGCGCACCTGCAATGTCACCGGCTGCATCTATGTCGCCGGCGCGTTCGAGTATGACGATGTCGACACGCCCATGCGCGAACGGCTGCAGCACAACGTGCTGCGCTGGCGCGGGGTCTTGCGGCGCGCCATCATCCAGGCGCTGGACGCCGGCCACCTGCGGCCCGACACCGACCCTGAGCAGCTGGCGTTCGAGATCTACAGCCTGATGGTCGGCCTGATGCACGATGCGCGTTTCCTGCGCGATCCCAAGGCGCCTGACAGGGTGCGCAGCGCTTATGAACGGCTGACCTCTACCTACCGCAGCTTCAATTACCACGCATAAACCCATGGCGGCACTAGATGCCGGTTTTTATTACGTCAATTTCGCACGAGTGTGCGATAAAAGGAAAGAACATGCTGATTATTGCCGGATTCATTCTCGCAGCTGCCCTTGCGCTATGGCGCCTGGTCTGGCTGACAGGACAGGCGCTTCCCTCCTGCAACGACGATTTCATCTTTTTTTGAGCTGCCTCAGCCGACGCACCTCAAGAAATGAAAACGAACAATAAAGTCTGCCGGGTTCGCCCCCGATTCTTCAATTTAGTCAAAACGGACAACATAGTCTGTCGAGACCCTTTGTGGGTGCGGCTGTCCTCCGTCTTCGTTGGTGTGTACTCCGCTATCTAATTGCTACAGCTTCGGATTCCTGGGGTTGCCAACCTCCGCCGAGCGCCTTGAATGCCGCGACCGCCGCGCGTGCCGATTCGGTTTGCGCTTGCGCTCGCATATCGGAGGCACGTAACAGGCTCTCATCGGCTTGCAAGACTTCGATAAGGCTGACGACCCCTTTCTGGTATGCCGCAAACGAGGCCCCCCTCGCTCGACTGAGCGAAGCCACGCCCTGGGTGAGCATGCCGGCCTGATCTTCGCGTTTCACCAAGGCCGAGAACGCGTTTTCCACGTCCTCGGTAGCGCGCAGCACCGCGAGCCGATAACCGGCTAGCGCCTCGGCTTCCTGCCCTTTGGCCAAGTCAATCTGCGCGTTGATGCGGCCGAAGTCGAACAGACGCCAGCGAAGACCCAGCACGCCGGCGGCTTGACTTGCGCCGCCGGTGAACAGGTTGCCGCTAGATAAAGATGTCGCGCTGCCAATCAGTCCGCTAAAGGAGAGCTTGGGGTAATACTCGGCGATTGCCATGCCGATGCGCGCGTTCGACGCAGCCAGACGACGTTCGGCCACGATCAGATCGGGCCGGCGCCTGAGCAAATCACGCGGTGATCCGGTTGATGCGATCTGGGGGGCAATCGGAATAACGGCTGCATTAGCCAGCTCCTCCCGGTGCGTACCGGGCGCTGTGCCCAGCATCACGTCCAGCGCATTCATGGCTGTATCCAGCCCTGTTTCGAGGACCGGTACCGATGCCCGCACCTGAGCGAGCGCACCCTCGACCTGCCGCACTTGAAGTTCGGCTGCCAATCCCTTGCCATAAAGCAGATTGATAGTTGATAGTAGTTCCTGTTGCGTCTGTACCTGCCTGCGAGCAACGTCCAGGCGAGTTTGCAGTCCGCGGATGCTGATGTAGATGTCAGCGGTCTGCGCCGCCACCGCCAATCGTGTCGCCGCCGCGCCAGCCTCCGAAGCCTGATACTCGGCCAGTGCCGCTTCCCGTCCGCGACGCACGCCGCCGAATACGTCCAGTTCCCAGCCTACGCCGAGGTTGGCTTCATAGGCGTTGCCGTAACGATCGAAATCGGGTCTTGAATTCAAGACTTGCCCTAATGGCGTTTCAACCGACTGGTAAGCTCGTGCCCCCTGGGCATTGATGTTACCTGAAGGCAGTAGCGCGGCATTCGCGGCCCCGAGTCCTGAGCGCGCCTGAGCGACGCGAGCGGATGCCTTCGCAAGATCCAAATTCTGCTCCTGCGCAAGCGTTACGAAGTGGGTCAATTGTGGATCGCCAAAGCTTCCCCACCACACAGTGAAATCGGCAGTGGCGTTGGCATGCCGTTGCTCAACCGCCGTTTGACCCAGGTAGCGATCTGGCATGGGCGTGTCGGGCCGAATATAATCTGGCCCGACAGCGCAACCCGCTGAAAGACTGGCGACGACTAATGTGAAGAGAGTTCGTTTAAGTAGCATGGGTATCTTCCGCGACATGAAAGGGAGAAATTATTCTGTGACTATATCATGAAATAGTCACTCGTTGTACAAATCGAGCAGAAGAGGTAAGCTGTTGAATATGAGCAAAGCAACCACTAATCCGGGCCCCGCCCGAGGCCCAGTCGATCACGAAGTGCGAGATCAAATTGTTGTCGCAGCTACCGAGCACTTCCGCCTGTACGGCTACGAAAAGACCACCGTCTCTGATCTTGCCAAGGCTATTGGCTTTTCCAAAGCCTATATTTATAAGTTCTTCGAGTCCAAGCAGGCCATTGGCGAACTGATTTGCGCAAATTGTCTGCACGAGATCGAAACGGATGTCAGAGCAGCCGTTGACGGAGTCGACCGTCCGCCAGAGAAACTCCGGCGCATGTTCAAGACGGGCGTCGAGTCATGCCTTCGCCTGTTTTTTGAAGATCGCAAGCTCTATGACATTGCCGCCTCGGCTGCCACCGAGCGCTGGGAGGCGGTGCGCGCCTTTGAGGAGCGCATTCAGGCAATGCTGCAGGACATCCTGCGCCAGGGGCGCGAGACAGAGGAGTTTGAGCGCAAAACGCCGCTCGATGAAACGGCGACGGCGATTTACTTGGTCATTCGCCCCTATCTCAATCCCTTGCTTTTGCAGCATAGCTTTGATTCTGCAGATGATGCCCCGGCACAACTATCTAATCTGGTGTTGCGCAGTCTATCGCCATAAATGCCAAATATCTATGTGACTACTGACACAATTAGTCACTAGTCTCAAAATAGAAATCCTGTTTAGCTCTTTATGGGATTTCTATGCTCCGCCGCCTCGTTTTCTCTGCCGCCCTATCTACATTGCCGTTTGCACTGGTCGCTTGTGGCGAAAAACCGCAATCCGATCCACGTACCGAAGCGCCGTTGGTACGTGCGGCTACCATTCAGGGCGCGGTCGCCGCATCACGTACGTTCACCGGAACCGTAGCCGCTCGGGTGCAAAGCGATCTTGGTTTCCGGGTCTCTGGCAAGATATTGGAGAGGCTTGTGGACGCGGGGCAAACCGTTAAGCGTGGGCAACCGCTGATGCGCATCGACCCTGTCGATCTGAAACTTGCCGCGCATGCTCAGCAAGAAGCGGTCGCCGCAGCCCGAGCACGGGCGCAGCAAACGGCGGATGATGAAGCTCGCTACCGCGACCTGCGCGGAACCGGCGCGATATCGGCTTCAGCCTACGACCAAGTCAAGGCTGCCGCAGATACCGCCAAAGCCCAGCTCAATGCGACCGAAGCCCAAGCCGAAGTTGCTCGCAACGCGAGCCGATACACGGAGCTGGTGGCGGATTCCGATGGCGTCGTCATGGAAACGCTGGTCGAACCCGGTCAAGTCGTCAACGCGGGCCAAGTCGTGGTGCGTGTTGCCCATGCTGGACACCGCGAGGCCATCATCCAATTGCCGGAAACCTTGCGCCCTGCCATCGGTTCAGTCGGCCAAGCCACGCTTTTTGGCAAAGAGGGCGTTACCGTTCCAACCAAACTCAGGCAGCTCTCGGATGCCGCAGACCGACTAACCCGCACCTTCGAGGCGCGGTATGTGCTGGATGGGGAGATGTCCAGCGCCCCATTAGGCACAACGGTCACCGTTCAGATCCCGGACACACATCCCGCTGAGCAAGGCGGCTTGTGGGTACCGATTGGCTCGCTGTTCGACGCCGGCAAGGGGGCGGGAGTCTGGGTCATCGAAGGCAAGCCGACAAAGGTTTCCTGGCGGGCGGTCGCGGTCCAGCGGCTGGACGACGACGGTGCGCACATTGCAGGTCAACTCAAGCCAGGTGACCGAATAGTCGCACTCGGCACTCACCTGCTGCATGAAGGCGAGCAGGTCCGGGTGGCTGACCAGGTCGCCGCCGCAACCGTGGGAGTGCGGCCATGAGCGAAGGTCGCTTCAACCTGTCGGCGCTCGCCGTGCGCGAGCGCTCCGTCACCCTGTTTCTGATCTGCCTGATCTCGTTGGCCGGGTTCATCTCCTTCTTCAAACTTGGGCGGGCGGAAGACCCCGCGTTCACGGTCAAAGTGATGACTATCGTTACTGCCTGGCCAGGCGCCACCGCACAGGAAATGCAGGACCAGGTCGCCGAGAAGATCGAAAAGCGCATGCAGGAGCTGCGCTGGTATGAACGTACCGAGACCTACACAAGACCTGGCTTGGCCTTCACCACCTTGACCTTGCTCGACAGTACGCCACCTTCGGAGGTCCAGGGAGAGTTTTACCAAGCCCGAAAGAAAGTAAGCGATGAGGCAAGCAACCTTCCGCCTGGCGTGATCGGACCGATGGTCAACGACGAATACGCGGACGTCACCTTTGCCCTATTCGCACTCAAGGCCAAGGGGGAACCACAACGCCTGCTTGTACGCGATGCGGAGACGTTGCGCCAGCGGCTGCTGCACGTACCCGGTGTAAAGAAGGTCAACATCGTTGGCGAGCAGCCTGAGCGCATTTATGTCGAGTTTTCGCATGAGCGCCTGGCTACGCTGGGCGTCAGCCCGCAGGAAGTATTCGCCGCACTCAATAGTCAGAACGCGCTGACGCCGGCTGGCTCCGTGGAAACCAAGGGGCCTCAGGTGTTTATTCGCCTGGACGGCGCTTTCGATCAATTGCAAAAGATCCGCGATACGCCGGTCGTGGCGCAAGGTCGCACATTGAAACTGTCGGACATCGCCACGATCAAGCGTGGCTATGAGGATCCGGCGACTTTCATGATCCGCAACGGCGGCGAACCCGCGCTGCTGATGGGCATCGTCATGCGCGATGGCTGGAACGGATTAGACTTGGGTAAAGCGCTGGATAAAGAGGTCGGTGCGATCAACGCCGATATGCCGCAGGGTATGGGCCTGACCAAGGTCACAGATCAAGCCGTCAATATCAGCTCGGCGGTCGATGAGTTCATGGTCAAGTTCTTTGTCGCGCTGCTGGTGGTCATGCTGGTGTGCTTCGTGAGCATGGGTTGGCGTGTGGGTATCGTCGTTGCTGCGGCTGTGCCGCTGACGCTGGCGGCAGTTTTCATCGTGATGGCCGCGACCGGAAAGAACTTCGACCGCATCACGCTGGGCTCGCTGATCCTGGGGCTGGGCCTGCTTGTGGACGACGCCATCATCGCCATCGAAATGATGGTGGTAAAGATGGAGGAAGGCTACGACCGTATCGCCGCGTCTGCCTATGCGTGGAGCCACACTGCCGCGCCAATGCTGTCGGGCACGCTGGTGACGGCAGTCGGCTTCATGCCCAATGGCTTCGCCCGCTCCACCGCCGGTGAATACACCAGCAACATGTTCTGGATTGTCGGCATCGCACTGATCGCGTCTTGGGTGGTCGCCGTGGTATTTACACCTTACCTTGGCGTCAAGCTACTACCCAATCTCAAAAAAGTCGAGGGCGGCCACGACGCACTCTACGATACGCCACGCTATAACCGCTTCCGTCAAGTGTTGGAACGGGTTATCGCAAGCAAGTGGCTGGTCGCCGGTACTGTAGTGGGCCTTTTTATTGTGGCCGTGCTCGGAATGGCAGTGGTCAAGAAGCAATTCTTCCCGATCTCCGACCGCCCCGAAGTGCTGGTCGAGGTGCAGATGCCCTACGGCACCTCGATCGGCCAGACCAGCGCCGCCACAGAGAAGGTGGAAGCATGGTTGGCTAAACAGCCGGAAGCGAAGATCGTCACGGCTTATGTTGGACAAGGCGCGCCACGCTTCTACTTGGCAATGGGACCAGAATTGCCTGATCCGTCGTTTGCCAAGATCGTGGTCCGGACAGACAACCAGGATGAGCGCGAGGTATTGAAAAACCGGTTACGCAAGGCAATCGCCGAGGGCCTCGCCTCTGAGGCGCGCGTGCGTGTCACACAGCTCGTATTCGGCCCGTACTCGCCGTTTCCCGTCGCCTACCGGGTCACTGGCCCGGACCAGGACAAGCTACGCAGTATCGCGGCTGAAGTGCAACGGGTCATGGATGCCAGTCCGATGATGCGTACGGTCAACGCTGACTGGGGCACGCGCACGCCTATGCTGCACTTCAACTTGCAGCAAGACCGATTGCAGACCGTCGGGCTGACCTCCAGCGCCGTGGCGCAGCAACTGCAATTCTTGCTGAGTGGAGTGCCTGTCACCGCCGTACGTGAGGACATTCGCACGGTGCAAGTCACGGCCCGTTCGGCTGGCGACAGCCGGCTCGACCTGGCCAAGATCGCGGACTTCACGCTAGCTGGCGCCAATGGGCAACGCATCCCGCTGTCGCAGGTGGGTAAGGTCGACGTGCGCATGGAGGAACCGATCATGCGCCGCCGCGACCGCATGCCGACGATCACCGTACGGGGCGACATCGCCGATGGCTTGCAACCGCCGGACGTGTCGGCAGCCATCACCCAGAAGCTCCAGCCTATCATGGACAAGCTGCCTGGCGGCTACCACATTGAGCAGGCCGGCTCCATCGAAGAGTCAGGAAAAGCGACGAAAGCAATGTTGCCGCTATTCCCCATCATGCTGGCAGTAACCCTGCTCATCATCATCTTCCAGGTGCGCTCGATCTCCGCGATGGTGATGGTCTTCCTGACCAGCCCGTTGGGGCTGATCGGTGTGGTGCCAACCTTGATTCTGTTCCAGCAGCCATTCGGCATCAATGCGCTGGTCGGCCTGATTGCATTGTCGGGCATCCTGATGCGCAACACGCTGATTCTGATCGGGCAAATCCGCCACAACGAACAGGCGGGACTGAGTCCTTTCCATGCGGTTGTCGAGGCAACTGTGCAGCGTTCCCGACCGGTGGTCTTGACCGCACTGGCGGCGATCTTGGCCTTCATCCCGCTTACCCATTCAGTGTTCTGGGGTACCCTCGCCTACACGCTGATCGGCGGCACATTGGCAGGGACGATTCTGACCCTCGTGTTCTTGCCGGCGATGTATTCCATATGGTTCAAGATCAAGCCAGTCCATTCGCAAAGCTGAACTGCCGCCCATCCCAATTCACCCATGCAAAAGGAACTGTTATGTCGAATTCTAAAGTAGTCGTTATTACCGGCGTGTCATCAGGCATCGGGCGCGCAACCGCAGAGAGGTTTACCAAGCGTGGTTGCCGAGTATTCGGCACCGTACGCAGTATTACAAAAGCACAGGCAATACCCGGTGTTGTACTGGTCGAAATGGATATCCGCGACGAAGCGTCAGTGCAACATGGAATACAGGCCATCATCGCTGAGGCCAAGCGCATTGACGTGCTTGTCAATAGTGCAGGCGTGACCCTGCTCGGCTCGACGGAAGAAACGTCGATTGCCGAGGCTCAGTCGCTGTTCGATACCAATGTTTTTGGCATCCTGCGTACAACACAAGCGGTACTGCCGCACATGCGCGCGCAACGTTCTGGAAGAATCGTCAACATCAGTTCGGTGCTGGGCTTCCTTCCGGCTCCGTACATGGGGCTCTATTCGGCATCCAAGCATGCCGTTGAGGGGATGTCTGAGACCTTGGATCATGAGGTGCGCAAGTTCGGAATCCGCGTGGTGCTGGTCGAGCCTTCCTTCACCAAGACCAATTTGGATCTCAATGCACCCCATGCGGCTTCCCGACTTTCAGCCTATGACGATGAGCGCAGCGTGGCTTCCCTGGCAATTCAAAAAAATGTCCAAAAAGCACCGGCACCCGATGGCGTCGCCAGCACGATTGTCGATGCCGCTTTGGACGTGTGGAAGATGCGCCGTACGCCTAAAGGCGAGGCCTCTCTTTTGGCCAAACTGCGCCGCTTCATGCCTGCAGGCCCGGTTGGGGCAGGCATCAGGAAAACGTTTGGGCTCACCTGAAATCGGCTCCTTGCTTTCACCTCAAAGCCCGAACTCAACGGGCTTTTATTCAGAGACGTTGCACAATGATTTTTATTGCGTAGGAATATCAATTTAAGCGGGCCCATATCTTCCGCATACAATCAAATATTCGTAAGTGGGATATCAGCACCGGCTGAGCATTCCGGCCCATGGCGCGGCGAACCTATCGGTCCTGCTTGCGCCAGACGCTGGCCAGCCATGGCTGCTGGTCGCGCGGCAGTCCTTCGGGACGATAGTAGTGTTCGAGTTCGGCAAAACCGGCGTCGGTCATGAAACCGCGCCAGGCATCGAGGTCATGGTAGGCGCCGTAGCGTCCGCGGTTCCACCCTTCTTCATTGCCGCCGCGCGGATTGGAACTGAACAGCACGCCGCCCGGCTTCAGCGTGGCATGGAACTGGCGCAGCACGCGCGGCAGTTCCTGGCTGGGAATGTGAAACAGCGCCGCATTGGCGAAGACGCCGTCGAAACGGCTGTCGGGAAAATCGAGCTGGAGGAAATCCTGCTGCCATACCTCGCAACCGCTGTCTGCGCGCGCCATCTCGACGAAACGGGCGGCGCCTTCGACGCCTGTGGCGATGTGGCCGAGCTTGCTGAACGTGCGCAGATCGCGCCCGGGGCCGCAGCCGACGTCGAGGATGGCGAATGGCGGCGTGCCCTGGATATGGCGCAGCAGCGCCGCGATATTCTGGCTGACATCGTGATCGCGGGTGCCCTCACGGAAATCGTCGGCGCGCTGATTGTAATGCTCCAGGGTAAGAGCGGCAATTTTTTCCAGGTCTGAAAGCGGTATTGTCATGCCGCTACTGTAGCGCAGCGCGGGGAAATGTCCAAGTCAGCCCGGCGCCACCAGATGAACCCAGTGCGAGGTCGACTCGCCTGGCGCCAAGGCTTGCTGCCTGGCGGCCGCCGCTTTGACCGGAGCCAGCGTCGCCTTGTATGCGGTACGGGAGATTTTCCGTTGCTGGCGCTGCTCGATGCGGCGCGTGTACAGGTCGCCGTAATGGACGATCTGTTCCAGTAGCTGAGCCAGGCCTGGCGCCTGGATGTCGCTTTGTTTCAGCTGGCGCCAGAAGTCGCTTTCGTTCCAGCGCCGGAAGCGCATGTAAGTGGCAGTCCAGTTGCCGAACTCGCGCGGCAAATTGCGCCATGCCGAATTCCGCGTCACGATCCACAGCACGGCGTCGATAAACAGGCGATTGTTCTTTGCGTTGACGCCAGGATCGCTCTGTTTCCCCAGCAACAAGGGTTCCAGCTCTTGCCATTGTTCGTCTTGAAGTTTCATCATGTATTCCCGCCATTCGTCAGAGTTGAAGGAAGCCAGTTTTCCCGGCAGCGCCGGTCAGCTTCACTGTATGTCCAATCTTAATAACTATGGGGTGCGCCCGTATGTAGGAAAAATCCGGTTTTACAATCAGTTATTGCGCCGCAGCACAAAGACCCTGCTTCCACTCCCCGGTTATCGGGCGGATAATGTCTTTCCAAGCGCCGCCTGCCACGATTATGGACAGCTGCGGCCGACTCGAACCCAAGCAAAGGAGCCATTCCAAATGTCTGCCGAACCAGCAAAATTCGTGTGGTACGACCTCATGACCAGCGACGCCAAGGCCGCCGAGTCTTTCTATCAAAGCGTAGTCGGCTGGAACATGCAGGACGCCGGCATGGGCGACCGTTCCTACATCATATTGTCAGCCGGGACCACCATGGTCGGCGGCCTGATGCCGATCCCCGAAGACGCACGCGCCATGGGCGCGAAACCTTGCTGGAACGGCTATATCGGGGTCAGCGACGTCGACGCCTATGCAGCGCGGGTCACCGCGGCCGGCGGTACTATCCGCCGGCCGCCGGACGACATTCCCGGCGTCGGCCGCTTCGCCGTGGCCGCCGATCAGCATGGCGCGGCCTTCATCCTGTTCAAGGGTAATAGCGACCAGCAGCCGGCGCCGGTTGCGGCCGGCACCCCGGGCCATGTCGGCTGGCATGAATTGCATGCTGGCGACGGCGAGCAGGCGTTCACCTTCTATGCCGACCTGTTCGGCTGGACCAAGGACGAAGCGCTCGACATGGGCCCGCTCGGCATCTACCAGACATTTTCTACCGGCGGTGCGGCGGTGGGAGGCATGATGACCAAGACCGCGGACATGCCGGCGACCTGCTGGCTGTATTACGTCAATGTGGAATCGGTCGACGCCGCCATTGCCCGCATCAGCCACGGCGGCGGCAAGGTCCTCATGGGGCCGCACCAGGTTCCCGGCGGCAGCTGGATCGTGCAGGGACTGGATCCGCAAGGCGCCATGTTCGCCCTGGTTTCGGCGCACCGCTGAAGCTGCGGCGGCAAAACGCCGCAAACCGCATAAGGATATGACAATCCATTATTTGCGGCGCCCATGCTTAAGAAGGTGTAATGAGCAGGTGTAATGTTGTTTTCAGGAGGGTCCGGCCGGCCCGTTGCATCCCGGCAGGCCGGACCGTTCCGCTATCCGAGCCCTCTTATGTCCATCGCCAGCACTTTATCGCCATCGCCCGCAGCTGCGTCCCAGCTATTTGACATCCGCCCGCTCGAAGGACCGCTGGGCGCGGAAATCACCGGCCTAGACTTGCAGCTGCCGCTATCCGCCGAAGAGCTGGTCCGTATCCGCGCAGCCCTGGTCAGGCATGGCTTGCTGGTGTTCCGCGAGCAGCGCATCACGCCGCAGCAGCACGTGGCGTTCAGCCGCCGCTTCGGCCCGCTGCAGGTACACGTGCTGAACCGCTTCCACCTGCAAGGCTATCCGGAAATCCTGATCGTCTCCAATGTCATCGAGGACGGCAAGCCGATCGGCCTGGTGGACGCCGGCGCCGACTGGCATTCCGACCTGTCCTACATGCCCAAGCCCAGCCTGGGTTCGCTGCTGCATGCGCAGGAGCTGCCGGCGGAACAAGGCGACACCTCTTTCGCCAACATGTTCCTGGCCTACGAAACCCTGCCCGCCGATGTCAGGCAGACCCTGGAAGGCCGGCGCGCCGTGCATTCCTATGTGTATCGCTACCGGCGCCTGCAGAAGCTGTCGCCTTGGCGCGCCGACCTGACGCAAAAGCAGATCGACGAAGTGCCCGAAGTCGAACATCCGGTGATCCGCGTACATCCGGAAAGCGGCCGCAAGGCGCTATTCGTCAGCGAAGGATTCACCTCGCACATCGTCGGCCTGCCCAAGGATGAGAGCGACGCCTTGCTGCGCTACCTGCATGAGCACACCATACGCGCCGAAAACGTCTACCGCCACCAATGGCGCGCGCACGACATGGTGTTCTGGGACAACCGCAGCACCGTGCACTACGCACCCATTACGCCGCAGCATTTGCGGCGCACCTTGTACCGTACCACCGTCGAAGGCGACGTGCCGGCCTGAATCCGCCACAATCGCTCATATAGCCCATCTTTCCTCGGCATTTCTCAGCCACTGCATCATGTCTTCGTGGATAGCGCCGATAGGCATGTCTTCCGGAGCTAGCTGAATCGACCGGATCGCGCCGCTCCAGTCAGCATAACCCGGCGGACTGCCCAATGCCGGCTGTGGCTGCCGGCTGCGCCACAGATCGCGCAGGCGGTCCAGTTCGTTCAAGCCCATCGTAATCAGTTCATCCCGTGTGGACGCCTTCTTGCCTTTTGGCTTGCCTTCATCTTTCACCGGCGTGCTGACGGCCAGCGATGTTTCGGCCTGCCCTCCCAGCACCGGCGGCTCCGGCTCAACCAGCGGCGTCACAGGCTCTGTTGCGAGCATGGGCGCCAGGGCAACGGTAGGGACCGGCCTTGGCGGCAGGCTGCCAACGGTCTGCGCCAGGTCGCTCCACATGGCTCCCGACTGCGCCCGCGGATCAATGCCCTGCTCCATGATGGCGTCGGATTGCTGCTCCAGCAGCGCCTGTTGCGCGTCGTCGTTTGCGCCAAGGTAGGCGCGCCAGGCTATGGCGTTGGCAAGATCGCTGCTCAAGCCGATCTGGATATGCGGCGACTTGAGCGACTCACGCAGGATACGGAAAACCCTCAGCGCGGTGTCTTCAGGCAGGTTCGGCAACAGCTTGCGCAGCTGTTGCAGCGTCAGCGTCTCGCGGTCGGCTACGCTACCGTTCCTGTCCAGCAAACCGGTCGCCTGCAACTGCGCAAACAACGCTTGCGCCTTTTCCTGGGGCGTGTCCGCAATCAGCCGCGAAAAAAAGCCGCCGATACCCGTTGCAACCGGAGCCGGAAACAGCGCCTTCAGCCGTGCGATATCAATCGGTTCGGGTATCAGCTTGGCGCGTTGCGTCGGCCCGAAGACGCCTGGCGCCGTGATGCCTTTCAGGTAGTAGCGCAGTTTTGTGTACAGCGCAAAATAGCGGTCCTCGTCCGACAGCGGCGAGCCGCCGCCGGCCAGCGCACCGTACATGATGTACTGCCAGGTATCGTCGATGTTTTTTGCCGAATCATCGTCCTCGATGCCGATGACGCCGCGTTCGCGGTCGCTGGCGGCGAAACCTTCCAGGGTGACCCAGTCGCCGCCCGATTGCAGTATCTTGGTAGCGTAATGGAAAGCGCCGCCGGAACCTGCGACATAGGTCTTGAGCCGCTGCGCATTCTCTTCTGTGATCTTGTTGCCGAGCAAGGTGGAGGTAGTGACGTCGCAGGCGCGATACAGGAGCACGTTGTCCGGGCCGTCGACGGCTTCGACCTGGCGCGCCTGGAAGCTGGCGTTATGAAACGACATCAGGTCGACCGGCAGGTCCTCCGGTAATGCTGCCGCCAGCGTCACGAAGGCAGCCCGCAATTCGAGCAAGGTGGCGCTCAAAATCGGCGCGAGGGGGAATCGCGCCGGATTGTCTTCCTCCCTGAAATAAGGAGCCAGCTCTTCCAGCCGCGCTGCGATGGCGCCCCGGGTAATGTCGGCGGAATACAGCGCGCTCTCCAGCGTACTGACGATGCGGCCGGCATCGGCTATCGCCGCGGTTTCATCGTCGCGATAAGAGGCCAGCGCCAGCTGGCTGAGGATGAGTTTCTTGAACAGCTCAAGCTTGCGTACCGAGGCCGACAGTGCAGGATTGATCAAAGCCGGTTTGATCCGTCCCTCGGATACCACCGTGGCGGCGTCTATTTCGGCGGTTTTTCCGGCGCGGCGCCCTTCGCGGAACGAGCGTATCTCGGGCAGCACCTGGTTCCGGTACTGCGCCTGCAAATCGTCCCGATGGTCGCCGCGTACCCTGGCGGTGTCAAAACTCAAGCCAACCCGGAAATAGTCGCGCCCGAACAGGCTGGCCGTGCCGGCGGCGTAAAACATCAGCGGCGAGGCCGAGATGGCATTGTTCATGGCGCCGATCCGGGTTGCGTTATTCACATAGAATTCGTGATTGGGCGTTGCCATCCCGGTCACCATGGAGTTATCGTTGGAGACCGAATAGACCTGCGTTGTGACAGGTTCGCGCTCTATCCGATAAAGCTGGGTTACCGGCGCTGCGCGGGCTGTAGCAGGTGCGGCGCCGCATCCATCCGGGGCCGGCGCCGCCGGGCCATGGCGCACGGCGCGTGCGCCCATGACATCGGCTTCCTGCTCCAGCCGGCGGTCGTCGTTGAGCGCCACTCCGCTGGCTTGCGCGCCGGCCGCTACCCGGCCTTGCGCCTGCTGCACCAGGTGCCAGGCTTCGTGCGGCAGGCGTCGTTCCTGTCCGGGCCCCAGGTGGATCTCGCTGCCTTGCGCATAGGCATGCGCCTGCAGCTGCGCCGGCCTGGCCGAGTTGTAGTGCACCTTGACTTGATCGAAATCGAGCCCCGACAAATCTTCGATTCCAGCCCTCAGATTGTGCGGCAACCCGCTCCGGCCGGCGGCAGCGGCTTCGCGCCGTTGCAACGGATTGCCGCCATAGTGGTATGCGTCCATCGGGACCAGATGGCTGGCGCCATATGGCGTGACATCGATTCGCTCCGGCAAGGTCTGGCGCACAGCGGACGATGCCGGTTGCGGGGGCGCTTGCGGCATCATTGTTTTCACATTCGCCTATGGTTTACACTGACCTGCGCCAGGAAGTCATGGATCAAAAAAACGGATAAAATTCGCCATCCAGCCAGAATCCGTCACCGTCCCCCATGTTCATCAGCATTTGCTCGTCAGGCTGTTGCGGCGTGAGATCCGAGGGGCCGAATTGATGATCGGCAGAGTCGTCGCGCTCAGCAATCTTGTTTTTCTTATGTACTTGCTCCGATTCCGGCCACCCGCCCGTATTTTGCGAAGCATCCGACGGCCGCTGCCCAAAAGCCGCCTCAAGCGAACGCTTGCCGCCGGACTGCGGCAGATCAAGATTGTCAAGTTCGCCTGGCTGGAAAAGATCGCCAAAATCCTCAAAATCACCGTGATGATCAAAGGCGCCGAGCCCATCGAAATCGGCCCCGCCGTTCGGCGGCTCGTTTTGTTGTTCCTGATCAGGCATTTCCCTCGTCTTGGCATAGGTATATATATAGCCGAGGTTTTTTCTTTGCGCGAATTGCAGATCGGTAGATACCAGGTTGTCGTTGCGATATTGCCAGCCTTGTTCATCGTCCAGCGTGCTGGTGGTGTAATGGCCGCCGTCTGCACGATTACCCCGGTGGTATATGACGGCCTGCAGCCGGTACTCGGAACCGTTCAAGGTGAAATTTTCCGGCATGTCGATTTCCCTGCGGTCTTTCTTCACCTGCCCTTCCTGGAACTTCCAGCGCACCAGCTGAAACGAAATTGCGTCCGGCGTTTCCGGCCCCAGGAAGGTCTTGCTGACGCCCGGTCCGCTGCGTACTTGTCCGGCATGCACCGCGGTCAATTGCTGGATGTTTTCCATCGCAAGGTAATTGTCCATCAGCTGTCCCAGGTTATCGCCCTCTCCCAGCGGTAACTTGATCATCCAGTCGGAAGATATTTTCGGCGGATAATAGCCCTCATCGTTGACGGCCGAGTATCCTGCCGGATCAAGCTGATCGAATATCTCTGCGCTCCCCGGGTCGATGCGCTTGTGAACCGTCTGTCCCAGCTGATAGCCGGGATCTTCTCCAATGCCGAAATAACCCAGTACATATTCCATGACTTCTGCCGGATCGCGCTGCGCGTTGAGCGCGGTTTCCACCGCAAACGCATTCGGCCCTTCCAGCAGCTGCGCATGATCCAGTGCGCTCAGCAGCGCCGCGATTTCCAGATACTGCACCTTTTGGCCGTTGCGGATCTTGTCCAGGATGGCCAGGATGTCAGCGCGCAGGCCGGCCTTGGGATCGTTCGGGCGTGGCTGGAACAATGCCGCCTGCGGCGAAAACGCCATGGTATTCAAGGCCGCCGCAAGATAACAGGTATTGCCGGCATTGACGATGCCGGTATCGCTGGCTTGCCCCAGCAGGAACGGGTTTTCTGTCACCACTTCATCTGTTTCCGCAAAACCCAGCTGCGCCGCCAGTTGCCGTTGCAGGTTGCGCTGGTCGGCAGGCGGCAGCGCGCTGAACGCTTTTTGCAAATCGAACTGGCTGCCGGTGGTCGCTTTCAGTTCAGCCATGTACCGTTCCAACCCCTGATTCAGCAGAGCTTTCATGGCCACGTAGCGTTGCCGCACCTGGTCCGCCTCGTCGCTGGGCTCCTTGTCCAGGGTGCGCCATGCCTGGCCCATGCCGATCAGATCCATGAAATCGTCGTATTGCGCCGATGCGTCCAGAACCGACGCCGCAAACGTCGGCAGGGTTTGTGCGGCGCCGCCGTAAAACACTTTGTCCATCCGCAAGCGATACGCCGCAGGCAAGCGGTGATAGGCCGCGTTTTCTATCGGCTGCAGCAGCGTTTTCGCCACCTGGACGAACTCTTCGCTGCCTATCGCGCTCAGGCGTCCCATGGTGAACTTGTCGGCGCCCAGCTGCTGATGCTTGGACAAGCTTTCGACCACGATGAAATTCTGGTAGCCCTGGCCCAGGTTCAGCTCGGCTGCCTTGTCCAGCGAAGCATTGGTGACGTCGACGATGGGAATGACGCCGGATTTTTCATCGCCGTTCTTGGCGAAATGCTCGAATACCGGTGCATAAGGGAGCTGGTCCGTTTTCGCCGCCAGGGTAGTGAGCACCGGATTCAGATCTGCGGCGATGACGGCTGGCTC
The DNA here is from genome assembly GCF_001584145.1 of Collimonas fungivorans. Lineage (NCBI taxonomy): Bacteria > Pseudomonadati > Pseudomonadota > Betaproteobacteria > Burkholderiales > Oxalobacteraceae > Collimonas > Collimonas fungivorans. Next base: position 2,698,937 of record NZ_CP013232.1, on the reverse strand, counting down.
GCCATCCTTGAATATGTCGCGCAGCATGTTGTCGAAATTGCCTTTGTCCAGATATCCCTGGCTCGAACGGTTTCGCGCCAGCAGAAGCAGGTTGACCTTATCGATCATGCCGTACTCAAAATAGCTGTAAAGATCGATGGTGTCGAGCTGCCCCTGAGGATCTATGCCATGCTTTTTTTCAGCCCATTTGCGCGCCAGGAGATGCGCACTGGCAATCGCCTGCATGCCGCTGTCCAGGTAAAAAGTATGAGTGTCCCTATATGCAGGATCGCTCTTGTCGGATGACACCGCAAGTTTCTTGCGCAGGTAACCGGGATAGGGATCCTGCGCCGGCAGCACGTCTGCACGCAAGGCTTCAAGCAGATAGCTGTATTCCATCAGGTTTTCAATCGTCGACGCCGATTTCAGGAAATCATTTTCTTGCTGCTGCAGTTTGCCATCCTTGTCGGCGGTCAATAGCACATGCGCCTTGACCAGGTTGCGCTGCAAACGAACCGCAATCCACTCGGCCAGGGCTGGCGGCCCCTTCACGCTTATCGTCTCGTGCATGACGTCTTGTGCATAACGCACGGCCGTCTTTAATGCTTCCACGTGCAGCGCCACGCTATCGGGCGACGATGGCGGCACGACCGACGGATCCGGCTTTTGAAACACGCCCTTCGGCGACTGCAACTTGTCCAGCGTAGAAAAAACCAGGTTCTTGAACAGCTCGGGCGGGGTCAATCCGGGCCATATCCGTACCGGACCGCCGACCGAAGACGCACTAGGATAGAGAAAGCCGAAACTGCCGCGATGGGTGACACGCGTCTGCAGCTCCTGTTCGGCAGCAACCTGGTTGAAGGTAGCGATAAACAGTTCGCGCCATTCCATCTCCGTCAGCTTGGCAGCCTCATTGGTATTGGGCGGATAAACCAACTCCATAATCAGGCTGGCATGCGCCTCCGACTGTATCGGGACAATCCGCAAGCCGGTTTTTTTATCATCGTATTTCCTGCGGATCTCCGCCGCCACCTCCGCTACCAGCCGGCTGCGGTCGGCCAGCAGAAGGTCGTGATAATTCTGCTCGCCGGCGAGAGCCAGCATATCTTCCGCAATCAGCGGCGCAAACTGTCCGCCGCTCACCTGTTCGTCCCAATTTTCGCCGGCGACGCCGCTGAACCTGGTGCCGGTTTGTACGGTCTTGTAGACATTCTGGATCAGCCCCAGCGCCCCGGTATGGCTGCCGATGCTGCTGGAATACATGGCATAGTTGGCGTCGCCGTCGGTATCGTGCGCGAACAGTTCCATGCCGTCGATATTGGAATACATGCTGCCGAGTTCCTTGACCGCCGCATGCAGAGGCCGGTTGATGACCTGGAAAGTCTGCTGGTCCGGCAGTGTCTTGCCCTGATCCTCATAGCGTTTTTTGGCATGCTCGCGCAGCAGGGCCGTATTTCCCTCCCGCAAAGGATCCAGGCTGGAGCGGTAATAATCGCCGTGTTCGACCGAACGGAAATCGCGCCCCAGATTATTCTGCGGCACAAAATTGGCCGTGTGTCCGAAGAACAGCTTCAGGGCGACAATCACATCCTCAGGCAAAGCCGGCTCCGACAAGATCAGGGGAATCATCCTGGCCAGCTTGATATCCGGGTTCATGGTCTTGTCTTTGTTTTTTTTCTCTGACCATTTTGCCAAATAGTCGAGCGTGGCCGCATTGCCGGCAAAAAAAGGCTTCGACTCTACCGGGACGTATTTCCCAAAAACGCCTTTGGCGGCATAATATTCCAGAGACACCTTATTTTCTTGCCCGGCATTCCATCTTTGAACAAATTCAGCTCTCTGCCCGACGCCCAGGCTTGCCACCAAGGTCGCGATCTTGCGATAAAGCGCAGCTTTCATGGCCTTAAAGGTCTCTGTATTCTGCGTAATCAAAGGAAAAGTCCGGCCTATGTTACGGGCGTTCGCCAGGGTCTGCGCCAGCACGGCAGCGTTTTTCGTGACATTGCTTTCTTCCATTTCACCCGAGGTTAATTCCTCGACGTAAGCAAAAGCATCGTCGGGCTGACGTTGCACCACGGCCGGCATCGTCCGGCCGGCACCGTGCTCGCGGCCATCGCCAGCCAGGCCGGCGCCGCTATGCCGCATGGCTTCCTGCCCCATCAGGTCCGCTTCGTGCTCCAAGCCGTCGTCGTCATTGAGCGCTATCCCGCTTTTCAGCTGCACGATCGGCCGCACTCTTCCGCTTGCCTGCTGCACCACGTGCCAGGCTTCGTGCGGCAGGTGACGCTCCTGCCCGGGAGCGAGATGAATCTCGTTCCCTTGGGCATAGGCCAGTGCTTGCATTTGCGCCGGCCGCGGCGAGTTGTAATGCACCCTGACCCGGTCCAGGCTGATGCCGGACAAGGCTTCGATGCCGCTTTTCAGCTTATCCGGCAAGCCGCTCTTGTTGGGCGGGTTGGGCGGCGCGGTGGCCAGTTGCACCACGCTTCTGTCGCGCCGCCGGAATGGACTGCCGGCATAGTGGAAATCCCCCATCTCGCTCAGTTCCTCGCCCTCCGGCGATGCTTCGTGGCGAAGTTGCAAATTTTCTTGCAGATCTGCTTGCGAGGCTTGCGGCACCGCTTGCGCACTCAGCTTCTGCATGGATCGCTGCCAATGGCGACGGGATGACGGCGACTAGTCATCATCGCCCCAGCTGAAATCGTTCAAGCTGAATACCTTGCCCAGCTTGTGATATTCCCGCTCGGTGGCTTGCAGCAGATGGGCCTGCGTCACCGCCTGTTGCTGCGCGGCTGCCAGGAACGCGGCGCTGACCGCGATGTTGTTGATGTTGCCGCCGCTGAGCGCGGCTTTTTCCGCCAGCAAAGGCAGGTCCAGGCCGGCGTCGAGAGGGGTTGCCGCCGGAAACGCGTTGCGCCATAACTGCAGGCGTTGTTCGGCGCCTGGGAACGGGTATTCGATCATGAACTTGAAACGCCGCGTAAACGCCTTGTCCATGTTTTTCAGCAGGTTGGTCGAAAGAATCACGATGCCGGGATAGGTCTCTATGCGCTGCAGCAGATAGCCGGTCTGCAGGTTGGCGTAGCGGTCGTGCGCATCCTTGGTTTCGGTACGCTTGGAAAACAGGCTTTCCGCTTCATCGAAAAACAATACGATATTCATCGCTTCAGCCTGGTCGAACAGCTGCGCCAGGTGCTTCTCGGTTTCGCCTATGTATTTGCTGACGATGTTGGCGAGGTCTATCTTGTAGAGGCCAAGGTTGAGTTCATTGGCGATGATCGAGGCGGCCATGGTCTTGCCGGTGCCGGACGGACCGTAAAACAGCACACAGAGATTCTTGCTGTTCTGGTTTTTTTCGTCGAAACCCCAGTTCTCTATTACCTGGTGGCGGTTTTGCGCATACTGCAAAACCTCCTGCAGCCAGCCCTTGGTTTTGGCGGGCAAGATGATGTCGTCAAAGCGATAGGCGCTTTTCACCTCTTGCGCGACACTTAGCTGTTCGCGGTGGCTTTGCTCGCGGCAGGCGTCAAGCAGCAGTTCCCGGTCGCTCTCGGCATCGGGATTGAGCAGGCGGCGGCTGGCGGCCTCTTTCAGCGCCATCAGGATCTGCTGCTCGGTAAACAGATAACTGTTTACCAGCTGCGCCAGCTCCGGCTCAGCAGGATGAAACCCCGAGGCCGGCAGATGGCGCTGCCAGATGCGCCGCCGCAGCTGGGTATCGGGGGTTTTGCTCTTGATCAGCGCCGGGATCACCGGATGGTTGCCATATTGATGCGCCAGGTCGCTCAGGCGCCGGGCCGGGCCGTTCAGCGCGGCCAGGTAGCGCTGGCTGTCGAACAAGGTGCTGCAGACCTCGTCCAGCAGATCGTCGGCGCTGTCCTGCGCGCTCAGCCACTGGCAATGGACCAGCACCAGCACCCGGTTGCACAACAGCGCATCGCGGCACAGCAGGCGCAAGCGCGTCGCCAGCGCGGCCCGGTTTTTCTGGCCGTTGAGATAAGCCTGCCAGACAGCTTTGCCGTCCAGCCGCACGCAGCGCATGCCGATTTGCCTGAAGCTGGCGGCGCACAGGCTTTCCTGCAGGGACAGGTCGGGACCTTGCAGATGCAGCATGAAGCTGGAATGCCCGTCGTCCGCCGTGGCGGCGCGGGCAATGAAGCTGGACAGCTGTTGCTTCACCACTTCTTCCACCAGGTGTTGATCCAGCTCCAGCCGGCCATCGATATCGTGCAGCGGCTGTTCCAGGCGCAGCTGCGGCGCGGCGCGCGCGAGCAGGTAGGACGCGATGGCGGCGTTCAAGCGATAACCGCCGCTCAGCGCGCCAAGGCGGCTGCCGCCGGCCAGTTCGACCAGGTCCCACTGACGCAAGGCGGCATTGCTCATCAGGCTCTGCTGCATGTCGATGCGATCCGCAAGGGCGCCGCCCAGCATGACTGCGGCGCTGGCCAGAGGTGTGAAACCCTGGCCGTCGTCGGCGGCGTCCGGATCGCTGCTGACCGCCTGCAAGATGGCGTGGTAGCGCTGGTCCAATTCAGCCAGGAAGGCGCACAGCAATAACTCCTGGTCACGCTGGCTGAGCTGGAACAGCAGCGCCAGGTGCACCCAGGGCAAAAATACCTGGGAACGGATGCTTGCCGCGCTGCGCCGGACCAGCCGGTCCCAGCGGCGCTGCAGGGCTGATCCCAGCTGCGCTAGCTGTTGCGTCAGCTGTTGCTGCAGCTGGCCGGAAGGAGTTTGCCGGCGACTGGCTTGGCGGTACAGCGCCGCCAGCCGGTCGTCCGTTTCCGTCTGATCGAATGACGGTCCCTCTGCGAGCTGGCGCAGCAGCAAGGCGCGCTCAATCATGCCGTCGCCAATCTGGCGCAGCTCTTGCAGCAGTTCCTGGTTATCGGCGTAAGCAGCGGTGTCAGCTTGGTTCATCGGCCTGCGCTCCTTCCGGCTTGGCGAAATCCAGCAGCAGCACCAGCCGTTCCGAACTGCCGCGGTTCCAGGCTTCATGTTCAACTGTGTCGTCGAAAATCAGGCATTCTCCCGGAATCCAGCGCCGTACCTGCGCGCCAACGCGGATGCCGCAATCCTCGCCGGCGCGCAAACCGAGATGCAGGCGCAACACCTGGCCGCTGTAGCCGACATGAGGCGAAATTTCGGTACCGGCGGCCAGCCGCGAAAAACCCGCATGCGACAGCCCCGGAACCTGTTGCAGCAAGGTCGCGGTGTGCGGACAGAAGATGCAATTTTCCAGCAGCGGCTGCTGTTCCACATATAGCCCATAGACTTCCCAGCCTTGGTTATACAGCTGCTTTTCCGGCCAGGCGTCGAACTCCTGCCCTGGCAAAGCCAGGCATTCCGCCAGGATCGCTTGCCAGTGGCGGCTCAGCAGCTGGGTAAAGGCAAATTGGCTTGGGGCGAAAAACATGATGTCATTCCTCCGGTTGGCGGGATTACCAGAACAGGCGCCACTGGCCGTCCAGCCAGGCGCCGTGGCCTTGCAGCGTGATGCGGTATTGCCCGTCCTGTACCGGCAGGCCGCGCGCCTGGTGATAATAGTCCCCGGAATGGACGAACAAACCGCCGGCCTGGTAGGCAACCAGGCGGCTGGCGCAGTCTTGCAGCAATTGCATCTGCTGCCGGCCGCCAAGATCGGCGATGTCGGCCAGGCGCAGCGGCCAGATCTTCATGCCGGCGCCCTCCTTCGGCAAAGATAGCGCCAGGGTAAACGACAAGGTCGGCAGCGGCGCGCCAGCCACTGCGGCTGGCAGCCCAAGCGCCAGGTGCGCCGTATCGACATGGATCGGATTGCCGGGAAAACCATGGCCGTCGCGCCGCTGGAACCACGCGCCGTGCAGGATATCGTGTTCGTCGCGGGCGGTGAAATCGGCATGGCCGCCGAAAATATGGAAGCCCGGCAGCGCAGCGTCCGCCAGGAAATCGACGGGCTGCCCCAGTTGTTCTTGCAGGCCGGCCAGCAAGGCTCGATATACGTCGCCGAAATTTTCAAGCAGGAACGGATTGTATTGCCGCGCCAGGCGCAGGTATGGCTTGGCCGGATTGCCGGTGATGTCGTAGTAGTTGGTCGCGCCCAGTGTGTGGAACGGCAGATGCGGATGGCGCGGCAGCCAGAAGGCATCGAGATTGAGCAAGCGCTGGACGATGTCGTCGGCTGCGGCCTGGCTGAACAGGCGCAGATGAAATTCCGGATGGAGGGCGGCGGTCGGCACGGTCTTACCAATACAGCAGGATTCGCTGGCCAAGCCGTACGCCATGGCCTTGCAGCGTGATGCGTTCAAGATCGCCGTCGCACCTGAGTACAGCCTGGTGCGTCGCCAGGCCGCTGTGCACCACCAGCTGCCCGCTGCGGTAGGGATGGAAATCGGGAGCGGCGGCTGCGGCGCCAGCGCTCCAGATATTCAACCCGCTGCCCTCCGGCGTGCTGAGCGGCAGGGTGAAACTGAACATGTCGTCCTCGCCGATCGCCTGGCCGGGAAAGACATCCCGGTACTGCAGGTCGCGATGGACGCTGGCGACCGGCAGGCTGAACGCCGGATGCGGCAGGTAGATGTGAAAACCGGGCCACGCTGCGCCGTCCGTCATGCTGGCCGGGGCCCCGAAATGATCGCCCAGCCGCGTCGCCAGTGCTTGCAGCAGCGGGCCGAAATGGCTTTCCAGCATGCGGTTGTTCCGGCTGCGCAGCGCCACGTCATGGTAGGCGCTGCCTGCGCTGCAATCCAGGTACGCCGCCAGGCCCAGCGTAAAGAATGGCGCCTCCGCGTGCCGCCGGCGCCAGTGGCGCCGCAGCAGCAGCGTGCGCAGCACCCAGTCTTCGCATTCGGCTTCATCCAGCAAGTCGAAGGTTGCCAGCTGGGTGCTGTCGGCGGCCGCTAGCACGGCCGGTCCGCCGAAGATCGCCGGCCTCGCTTCATAGGTCGCCGCGAGTGCCGTCGCCGACAATGCGCACCAGCGCCCGCGTCAGCAGGCGCCGTTCATTGTTGCTGAACTGCTTGTCCAGCACCTGCTGCATGTTGTCGATGAACAAGCCGATGTTGCGGTTGATCAGCGACAGGTCGCGCCGGTTGGCGTCGTTGTCGTTAATCTGCACCAGCGCCCGCACGCCGGCTTCGATCAGGCCGTTTTGCTGAGCGCTGAATGTATGGCCGCTGAGCTTGCCGAAGCTGGCGATCAATTCTTGCAGGACTTGCGGATCGACGGTGTTGTCGCTCTTCTGTCCCTGCGGCGCCGCCGAGCAGACGATCTTTTGCAGGCGCCCGAGGAACTGCTGGCGGTCCTGCTCGCTGCTGCTTTGGCTGACGCTGTCGCCGAGGATATGCGCCAGGTCGTGCACCCGGCTGTCGATCGCCTGTTGTGCCGACAGCAACATGCTGCCTTGCACCTTGCCTGATTGCAGTTCGTCGCGCAGCGTGTTCATGGCTTGCTTCATGATGCTGGCCTGCTGGCCGGCCGGCACACCCGCCTGCCCCTGCGCGCTGTCCAGGTCGGGGATCCAGTAAAACTCGACTTGCGGCGCCTGGCCGATTTCAGGGTTCCAGGTCAGCCGCAGGTTCCAGGTTTCGCCCTTGCGTACCGGCATGGTAAACGAGCCGGGCATGGGAATCAGGATCGTGCTCGCGCCCTTTTTTCCATTCGGTATGGTATAGCTGTATGCCAGCCCGGTGGCATAGACAAAGCTGGTGTTGCTGCCGCCGTTGTCGACGGTAAAGCCTTCCAGGGTGCCGAGGTAATTGGCGCTGAAGGTCGGCTGGCCGACTGTCGCCATGACAAAACCGTCGCTGGTTGCAACCTGGGTGAAGCTGGTGCCGCCATCGACCAGGTCGGACTGGTTATACGCGGTGCGTGTGCCGAAACTGCCGTTTACAATGGTATTCATGATCATTCCTTATAGGTGAACATCGATAAGAATTGCGACTGCTTGCGACTGCAAAAAAGCGGATTGCGGGCGGCCGCCCGCCCTGACCTAACTCCCGTCGGCGTCTCCCGAACCGTCGCCGACCAGGCGCACCAGCGCCCGCGTCAGCAGCCGCCGCTCGTTGGCAACGAACTGGATCTGCAGCACCTGCTGTACGTTGTCGAGGAACAGGTTGATGTTGTTCTTGATCAGGTTCAGGTCGTGGCGGTTGGCCGGGCTGTCGTTGATCTGCACCAGTGCTTTTACCCCGGCAGCCAGCAAGCCGCGCTGCGACGGGTTGAAAACATGCCCTGTGACGCTACCGAAAGTGTCGATCAAGGCCTGCACATCTTGTTCAAAACCGGGCTGTGCCGATGCTTGCGCCGCAGCACCCGGCCCGCAAACGATCTTTTGCAGGTCGCGGATGAATTGCCCCCTGTCTTCCGGCTTGCTGCTCATGCGGGTTGCATCGCCAAATACCTGGGTCAGGTCGTCGACCCGGTGCTGGATGGCTTCCTGCACGGTGGCGCGCACGCTGCTGCCGATGCGGCCCGCAGCCAGGTCGTCACGCAAGCGCTGCAAAGATGCCGCCATGCCGCCCCCGGCCAGCGTAGCTGGCGCCGGTCGCTCAGCTTCTTCCAGGGTGCCGGGCGCCGGCCCTAGCGGCACCCAGTAGAACTCGACCTGCGGCGCACCGCCAAAATCGACATTCCAGGTCAAGGTAAGGGTCCAGGTCTCGCCCTGTTTTACCGGCATGTTGAAAGAGCCCGGCACCGGAATGTAATATACCGCTGCCTTCTTTTTCCCCTCCGGCACGACATATTGATAAGCAAGCCCCGTCGCATACATGAAGCTGGTCTGGTTACCGCTGCTGTCTCTGGTAGCGCCGGACAGGCAGCCGCAGTAATTGACTGCCCAGGTCGGCTGGCCGACCGTAGCCACAACATAGCCGTCGGTGGCAGCCACCTGCAGGAAGAAAGTGCCGCCCTCGGTCAGGTCCGACTGGTCATAGGCTGCCCGGGTGCCGATGATCTGCACGCTGCCGTCGCTGTTGATCCTGGTGCCGGCCGCCTTCAGCGCCGCTCCCTCCAGGCTGGCGCCGCGCACCGTCTTGGCGCTGACGATGTCACCGCTGGCGTGGATGTTGCCGGCTGTTTCGAGCTGGTACGGCGCAATGCTCGCACCCACCGTGACGTTGGTTTTGCTCACTGTCAGCAGCGAGGAACCGCTTTCGCCCACATCCAGCAGCTTGTCGGCGCTGCCATCGCCCGCCACCGTGATGCTTTTGCTGGCGGTCAGGGTCTGCACATGCAAGTCCTTGATATCCACGGTGCTGCCGCCCAAATAGACGTTGCCGTTGACCTGCAGCGCGTACTGGCTCTGGATTTCCTCGGGGCGGCAATTGATGGCCACCGTGTTGGGCGTGTCGACCATGTTGTTGGTAGCGACGATCATCGCCGGCGGAATGTCCAGGCTGCCGGACGGCAGCACGCCGTTGTCGTTCTTGGCGGCGATGTAGGCCAGCAGCGAGGGCGTCACCACATAAGCCGACACCGCGGCCGGAAAGCTTCCTGTCAGCTTGCCCTTGCCGTCCGGCAGAATCAGCGTCAGTTCGGTCTGGCTGATGACCGACTGCACGAACATAGTCTGCGGCAGCGACGAGGATGGCGGAATGATCAAGGTATCGCCTTCCTTGTATCCGCTGAAATCCGTCTTGTCGCCGGTCACTTGCACGCCTTTGGTGGTGATCGTGCCTACGCCGTCCTGGACCGGACCGCCGCCCGATTGGTATTTGTATGGAGAGGCGCTGACGTCGACCGCAAACGCCGTCTTCAGGGTCAGCGCGGTAGCACTGGCGACAGCAGCGACGGCGCTGTTCTGGCTGATGCTGGTCTTGGGCTCGAAACGGCCGATGATGATTTTGCCGCCGACAACCGTGGTGCTCTTGAAATTGCTGGCCTGGCCGGTGACGATGCTGCCGTCGCTGCTGATCTGCCCTTGCCCGGATTTCCTGTCGGCGCCGGGCGCCTGGTAGCTGTAGGCTGAATCCAGCACCGCAAGCGGCAGTTGTTCCTGCAGCCGCAGCTGGGTGTCGCTGAGGATTTCCGCGATGATGCCGACCTGCTCGATCAACATGCCGACGGTAATTGTGTCGCCGACCGTGATTTCATCCTGGAACGCCGTTTGATAACCTTGCAAGACATTATTGCTGATGGCAGTGATCTGTCCCTTGCCGATGAAAGACTGGCCGCCGCCGACGCTGAGCGAGGCCAGCGGTTTCTTGTCGCGGATGCCGACATTGCCGTCGGTGTAATACAGGTTGCTGGTCGGGGTGCCGATGGTCTCCCGGACCCAGTAGCTAAGGATAGGCAACCCTTGCAGCTTGGAGCCGTTGCCTTCGAAACTCTGAGCCTGGATGGCGCCGCTGGCTATCATCGAGCCGGTCTGGATCTGGCCCTGCACTTTCAGGTCGTCGGCCTGGATTTTGCCGTTGACGTCGAGCGCCGCCGCAGGGCTGCGGTCGGTCAAGGCGATGCCGACCTTGCGGTCGGCGGTGATCACCAGCGCATTCGGACCGCTGGCGGCCAGGCCGGCGCTGGTGGCGGCCTGCATGCCAAGGCCGACCGTGCCGTCGATATTGATGCGCAAAAGGCTGCTGTCGCTGCTGATGGCGAAGCGCGCCAGCGTCGAACGCACATAGGTGTAGCTGATGCTTTGCAGGACCGGATTGAATGCCGTGTCCACCGTCACTTGCAGGCTGCCCGGGTTAATGCTGACGATAGTGCGCCGCTGGGCTATGCCAAAGCTGGTCTGGCCGTTGTTCATGGTGATTACCGGCGGATCCGAGATCAGCACGTCGCCGACCTGGAAATACGGCGCCAGCGTCTTGGATAAAGTCACCAGCGAGCCGTCTGAAGACAATACCCCAGGGCCCTTGAAGGTAATGGCGTCGACCTGCAGGTTGGCCAGCGGCTGGTCGGCGCCGACGCCGAGGTTGTTGCGGGTGGTCAGCAGTCCCATGAACTGGCTGCGCGGCGCATCCACCTCCAGGTAAGCCTGGTCGCCGCTGCTTTCCTTTTTTGCACTGATGCTGGGATAACCGTCGCCGTCCGCGTTGCCAAGGAAACCGGCGAGCGCATCCGGCAAGTTGATGCGGTGGACGCCGGCGCCTTCGGTGACAAAATTCAAGGCGCCCAGGGTCGAACCGACATAGCGCCGCTCGATATTGCCCGAGCGATAAGTCAGCTGGTTGATGGCGCCCTGGGTGGTGAAGCTGATCACGGCCAGCAGGATGTTCATGGCCGGCTGCTGCAGGTTGCGCACATACTGGATCAGCGGCTGCTCCACGATCCGCTTGTAGCCGGCGACGCCGGTCTCGTCGCTGTAATCGGCATACACCTGGTTGTAGCTGATGCTGAGGAAATAGGTCGCTCCCGCTACCACATTGTCCAACCTGACTATCTGCGGCTGCAGCAGGATGATCTGGCGACCCAGGCCGTCGATCGCCATGCCCGGACTGACCTCGACCTGGCTGGCGCTGCTCTCGGCGTCCCAGAACACTTCAAGTCCGGTGGCGATGCCGCAGATATACAGGCTTTGGTTGTTGAAACTCTGGATATCCATGTGGTACTGCTGCTCGCAAGCGAAATCGGCGGTCAGCAGGGCTTCGCCGGCGAAATAATTTGGACGTTGAATCAATGAACTGCTCATGGTGCGATTCCTGTCAGGCGTTTTCAAGCGTGGAAGAGTTGGACAAGGCCAGCCAGTTCACCTGCGCCGACGGCTCGCTGGTGGCGCGGGTTTCTATTGCCACCAGCTCCAGGGTGAACTGCGAAGTGCCGACATTGCTGACGCTGATCGCATATGGGAAGGAGCCGGTCACGGTGGCGTTGACGCTGGGCGGCACGTTGAAAGCCGGTCCCTGCCCGGCCAGGTAAAACACTTGCTGCGACACCCGGTCGCCGACTTTCAGCAGCGTGCGGGTATCGAACGTGACGCTGCCGTGGCGCGCGCCATCCAGCCCCTGTTTCAGGCTCGACTGGATTACCGCCAGCTTGCCCAGCACAGCCGGCAAACGGCTGGTGACCGGTATCCGGCTGTCGGCAATGCTTTTGATGATGCCGGGATTGGCGCTGTCCATCGTTACCGTGGCGAGGATGATCGAATCGCTCGGCGGGTAAGTCAACGAAGCGCTTTGCAACACGGCGGCCTGGTCCAGGGTGTCGGTGGAAACGTTGGGAGTGGGAGGATATACCGCGTACAGTCCGTAGCTGTCGCCCAGATTGCTGGCCGCCGGCACCATGTTGCCGCTGATGCCGGGAAACACCAGGAAATCGCCGCTTGAATCAAAGCCGACGCCGGGCGCCACCACCAGGGTATTGTTCTGCAGCACGACGTCGAAACCGTTCAGCACGCCTGGGGTATACAGGCACTGGTTCTGCAGCTTGATCCAGTTGGAAAAATAATTCTGTTCCAGCGTCATGTTTTGCGCAGTAAGGAACATGCCGTCATGATAATTAAGACGCACCGCGATATCGGATGGAATGGGAGGGATGAACGCGCTCATTTATGGGATTCCTTGAAGGCCAAGCAAAGTATTGATTCCCAGCGTTGCGGCATTGCATATTTTTGTCTGCGGCGTGACCGCCTGCAACTGCATGCTGGGGAAAATGGTGATGGCGAAGCGGCTGGCGGCTGGCTTGATGGCGGCTAACAGCTGCTGCAATTGCTGCTGCAAGCGCAGAACCTGCTGCGTATTCTGGCTGGTGAGGACGAAACCGCTGTTGTGCGCATTGGGCAGCGTGATCTGCACATTGAACAGCCAGGGAAAATAGCCCGACACCACCTGGCTGCCGGCGTGGTAGCGCTCTTGCAGGATAAATGCCGTCTGCACCTGGTCGGCGACGCCGATGCAAGGCGCCTTCGGATTGCTGACCGTTACCGTGATCTGGCCCTTGACCGCCACCGCCTTGGCCGGGAATCCGTCTCCTGCCGCCTGGTACTGCACGCCTTCGATCGTCAAGGGCAGGTCTAGCAGCAAGTTGAGCATGTAGCCCAGCCCCAGCGGCGTGCCGCGCAACCGGTACAGGGCCAGGATCTGCGCCGTCACCATGCGTTTCTTGTCGATGCTCCAGCTGTTGTCCAGCGTCAGGTCGACCCATCCGCCCAGCCAGTTCAGGAAGCTGTTGAGCCAGGCTTCGATACCGCTTTGGGGCGAGCCCGTGGCTGACTGCCCGGGGACATAGGCGGCCAGCGGATTGGTGACTGCCGGCACTCCGATGTAGCTGTCGAGATTGGCCAGGATGGCCTGCTGCTGGTTCGACTTTGCGGCCGAAATCGGCGGCATGAAATCCGTGCTGGCCGGGTCGAACAGGAAACTGAGGCGTGGATAAAACAGGTTGCCGGCCACATCCGCATTCAGCAGTTCCTGGATGCCGCGGCGGCCGTCCAGGGCGCCGTCGCCGATGCCCGTCAGCAGTTTCTCGAATATTTTTAAATAGTCGCCGACAAACGCTGAATCCTTGCCGCTGTAGACCGCCGGCAGGTAGCGCAGGTAGCTGGATGGCGGCTGGCTCATGGCTGGCTGCTCGCGGTGATGTCAAGGCAGCGCAGACGCGGCAAGCCCCGGTACAGCATGGCGCTGCGTCCGGCCGGCAAATCGGCCAGCGTGGTGTTGGCGCCGAGCTGCGCCATCTGGTCGAGAACGATGGTCGGAATGAAGTTATAGTCCATGCTTTCCAGCCCGGCAACGCCCGGCACGCTCAGGATCAGGTGCAGCAGATCGTCGGCCTGCGGCGCCTGGCCATAGGACCAGCCGCGGCCGTCGGGGCCGCCGGCCGGCAACAGGTAGCCGAACAGCAGGTTCACCAGCGCATCCAGCGTGACCGACATGACCGTGGCCGCGCTGCAGCGGATCGACAGGGTCAAGTCGATCGCGGTCAGCTGCGCCATTTGCACCCGCACGGCGCTCCCCGCAATCACGCGCGGCTGCAGATAGTAGTTCACCTGGTTCAGCAAAGTCTGCTCCCGCGCGCGTTCGTCTTTTCCTTGCAACAGCAGCAGCCGGCGCATGGTAGTGCTGGAATAGGCATATTGCTGCTTGTTGGGATACAGCGGATAAACATAGTTCCAGATGGCGTCGCTCAGGAGATAAGCAGTGCTGGCCTGTTCCGCAGCCTGCGCGTACGCTTGCTGCACATACAGTGGAACCGGCACCGGAATGCTGGAGTGGTTTTTCTTTTGCTGCGCCACGGCTTGTTCATACAGCAATTCGATCATGCGGTTGCTCTGCATCGCTACCACCTCGATGTTCGGCAAGGTCAGCGCCAGGTACGGGCTTTGCAGGTAAAGCAAGATCTCTTTTTGCAGCGTTGCCTTGCTGGCCGCCTGGCCTTGCTCGATTTGCGCCAGCGCCGCCTGCAGGGCCAGGAAATCGAAATCGTAGTAAGTCTGGGCAGCCTTGCTGTATTCGGTCTGGTTGTTGCTGAAAGCCAGGCCCAGCACCCAGCGCAGGAAATTCTCGTCGGTCAGGGTCGGGATCTGGTTGGCCTGGTACAGCAGCGACTCGTCCAGCCAGGCCAGCAGCTGCAGCAAGGTGATGCCGGGGTCGCTGTCGTTATAGTCGGTCCACAGCTTGGTGTATTGCGGAATCCTGCGCACCAGCTCAACCACCAGTTGCTGGTAGGTCTTCAGGTCGAGGTCGGGCAATTCGAAGCTCATCGCCCTACTCCAGGTAAAGTAACAGCGTCATCTGGCCGGCCACCGGCAACTGCGCCGGCAACAGCGCGATGTTGCCGTTCTGGTGGCCGTTCAGGTTCAGGCCGAGCACCGTTTCGACCTGCGGCAGCGTACGCAGGAAACGGCTGACCGCGGACGCCTGCACGATTTGTCCGAAGCGCCAGCCTTGCTGCCCGGGGCCGCCGAACACCGGCTGGAAAAACGCCTGCAGCTGGCGTCCGATGTTTTGCTGCAGGGCGTTTTTCTGGTCCGGCGCACAGCTGACCGCCAGCTGCGCGCTGACATCAATCGTCACGAAATCCGGTGCTCGGGTGCTGATGCGCGGCGCCAGCGGCGCCAGGCAAACCAGCTTGATCGCGGCCGCCACCTGGTTCAGGATCTCCGGACTGGTGTATGGCGCCGGTGCGCTGCTCAGCGCCAGCAATACGATGCTGATGTCCTGCTGCGGCGTTTCCATCGCCCGCGCCTGCGCCACCTGCTGGCAGGATTGCGCCGCCAGTGCGCTCAACTCGCTCAGCTCCACCGCATAACCGCCCGCCTTCACCAGCGCCGGGCTGTGTGCGGCTATGTCAGCCACCGTATCGCCGTCGACGCCGCCGGCAGCCGGCGCTGGATTGTCGACGCCATCGATATTGCTGATGCCAGGCCGCAGCATCGTCAGGCGATGGGCGCCGACATTGCCCGCCAGGCCCTGCGTGTAGTCGTAACGGGCGGCAATGATGTTGTTGTAACCGCGCGGCGGGATCATGCCGTTGTAGCCGTCGCCGAAGGTGACCAGGCCGTTCTGGCAATCCAGCGTATAGACGCGGTCGGTCGGACCGCAGAAGGTGAAATTGTCGACCTGCAGCCACTGCCGGCTGACCTCGCTGCCGGCAGTGGCCGCAGTGGTGCCTCCGGCGCTGTCTTGCGCGGCGTCGTCCTGGGCAACCGTGTCGAGCCCACGCGCTTCGATCACCTGCAGCTCCAGGTTCGGCAGCGCCGGCGTGTAATCCAGCGTGAAACTCTGTGACGGCTGCTCGTTGCTTGAGCCCAGCACTTCGTCTTCGACGCTGGTGATATTGCTGGCCATGACCGTATTCGGATATATGCCGTAGACCCGGATGGTGCGGTCGACATGCGGATTGTTGATGCGGAACCAGTACGCTGTCTGCGAATACAGGTAGGACGCCGGCATGGCGGCCGGCACGGTGAAGCTGACGATGCCGGAACGGCTCAGGCCGTAGCTGCTGTCGTCCACCGGCAGCGGCTGCCATGCCTGGCCATCGTAATAATCCCACTGCAGGCTGCCGCCTGGAGCCGCGCTTTCCTGCTGCAGGTAGAAATACAGGGTCAACTTGTTGCCCAGCGTGTAATTGCCGAAATCGGCGGTGCCGAAGGCAAAATAAAAACCGGTCAACACTTCTTCCACCGGCTTGAACGGGCTGAACAGGAAGCGGCTCATGGTGAAGGCGTTGTAGCTCCAGTAGCGGGTCGGCGGCGCCGCATAGCTGTAGCTGATCTGCAGCGACTGGATATAGGGCGGATAAAACTGCGACTGGTTGAACTGATAAGAAAAATTGATGCCCTCGACATCGTTCAGATAGGCGATCACGCTGTTCTTTTGCTCCGGCGTCAGGATCGTGACCGGGATGCTGTCTATGGTGTTGGCCACGCTGGTGGTGGTGAAACCGCCCGCCTGGCCATAACCGCCGGTAGCGATCAAGGCCCGTATCCACAGGCCGGTGCCGCCGGCGACTGTGGTTTCACCCAGCGCCGGGCACTGGAACTGGATCCGGGTCGGGCCGTCAGGATTGTCGTGCTGCAGGTTGCTGGTGCTGTCGACAAACTGATACTGGCTGGCCTCAGCCAGGGTCTGGTTGAACGATTGCCACTGCTTGCCGTCCCAGAATTGCCAATACAAGGTGACCGGATACTCTACGGCGACCGCGGTCAGCTGGAAGGAAATGTTGACCAGCGCGCCCTTGCGCGAAAAAACACTGTCGCTGCGGATATAAAAAGCGTCGCCGACCTGCGGCGACTGGCCGAAAGGATATGCGCCGTTCGAGATATCGAGCAGCACCACGTTGAATGCGGCTTGCTGCGGCTGGATCGCATCGCCTTTGAAGGTGCACTGGATGCCGGTGATGACCGGCAGTTGCTGCGCCAGCGACGCCAGCACCTTGACCTGCGGGCTGGGCTTGACCAGCAGCCAGTATTCCGGCTGCTGGTCCGGCTCGGTCAGCAAGACATCGTCGGTGAAACCGGCGCCGGGGTCTTCCTGCCGGTAGATTTCCTGCTGCACCTGGGCAATTGTCAGTGCTGCCGCCTGCGGTTTCTGGCTGAGCTGGATTTCCAGCTGCTGGGCGTCGGCCGATTGTCTCAGCTGTGCGCTCAGCGGCGTCAGCGCACCGTCGAACCACTGTCCGAAATAGTCGCTGTAGAGCTGCTTGCCGTACAAGGTGATGGTGATGCTTTGCAGAGCCGGATCAGGCTTGAACAGCTGGCTGTCGCCCATGATGAACCAGTGGCCCAGCGCCTGCTCGGCCGGATCAGCGGTTTCGTCGGCGACGAACAACGGCACTCCCTGTGTGCTGGCGGCGCTCGAAGCAAGGGCCGGCATGGCGTCGATGTACTGGTCTTGCGCCGGCATGATGGTCATGGCGGCGCAGAGAGTGGCCGGCACCACCAGCAGGTCCTGGCTGGTCTGGAAACGGATGGTCTGTGCTTCGGCATCGAGCACCGCGGTCTGCGCCGGCACTGCCTTGGCGGCTTGTTCCGGCTTGAGCATGAATTGCAGCGGCGCCTGCGCCGCCAGCGGCGGCCGCAGCTGCATGCCCATGCTCTGGAAAAAAGCCTGCCGCCGCTGATTCGGCATCTGGTTTTCAATCCCTGCCGTATACGCCGCCAGCTGGGCGAACAGGTTCAGCAAGACCAGGCCCGGATCCTGGTTGACCGCCTGCGCCGCGCCAACCGGATCGGGCGTGGCCGCGGTCAATGCCGCCGGCCAGTAAGCGCTCCATTCGGGAGCGTAGGTCTGGGCCAGCTTCAGCGCCTGCTGATAGAACTGTTCGGCAGTGCGGAAGTCCAGGATCGGGTCAGCCATGGCGTCGCGGATTACCTGGCGAAATGCATGACGTTAGCCTGGGTATCCGGCCCCTCGGCCTGCAACGGCACGTCGATCAGCTCTTGCAGCACCTGGATCGCGCCGCTGATCCTGAGCAGGGTTTGCTGCAAATCCTTTTGCTGCGCTTCGAGGCTGCGCAGTTGCGCTTGTCCAGCCTGGTAATTGTCTTTCAGTTCTCTGATTCTGGCTTCGATGACTTCACGGTTCATGCTTTGCTCCGGGTTTATTTAAGATAAAAAGGAAACACCAGGTTGGCCGGCTGGTTGCGGTCGCGGATCAGGTAATCGACCGCGATCTGCAGGCAGTTCGGCTGCTGCGGCGTAATCGTCACGTTCACCTGCAAGGTCTGGATGCGAGGTTCCCAGCGGTCCAGCGCCTGCTTCACATACAGCTGCGCCAGGCTGACAGCGGTGGCGTTGCCGGCCGCGAACACCAGTTCGTTGATGCGACAGCCAAAGGCCGGCAGCATCACCCGCTCGCCAGGCGCGGTTTGCAGGATGATCAGCAGCGCCTGCCGGATGTCGTCGGCGCCGGCCGCCATCTGCACCTTGCCGCCGCTGGCCGTCACCGGGAAGGCCCAGCCCTGGCCTAGGAAATCGCTGTCCGCCGGACTGTTCATCCTATGTTCACCGTGCTCAGGCCCAGCACCTGCACCGTCGGCGGCGGCCCCTGCGGCCCGGCCGGCGGCACATCGTGGCAGGTTTCGCAGAAATCGCCGGCGCGCGCCGCCGCCTTGCCGTTGATACGCACCGTCATGCTGCCCATCACCACCTGACCCAGGTTGGTGGGTGGGACCTGGAAGGCGCCGCTGGCAGGAATATGCGGCGGCAGGTTTTGCGCCATCGAACCCACGGTCGCCGCCGGCCGGCTGTTGATGCGCACATTCAGGCTGGTGTTGAGCGTGATCTTGCCGTTGAACGGAAACGGCTGCGGCGTCGGCACCGGCCCGCCCGGGCTCGGCACCAGCACGATATGGATATCGGCCGCGTTGACGATGCTGTCGCCCTGCTTGGCGGCGCCTTGTGCCATGTTTCCTCCTAATTCAAGTCGATCATGGCGGCCGACAGCTTGATGCTCTGCCCGCCCTGCAATTGCATGGCGGAGCTCGACAAATCCGCCTTGACGCTGCCGGCAGTGTTCTGCACCACCACCTGCGCCCCGCTGATGGTCAGCGTGCCCTTGGCGCTGATGGCGAAATCGCCTTCGCTGCTGATGGATATCTTGTTGTTGGCGGTATCGATCACGATGCGGTTATTCTTGCTGTCGGCAATGGTGATGTTTTCCTTTTCGGAATCATCCAGCGTGATGGTTTTCCCGCCCTTGGTCTTGATCACACGCACGTCCTGTTGCTGCGCAACTTCCAGCGGCGGCTTTTGCACGCCATTCCACATGAAACCCAGCACGTATGCCTGGCTGGCGTCGCCGTCGGCAAACGCCAGCAGCGCCGAATCGCCTGGCTGCGGCAGGAAAAAAGCGCCGTAGCCGGGACCGGCGAAAAAACTCATGACTTGCAGCCAGCCGGATTCGATTTCCTGTCCCTTCAGGACGAAATTGACCTTGACCCGGCCCCACCCTTTATCGTCCTTGGTATCGCTGACCGTACCCAAGGTCACGCCCAGCGTCATGCTGCCCGAGGAAAATCCTTCGTCTGGATTCATACGCCTGTCCTTCTAAGTTTGAATTCAGTCTGGTAGCCTTCATTGACGTCATAGCTGTGGACGCTGGAAGTGATGTAATAAATGCCGTTGAAACGCTGGCTCAGGCCGCTCAGCTTGACGTTGACGCCCGCCACCATGTCCGGATCGCCCAGCACGCTGGTGCTGCCCTCGATGAACTGGTTCAGGTTGCGCTTGTATTGGGCGTTGGCGATTGCCTGCAGGGCTTCCGGCGTGCTGAGGTCGGGCCGCTCCAGCTGGATGTCCGAATCCGGAAAAGCCTGCGCCAGCTGGTAGCCGCTTTCCTTGCCGCCCATCTTGTCCTGCGAACTGCCGGAAGACGCCACCGCCGTCAGCACCTTGTTCGATGTGATGTCGTATCCCTTCACCGTGACTTGTTTGCCCATGGTCGGCAATTTCAGGCTGAGCTTGAGGTCGCTGATATCCGTTGGATAGTTCATGGTCTTGACCGGGCTCTCGCCCTCTGCCGACGGCCGGAACACCAGGGTGGTATCGTCCATCAGCAACTCGTAGTTGAGCTGCGCACAACGGCGCATCAGGAAATCGTAGTCGGAGGAATTGTTTTGCAACACATAGTCGTTGACCATGGCCGGACTGCCGGGCAATTTCACGGTCAGGCCGGCTGCGCGCGCTACCTGTGAAACGATTTCATTGTCGTCCAGGTTGAGGTAGGTCCTGGTGCGGGTGCCGAATTTCAGCCAATACATGCGGTCGAATCCGCGGATGGTGGCGGTAGAGTAATCGCTGAAATGCGGTTCGATCGCCGTGATTTCCGCGCTGACCATCTGCTGCAGGCTGTCGAGGCCGAGGAATACCGTGATTTCGTCGCCCGGCTTGAAGATATCCAGGTTGACGTCCTGCCAGGCGCCGCCGGATGAGACGATATTCAAGGTAAAACTGAACATGGTGGGGATGTTTATCTCGTCTTCCACGCGCACGCTCTGGATCGCCGCGATCACCGAAGTCGGCAAGGCGCTGCGGTTCTTTAATATGCGGAAACCGCCGGTCTGGACGCTAGGCATTGCCGCCCCCGTTGTTGTACGTTTCGTCGTGGACATCGATGATCACCAGCATGCGTCCGATGTCTTGGCGGCCGGGGAAATTCAGCGGATCGTAGATATTGTTGCCTTCCGCGATCAGGCGCCACTGGCTGGCGTCGCCCAGGGCCTGCTGCGCAATCAGGTACAGGCGGTCGTTTTCCTTGACGCGCCACAGCTGGCGGCAATTGAATTTTCCTTGCGCGCGCTGGTCCTCTTCCTTGGTCAGCACGGATTTGAAAGTGACTGACAGCTCCGCCCGCACCGGTATGCCGGAGCTGAGGAACATGGTGAATTTCTGGTCGAGCTTGCTGATCATGCCGACGAACAGCGGGCCGGCCCAGGTGAACACCACCACCGGCGGCTCGCGCCGTTCGGCGTTGCCGACTGTCGGCTGGGTCAGCGCAACGATCTTGTTGGTCTTGGCGCGTACATCGGTCTGCTGCTCGTAGGTATCGAAAAACAGCGAAACCGTCAAGTCGTCGTCGTCAACCCGCTGGAACTGGATGTTCGAACCTTGCCCCAGCAGCACTACCGTCTTGTTCAGGGACAGTTCGGTCGGGTTGTACATGACGGGAATTTCTTCCTGGGTCTGCTGTACCACGATCTTGGCCATTTCCAGCATCAGCGCCCCCTGCGGTAACGGTCGATGCCGGCGCGCTGCTCTATGCTGGCGTGCACCTGCCGCGCCAGCGCCTGCACCAGCTGTGGCGACAGCATCGCCGCTGTCACCACGCTGCGGATGTGCTGCTGGTTATGGTTGTTGTGCATGATCTCGCGCACCACCTTGGTGTGCACCGTATGCTCGATACGCTCCAGTTGCCGCTGCACTTCTGCTTGCCTGGCTTGCGGCTGCTGCCGGTAAGCCAGTGCGGCGGTGAACCCCGCCTGGTAATGCCGGAGCGAGACCTGGTCACTGCCGGCAGGACCGGCCACACCCGGAATGCTCATTGGCGATGGAGCAGCGGCCACAATTGGCGGCGGCAAGGAAGGCGTTGTCAGGCGCTGCAACCGCTTGCTGCCAGTCTCGGCTCCGGTTGCCGGCAATGCAGGAAACGTCGATTTATATGCATAAGCAAACGTCCCTTGGGCGCGCCCGGCCCAGCGCTGCACCTGGCTACGCCAGGCGAGCCGGCTGCCGGCGGTTCTGAAGTCACGGCTACGGTTTCCGCTTGCCAGCTGCAACGCCGGTACAGCGCGGCGCTGCGCTGTTTCCCGCCGGGGCAACGCCGGGGTTTTCCGCATTTTGAAATGCTGTTCGTGCGTCTGATCTATATCGCGCCTGTCGAGATGGTGGAAATGCCGCTGATGCAGGCGCATCCCGGATGTCATGCGCTGCGCTGTCTTTGCATGAAACTTCAACGACAAGGAATTGCTGGCAGGATGGCCGGCTTGCGACGAGCGTGAAGCAATACTGGCGGGCGCCGCTTGTTTTGCAAACTGCAGCGCACTATGCCGCTGCGGGACGGGCTGCCGCAACTTCCCTGGCGCCGACAGCAAGGTTTGCCTGACGAAACCGGCGAGACGTGCCGTCACAATTGTCATCAAGGTCCGGCTGCCGACTTCGTTATCCCGACGCCGCGTCGATTGCTGTAGCCGTGCTGTCTGCGCGCGCGGCATCAGCAGCGTCAATGGATGGACAATAATGCCGCCTGCCTGGCCAAGTGTTGCATCAGCCTGGGTGTCCCGAAAATGACGGATGTGATTCTGCACCATCCTTTGCAGGATGTTGCGGTTTTTCCCAGCTGCCTGCGAACCTGCTTTTCCCGCCGGTGCAGGCAGGCTGCCGCTGCCTGGCATTTTTGCCGGGACGGCAAGCAACAACGCCTGCTGCAAACGCGGCATATAGTGTTTTTCGAAACGACTCTCGATCTGCCGCTGGGCATCTTGCAACACCCCTTGCAACACCCCTTGCAAGCTCCCTTGCAAAACCTCTTGCCGGACTTCGCGCAAGACGGCCGGATGGATGTATTGCTGCACCAGGCGCAGCCAATGATGGTGCTGCGAGATGTATTGCGTATTCTTTGCTGCGGTAGGCGGACGCTGCATTTGCAGGTACGCCAGGTCCAGTCCCGGATAATTTTCCGGCCATGCCATGCGTCGGCCGGCAGCAACACCAGCCTGGAAATCCATGGCGGCGCTGGCGCAGGCCGTGCGCAAGACCGGGCTTCGCCGCCCCGCAGAAACTGGCGTGCGCCTGGCCATCAGCCGCCGCTCCCGCTGTTTTTCTTGATCCCCTCGTGCGCCAGCGTAAAGCTCTGGCTGGCCACCAGGTTCTGGCCGGCGTCCAGGCTCGGCCCTTGCCACTCGATCGGCCAGGCATTGTAGAAATTCCAGCTGACGGTGGGATTGCCCTCGTCGTCCAGCAGGTAGATCGAGCCGTTCTGGCGTTTGATCTTTCCGTTCAAGGCGGCCTGGTACCACAGCCACATCGGATCCAGCGCAGTGATGCCCGCCTTCAGCACCAGGTCGACATACGTCACCTGCCCGCCAAGCTTGTATTCGAGATCGTTGACGCCACCCTGGCGCACGCTCTTGACTTCGATTTTGGACTGCAGTCCCTCGACCGTGGTGAAGCCGCCGACCACGATGCCGCCTACCTCTACATAAAAATTGTACGACTTGAACGGGTTCGCCGGCGGGCCGGATTTACGCTGCGATATTCCGCCGGATGGATTGCGGCCGGTAGCCATGTCATGCTCCCAAATTTAGGCTTTTGTGCCGATCGTCGCTGTTCATGGTCTGGTTGATCTTGCTGATCTCCCCGCACCAGCGACGGCGCTCTGCGTGTTCCATTGCCAGGATTTCCCCGTACGACCAGTGAAAGTGATATGCGAGAAAAGCAATTTCCGCATACAGCTGGTCGGGCGCTACAGGGAAGCGCGCTTTCCCGCCGCTTCGAAACTCTCGATCTGCACCACCTTGTCTTCGCCGTCGACCTGGTTGATGCGGTTGTACAGGTTCTGCAGGTAAGAAAAATCGGCGGCGAACAGGTCTTCGATGACCTTGGTGTTGATCATGTCCAGATTGCCCAGCCGCACAATCACCCGCGACAGAACGATAATGGTCAGGTAGGCCGGGTTGCTCTGCACCCGGTGGTCTTTCAGCGGCAGGATTTCGTCGCCGGCGGTAGCCAGCCGCATCACGCCGTTCTTGTGCAGGTTGCCGTCGCCGTCGCGGTAGCCTAGCGGCAGGGTAAATTCGATTTCGGTGCTGATTGCGTTCATGCTGGCTGCTCCCGGTTAAGACACTCTGGTCATGTATTCGATGGTCAGCTCGAAGGTTTCCACCATCACGTCGCTGCTCGAGGCGTTCAGGCCGGTGCTCTCGTACTTGCTGGGCCAGGCGTTGATGACATTCCAGCGCGCCTTGGCCGCGCCGCCGGCGTCGAGCAGTATCAGCGAAATGTTTTTCTGCGCGCCTTTGGCAGTGGAACCCTGCAACGCCACCAGCTGGTGCCAGTTGTACAGTTCCATCGAATCGGTCAAGCCTTTTTTCAGGCTCAGCTTGCCGAAAGTGGTCAAGCCGGAAAATGAGCGTTTGTAGACCGGATCGGTGCCCTCCCGGTACTCGACCGTCTCGACCGTGCTGTCCGGGATCGTGGCTTCCGAAAACGCCGCGACCTGGATGCCCGAGATCTCCACCTGGAAGCGGAAACCGCGGTAGGGATTGGTTAGTTGTGTGGCCATCGTGATTCTCCGCAGTCAAATTGGTTTGGAAAGAGGCAGGTCCGTTTCCCCATTTCCGTTATGAACCGGAATCCGGGCCAGCGATTTTCTGCGTCATGCGGATGATGACGAACTCGGCAGGAAACACCGGAGCCAGGCCGACATCGATATACAGCTGCCCCAGCGAACGTGTCTCGGGCGGATTGTTCGAAGCGTCGCAAGTCACGAAGAACGCCTCCGCCGCACTGGCGCCGAACAGGCCGCCGGACTGCCACAAGGTGGTCAGGAAAGCACTGATGTCGCGCGTCACCGAGGCCCAGGTCTGCTGGTCGTTGGGTTCGAACACCACCCATTGCAAGCTCTGCTTCAGGCTTTGCTCGACATAGATGAACAGGCGCCTGACGCTGACATAAGTCCATTCGCTGCCGTTCGCAGCCAGCGTGCGGGCGCCCCAGATCACGTTGCCGTAATTGAGGAAATTGCGGACCGCGTTGATGCCGTTCGGATTCAGGATGTCCTGGTCCGAATCGGTGAGCTGGGTCTGCAGCTGCACCACGCTTAGCAGCGCGCCATCGTTGACCCCGGCCGGCGATTTCCAGACACCGACATTGTTGTCGGTATAGGCGTAACGGCCGAGCGAAGGACCGGACGGCGGCATCGGCACATTGGCGCCGGCGATCGGGTTGTAGATCCATACCCACGGATAGTAGATGGCGCCATAGCTGGAATTGAGCGCCGGCGAGGTCGCGCTGCCCGACTTGAAATTGCCGATGCCCTGGACATCCAGGCCGAACGGCGGATCGCTGACATAGAACAGGTTCTGCGCAGCTTCGCAGAACAGCAGCCCGCCGTTGATGCTGGTAGCTTGCGAGGCCTGGCTCGGATTGCCGCTGGCGTCGGCAGCGTTGACCGTATCCGGGATGGCCAGCAGGCTGATGCCTTGCACCGTGCTGAGCGTAGTGGTGGCGCTCTCGAAATCCCAGGTGGCGGCGGCGCCCCCTGCCAGCGGCGTCGCGCTCTTGCCGCTGTTGGGCGGGCGCGTGGTGCCGCTGGTCTCCGCCCGCACAAACATCGAGGTAGTGTTGACCGCGTTCGCCAGTGCGCCGCCTGCGCCCATGCTGGCTGCGGTGTAGCCGTTGAACGACTCGAGCACGTAATACGCCTTGCCGCCGATCGCGGTCGGCTGCAGGTTGTTCTGCGCCACATAGGCTTGCAAGGTGGCGCCGGACGACCCTGCAGGCAGGGCCTTGAGCGCCGCCGGATCGACCACCACGCTCAGATTGAATACCAGGGAAACCGCGCTGTCAGGACCGCTGGCGTTGCTGACCGCAAAATTCAGGATATTGGCCCAGGTGCCGGGTGTGACCGCGGTCATCTTGATGCCGCTGGCCGATCCGGTAGCTGCCTTGCCGTTGCCTTTGCTATCGACGGCCCGCACCACGTAGCAGGCGGTGCCGCCCTCGTTGAAGAATTCGAACACTGCCCAGGACACCATGCCGAACCAGACCAGTCCGCCGAACTGGCGCTGGTAGGCGTTCCAGCTGGTGATCAGGGTCGGTTGCGCGAACGGGCCGAACTCGGTGACGCCGACGAAGGCTGCAGTCGAGGTCGATGCGCCCTGGATGTTGCGGGCGCTCGGCACTTCTTCGATGTAAATGCCGGGATGACGATAGGTGGTTGCCAAGATGATTCCTTCTTAACAATTAACGCATTTCAATGTCCACAAACTGCGTGGTTGCGGGTTGCAGCAGCAACTTCTTTTCTACGCTTGCATAACCAGCCTTGCTAAAACTCAGCACTACTTGCGTGTCCGGAGCCAGCTTGCCGCCCAGGGCCAGCGCATAGCGGCCATCGTATTTGCCGTAATCCGAACTCAGCGTGGCAGCGCCCTTCGGGTTTCCCTGCCAGTTCGGATAACTGGCGCTGATACTGACGCCGGCCAGCGGCGACTTGGTTCCGGCCTGCAGCACCTGGCCGCGGATCAGCGTGGTCCCCGGCGGGTAGGGATACAGCGGACTGGGCGCCAGGTAGCAAGGAACGATGGCGGCAGCCAACGGCAAGCGCAGCGGCACCTGGAACGCCACCTCTTGCGCAAAGAACTGCGGCGCCAGGGCGGTAAGCCGGTAATCGCCGTCGTCGAGGTCGCTGAACGCATAAAACGCCTGTGGCTTGGCGAGCGGCATGAACGGCTTCTGGTTCAGCAGGAAGCGCGGCTGGAACCCGACCGCAGGCGCCTGGCTGAAGCCGTCGATCAGCTGCACTACGGCGCTCAGCTTCATGGCAGTTCCAGGTAGGCTGGATCGACCTGGGTCACCATGTCCGCCTGCAGGTCCAGGCCAGAGGGAATCCGCACCGGCGATAGCGTGTACAGCTTGGTCAACTTGTAAGTCTTGTTGGGAAAACCGGCCCAGATATTGCGCAAGGTATCGATGGAACCGGAATCCGGCACGATGGCGATGTTGTCGTTGCCGCTCCGTTTCAGCACCGGATCCAGCCATTCCCCGGACAGCTGGGCGACGTCATGGAACAGCCGCACCAGCTGGTCCACCAGCACCAGCTCCAGTTCAGCCGACCTGGCGTACGGCACCATCAGGTACAGCAGGTCGACCACCAGCGGGGCGGGCGTCAGCTTCAGCGCGGTCGGCTGCCGCTCTGCCCCGGCCTGTCGGGTCAGGCTGGGCGCCAGGTTGCGCAGGTAGGGATTAAGTTCGGTCTGGTACAGGTAGAGCGACAGCCTGGTTTCATCCTGGCTGTCGATCTCGCCCGGCGAATCGAACACCACCGCCGATTCTGCCTGCAGCTCGGGAATATGGTGGCGGATCAGCCGCCGCAGCGACTCGCTGACGCTGCGCAGGACCTGTCCGCCATCGCTGTTTGGCTGGCTCATCGCTACAAGGTAAACACGGTATCGGACTGACTGACGATCTGCGGCTGACGGTTGCCGATCTGGGCATATACCGTAATATCGCTGTTGCAGGTAGTCTTCAGGTAAACGTAATTCAGGTCGCTGGCAGCGTAGACGATATAGGCGTTCAGGTAAAACTCCAGCGAACTGCCCGCGTTCCTGCTGGCGCTGTCGTCGGCCATCATCGAAGTGATGAACGAAAGCGTGTTGAGGCCGTACGACATGGACGCTAGCGGAATCGTCCCCAGCATGCTGGCCAGCTGGACTCCGCTGGCCTCGGCAAACGGCGGTCCCAGCGACCAGCTGACCTTGCCCAGGCCCTTCTTGGTGGTCAGGATCACATCGATCTTGTTGCCGACATAAGCGCCTCGGACGGTGAAGCTGATGTTGCGGTAAATGTTTTCCGAACCGACCAACACCGCGCTGATGCGGCCGTTACGCCACTGTACCGGGCTTTGGGCGCCGATCTTCGCGGTGACCACAGCCTCGTTGTTGAGCGTGCAGTATCCTTGCAGATAGTCGACGCCCGGACGTACCTGCAAGAACAGCGTCAAGGTAAAACCGCTGCTGGCCTGGTCTATAGCTCCGGTGCGGATCGACAGCACCGCATTGTTGAATTCGATCTGCTGGATGCACGATTCGCTTTCGGCGCTTTGCGGCGTGACGTTATACGAAAAACCCAGGCTGTCGCCCGACATCGCGCCTAGCGACCAGTACGCGCCGGCGGTAGTGAAGGTAAAGTTGAGGTTTGAGTTGGCGGCGACATTCTGGAATTGCAATACCACCGGCAGTAAAGGGAGCGATTCTGGAATCGATACTGCCACATCGGGCACGGTGGCCGCGGCAGGCTCAATCGGTTCAACTGGCAGTGCAGTAATCATGACGGCCTTTCACAGGTAAGTATCATTCCAGGTCGATGGCAAAGGAACTCAGGCCAATGACGGTGCTGCGGTCGTTGCTCGACTGCAGGGTAACGCTGGCGCCGGGCGGCAGGTCTACCTTGCCCTTGACGCCGTGCTGGTCGGTGCGCAGGTACAGGTTGACCTGTATCTCATTGCAATCCTTGTATGTCTGCAGATACATTTCACGCGCGTTGATCAGGAAATTGCGGACATAGATAACCGGATCGACACGGCTGGAAAAACTCAGGCCGACCAGCCTTTCGCTTTCGCCGCCGTCGCTCCAGATGGCCTCCTGGCCGGGCTGCAGCGACAGGAACGCCTTGCTGTTGGCGCGCAGGTTGGTGAAGGTCAGTGTGATCGGCTTGAATGAATGGCAGCTGCGAAAAAGTTGTTCATTCAGCGCATGGCTGGGATTGGCAAGCAGATGCGCGCCCAGGTACTGGCGCGCCTGCTCGGGCAGCGTCTTGCGGTCGTTGCTGATCATCTGGGCCGCGCTTATCGTCGGCGCGGGCGCGGGTGCTGCCGGCCCTGGCCCAGGCGCCGGTTTCGGGTTGGACGGGCCTGCGCCCGCGACAACCGCGTCCTTGACATTGTTTTTCTCTTTAGCATCCATAGCAGCCGCCATCAGTTGCACATCGGTCGGAAATCAGTTTGGAAACGGAATCGTGAAATCGCCTACGTTGATGCGGCCTGAATTCGAGTAGCCAAGGAACTGGTATTGGGCATTGACAATGACGCCGGCCGACTCGAACTTGCCGGACAAGCTGTTGCCCACAGCATTGATCGGCAGCGTGACCTTGATCGACTGCGGGTTGCCGCTGGTGTTTTGCGCCGCTGTCAGCGCCAGCGATTTTTGTGCAAAGCTGACGGCCGTCAAGGGCGGCGTGGCGCTCCATACCGGACTGATCTGGATTGGCTGGTTGGTGTCCAGCGAAATCGTGTTCTTGTCCGTGATGGTGAGCTGCGCCGACAGCGTGTCGGTGCCGCTCTCCGTGGTGAAACTGAATGAAATGGTGTATTCCATAGCCAATCTCCTTTAAGTCGGCCGGGTTCCGCATGAATGCGGAACCCGGCCGCGCAGCGATACTGCGGACCATCGGCAACGCCAGGGTTGTTATTTACCCCAAGGGAATTGCGAGAAGGTTTGGTTGACCGCTTGCGGTTGGGCAAAACCAACCTGGGCTTGCACCGTCACGCCAGGATCGGACAGCGAGCGCAGGCTGAAATTCTGGATGCCCGGCTGCGCCACCAGATACAGCGTGACATTGAAAGACAAGGCGCCGCCGCCACCGCCGCCGGAAGAAACGGTCGAGACTTTTACCGAAGAGGCGGTGATGATGAAGGAATTCAGCGGCAAGGCGCTGCTGGAGCCAGGCACCGTGATATTGATGCCGCCTGAACCGTCGAAAGCCGGGCCGGTGCTCCAAGCCACCGGTTCGGTCACTTTCTGCAAATCGATCCAGATATTCTGGCCGGCCTGGGCATTGGTGATTTGCAGCTGCACTTGTTGATAGACAGTTTCGCTCATGATTGAAAAACCTTTCTAAAGAGAATTGGTTGACATCATCCGCCCTCGAGCAAGTTCATGCCCTCGATTATTCGTCGGAAAAAAACGACAAACCAGCGAAGCAAGCGCCTGTTTTTGGTGAGGGATTTTCTTCTATTGCCTGTCGACAATACGCACTCCATTTCTACAAAGCAACCTATCAAAAGTGACAGGTTCTAAGCAAAATTTTTGATGGTACGTTGATCTTTTTTGTTTTTTAAATTCGCGAACGAAGGGATTCGGTTAGCCGCGCAGACTTCGGCGGACAAGTAATTTCGCGGGGAGCAGTCGAAAAGAAACGGCGGCACATAGAGCGGAACGGATCGATGCCGGCGTTTTGCAGGAATTGGAAACGCGGTGACCGATAAGGTTCAATAATCTGTCAAGATTTACAGCCTGCATTTTAGTTTTTGGTACGGCTCTGGCACGCCAATGCAACTGTTGTTTTTAGCGACTGATTGCTATCGCAACCGGCATCTGCGCAAATGTACTCGAACATTTTCGAGCAAATAAAAAGCCGGCAAGGGATTTTTCCTTGCCGGCTCATGGGTGCAGCAATCCAGCGTCTGTCAGAAACTGCTGCGCCCGCCTTTCAGGCGCGCCAGCACCGCAATCAACGCATCAACGTCGACGCAGTTGTTATAAAACGCCAGCGACGGCCGCACCGTGCTTTCCAGTCCGAAGCGCCGCAAGATCGGCTGCGCGCAATGATGGCCCGAACGCACCGCAATTCCTTCCCGGTTCAGCGCCGCGCCGACTTCTTCGGTCTTATAACCTTCCAGCACGAAAGACAGCACCGCGGCCTTGTCCTGCGCCGTCCCTATCAATCGCAGGCCGGGAATCTGCTTGAGCCGGTGCGTCGCATACAGCAGCAGCTGATGCTCATAAGCGCCGATATTCTCGATGCCTATCCGGTTGACATAATCGATAGCCGCTCCCAGGCCGACCGCGTCGGCGATATTGCCGGTGCCGGCTTCGAAACGTCCGGGAGCGTCGTGGTACTGGGTCGAATCGAAAGTAACGTCGCGGATCATGTTGCCGCCGCCTTGCCACGGCGGCATCTCGTTCAGCAGCGCTTCCTTGCCGTACAACACGCCGATGCCGGTCGGTGCAAATACCTTGTGGCCGGAAAACACGAACCAGTCGCAATCCAGCGCCTGCACATCGGCGCGCAGATGGGATACCGACTGAGCACCGTCCAGCAGGACCTTGGCGCCGGCGCCATGCGCCATTTCGATGATCTGCCTGGCCGGGGTGACAGTGCCGAGAGCGTTGGATATCTGGGTAAACGCCACCAGCCTGGTCTTCGGCCCCAGCAGCTTGGCATATTCCTCCAGCTGCAGCTGGCCGTCGTCGTCCACCGGGATCACGCGCAGGCGGGCGCCCTTTTCCGCACATAGCATCTGCCACGGAACGATGTTGGCGTGATGCTCCAGATGGCTGACGATGATTTCATCGTCGCGCCCGATATTCGCCCTGCCCCAGCTTTGCGCCACCAGGTTGATGGCTTCAGTGGTGCCGCGCACGAACACGCATTCGTTGGCAGAACGCGCATTGAGGAAACCGCGCACTTTCTCGCGCGCGCCTTCGTAAGCATCGGTGGCGCGTGCCGCCAGTTCGTGGGCGGCGCGGTGGATATTCGAATTTTCGTGCGCGTAGAAATACGCCAGGCGGTCGATCACCGATTGCGGCTTGTGCGTGGTCGCGGCATTGTCCAGCCAGACCAGCTGCTTGCCGTTGACGCGATCCTGCAGGATCGGGAAATCGCGCCGCACCAGGTTGATGTCAAACGGCGCTGGCGCCGCCGGCACGCTGCCGGCATGCAAGCTGTCGGTTGCCAGGCCGGGAACCTTGAGGCCGGCAGGATATGGCTTGGCGAAGTCGAGGAAATAATACGCAGCGCCGCTGCCTGGTCCGACTGTCGCCGGCGGCTGCGACTGGCTACTGGCCGGCGCTGCCAGCAGGGCTTTCAGCTCGGCTTCGCCGGGCAAGCCGAATGCTGCCGGCGAAGCGCCGCTCAGCGGCAGGTCGCCGCTCAACGAAGTCGGCACGCCCGCCGCTGCGTTCGAACTTCCTCCGGGAGAAAATCCCAGCCCGCCGCCTAAGGCAGAGGCGCCGCCTGGAACGCTCGGCGGCGCCGCATTGAGATGCGACAAACCAGCCGGCAAGCCGCTGCCGGCCTGTCCCTGGCTAGCCGATGGCAATGCCGTGAAAAACTGGTTCGCCAGTTGCGCCAATGCGGCAACGTCGGGCAAGCCGTTTCCGGAGAAATCACTTGTACTCATGGTACTTGCCCACTTCCACGTCTTCGAGGACGGCGATGGCGTCGTCGGTCAGCACCGCCAGCGAGCAATACAGCGAAACCAGGTAGGAAGCGATCGCTTTATGGTTGATGCCCATGAAACGCACCGACAAGCCTGGGCTCTGCTCGCCCGGCAGGTCCGGCTGATACAGGCCGACCACGCCCTGGCGGCTTTCGCCCGTGCGTATCAGGATGATCTTCGACTTGCCCTTCTCGATCAGGATCTTGTCGCTGGGGATCAGGGGTATGCCGCGCCAGGTGATGAATTGCGAGCCGAACAGCGATACCGTCGGCGGCGGCACGCCGCGCCGCGTGCATTCACGGCCGAAGGCGGCGATCGTCACCGGATGGGCGAGGAAAAAACCGGGTTCTTTCCATACCTTGACCAGCAGCTCGTCGAGGTCGTCGGGAGTCGGCGCGCCGCTGCGGGTCTTGATCCGCTGCGAGGCGACAATGCTGTGCAGCAGCCCGTATTCCTTGTTGTTGATCAGTTCGCTTTCCTGGCGTTCCTTGATGGTTTCTATGATCAGGCGCAGCTGCTCGGCGATCTGGTTATACGGCTTGCTGTACAGGTCGGATACCCGGGTATGCACGTCGAGCACGGTATTGACCGCGCTCAGCATGTATTCGCGCGGATTCTCGATGTAGTCGACGAAGGTCTGCGGCAGCTCGCGCTCATCGCGGCCGGAACAGTCGACCTCGACGCTGGAGGCGTCTTTTACCTTGTTCAGGCGATAGATGCCGGATTCCACCGGCACCCATTGCAGCAGGTGCGTCAGCCAGCGCGGCGTGATGGACGACATCTGCGGTACGGTGCGCGTCGCAATCGCAAGTTGGCGTGCTGCTACATCGCCAAGGGCGGTATTCACTTCTGGTTTGCTGGCCATTTACATTTCCTGTGATCGAAGGTTGAGGGGTGGAGATTCAGTCGTCGCGCATCTGCGCCTGCGAAATGTTGCTGCCGGGCGGTACGCTACGGGTCAGCCAGACATTGCCGCCTATGGTCGACCCCTTGCCGATGGTGACGCGGCCGAGGACGGTGGCGCCGGCATAGATGACAACATCGTCTTCGACGATAGGATGGCGTTCGTTGCCCTTGATCAGGGCGCCGTCTTGATCGGCGGGAAAACGTTTGGCGCCCAGCGTCACGGCCTGGTACAGGCGCACCCGCTGGCCGATGATGGTGGTCTCGCCGATCACCACGCCGGTGCCGTGGTCGATGAAAAAACTGGCGCCGATCTGCGCCGCCGGATGAATGTCTATGCCGGTCGCCGAATGGGCGATGTCAGCGATCAGGCGCGCCAGCAACGGCGCGCCCAGGCCATGCAGGGCGTGCGCCAGGCGATGGTAGATGATGGCCGTGGTGCCGGGATAACACAGCAGGATTTCGGAAATGCTGGTGGCGGCAGGATCGCCGCTGTAGGCAGCCTGGATGTCGCTCGCCAGCAGGTCGCGGATGGCCGGCAGGCCTGCCGCGAACTGCCGGGTGACGGCGAGCGCCTGGCGGTTGAGGTCGGCTTCCGGCGTGCTTTCTTCGAGCACGAACAGCAAGCCCGGCGGACCTGCTCCGCCAGGATATTCAAGGTAAAACCGAGGGTGTTGCCGACAAAATGGTCGATGGTTTCGTCGTTCAGATCGGTGCGGCCGTAGTGGGTCGGAAACAGCGCGGCAGACAGGCCTTGCAGAACTTCCGCCAACGCCTGGCGCGACGGCAGTTCGCGGATATCGCCGCGGTGCCGGATCTTGTTGGTCACTTCGCGCGATGTGCGCAAGGCGGAAACCACCAGCTCCAGGCCCAGGCCGGAACTGTCGGTCAGCGCCTGCTGTTCGGAAAAATTGCGGCTACTCATGCGTGCAGATGCTCATTGTTAAAAACGGCGAAATCACTATTGCAGCGAAGAAGATGCGAATCCTGAATCCTTGAATGCCTGCTCATTTTGTCGGCAGGCGGAAAAATTGACTACGAATTTTTATGACGAAAAACGCATAAGCTAGTTTGCTAATCTCATATGCGCGTCGTCTGTTGCCTGTCCGCGGCCTATGACCGGCCCAGAGCCGCGGGCGCGGCGTCGCGCACGTCGATCTGCCGGGGAATCAGCTTCAGCTCGAAGAAAGTGTCGGCGATGACCTGCTGTTCCGCCAATATCGACCTGCTGATCGGCTCAGTGCCAAACGAAGAACGAGCCACCAGGACATCGACCACGGGCTTCGGCAAGCCCCACACCGCCGACAGTTCCGCCGCCAGCTCATTGCGGTTGGCTTTGCCCCAGATGTCGATCTTGTTGAGCTCTTCAACGGCGATGCTCAGGACATCGCCATTCTTCTGCGCGTAATCCTTTGATGAAAAATAATAAGCCCGGTTCTTGACGACACCGCTGGCGTCGGCCAGGATGCGCGCCGCCAGGGTCTGTTCGGCGGCCGCAAGGAACGGCTCCCAGATCACCCAGGCGTCGACCACGCCCTTCTCGAACGCAGCGCGGGCATCGGCCGGCGCCAGCCACACCAGGTTGACGTCGCTATGGTTCAAGCCGTTCTTCTGCAGCAGCTTGACCAGGAAATAGTGGACGTTCGAGCCCTTGTTCAGGGCGATCTTTTTGCCCTTCAGGTCGGCAACTGTCCTGACCGCCGAAGTTGCCGGGACCAGCACCGCCTCCACCGCCGGCCGCGGCACGGTCGCCGCGACATAGACAATCGGCGTGCCGTTGGCCTGGGCGAAAATCGGCGGCGCTTCGCCGACATCGCCGAAATCGATGGAACCGACATTCAACGCCTCCAGCTGCACCGGCCCGGCGCTGAACTCTATCCATTTGACCGTCACGCCCAGCGGCGCCAGGCGCTGCTCCAGCGTGCCGCGCCTTTTCAGCAGGCTCAGCAAGCCTTTCTGGTAGCCGACGCGCAGTTCACGTTGCGCCGCGCGTACGGCAAAAGGCGTAAAAGCCGCAACCGCAGCCATGCCTATGCCGGCCTGTAGCAGGCGGCGGCGCTGGCCGGCCCGGTTATTATTGTTGCGAGACTTGTTATCGCTCATATTGTCTTCCCGATGGAATGGATTACCCTGTTCAAGCTGCAAGCAGCGCTCAGCCCGAGCTTAATAAGAAGGCAAAACAAAAAGAACGAATAAAACCTTCTCTCCATAGTTGGAATTCAGATAAGCGCAATCCGGACCGTCCACGCCAGACAGGCTGTGTCTTCAAGCTGTCAT
The DNA here is from genome assembly GCF_001584145.1 of Collimonas fungivorans. Lineage (NCBI taxonomy): Bacteria > Pseudomonadati > Pseudomonadota > Betaproteobacteria > Burkholderiales > Oxalobacteraceae > Collimonas > Collimonas fungivorans. The sequence goes on along the minus strand of NZ_CP013232.1, from coordinate 2,663,979 downwards.
ATATGCTGTGCACAATCCGCGCTTGGTATAACTTGATACGTACGGCCGGCCGGAAGCCTTTCGGCTGGAGAGACTAGCCACGGAGCCTAGAAATGCAAAAAAAAATTCCCCGTCTTGCGATAATCCTGTGCCTTGCATCGTCCAGCGTCTTTGCCGCCAGCTCGCGGCCGGCCTGGGTAGTGACCGACATCTATAACTACAACCATCCCTACGCAGCGGCTGACAGCGCCGACCTGGCGACCAAGATGGAAACCATGGACAGCAGCGCGTTCCTGTTCTACCGCGGCACCGCCGACATTTTTTACCGCGACATGGCGACGCTGCCTGCGTCTGCCTACACCAGCGCTTCGACCGCTTATACCTGGCTGGGCGGCGACACCCACCTGGCGAATTTCGGCGCGTTCCAGGACAGCGGCGGCAAGGCGGTGTTCGGCGTCAACGATTTCGATGAAGGTTATCTCGGGCAATACGTATGGGACCTGCGCCGCACCGCCACCAGCATCGTGCTGGCCGGCCGCGAAAACGGCTTGAAGGACAGCGACATCACAACTGCCATCAACACTTTCGTCGCCGCCTACCTGAGCCAGCTGAGCAGCGTCAGCGGCAACAACAACGAGAAAAGTTTCCAGCTCACCGGCAGCAACACCAGCAGCGTGGTGAAATCGGCCATCAGCAGCTCCGCCGGCGACAAGCGTTCCGACCTGCTGTCCAAATATACGACTGTCAGCAACGGCAAGCGCGTATTCCAGGATAGCGCCAAGCTGGCCGCGGTCAGCAGCGCCACTTACAACGCCGTGGCGGCTGCGGTCGGTACGTATGTGCAGACCATCTCCGCCGGCAAGCAATATGCGGCCAGCTATTACACCGTCAAGGATGTGCACCAGAAGTTCGGTTCAGGCACCGGCAGCCTGGGCCGCCTGCGTTATTACGCGCTGCTCGAAGGGCCATCCAGTTCGACCTCGGACGACGTCATCCTGGAACTGAAACAGGAAGCCGCCAGCAATGTCGCCATAGTCAACGCCGGAAAACTGCCGGCCGCCGACTATGCCAACAACGAAGGCAACCGGGTCGGCCGCACCGGCAAGGCGCAACTGATCAATGCCGACGTGCTGACCGGCTACACCAGCATCAACGGCTTGCCGTTCTATGCACATGAAAAATCGCCGTTCGAAGAGGATTTCGACTACACCCAGCTTTCCAGCAGCAGCAAGTTCAACACGGCGATGACGTATGTCGGGCAGGCGCTGGCCAGCGCGCATGCATTGGCCGACAACGACTACGACAGTTCGGTGGTGCCGTTCAGCATCGAAGCCGAGATCACCAGCGCCGTGACCAGCAAAAGCGGGCTGCAGGCCGAAATCGCCAGCTTTGCCTTCAGCTACGCCGAGCAGGTGAACCTGGACTGGCAGTCTTTCAAGTCGGCTTATGCGGCCGGCATGCCGTTGTATTGAATCCTGTCTTTGACGGGCAAAATACCATCCTGAAAGCCCGCCGGAACGCGGGCTTTTTTCTCGTTATCGACTTGCGATTTCGTCAAATTCCAGTGGGAATAGTGTAACAATTTGTGACCGCCAGCGAGCCCGGAAATCGACTGTCGGTGATCATGACGTTGACAATCCGTCACCAGCGACAACGGCGGCAGCATTGCCCTGCGCTGCATTGCCGAGCGCTCGCGCCAAAATTCATATTCCCCGCAAATCCTCCGGTCCCGCAAATCGCAAGCCAAGCTGATCCAGGCTGCCGCTCCGTGTCATGTACATGAAATATCTCTGCGCTATCGTCGCTCGCGGTTATGTAGCAATACCCAACGTCCACCTGAGGAAAGCATGAAAAAGAATATGATAAAAGCCATCCCTGCCGCCTTGCTGCTGGCCGGGTTGGCGGCTTGCAGCGGCTCCGACAACAACTTGGCATCGACCGCCACGCCCGGCACGCCGGCGCCGGTTGTCAGCGCACAGGATGCGCTCGCCACGGCCACCCCGATCAAACACGTCGTAGTGATTTTTGGCGAAAACAATTCATTCGACCATTATTTCGGCACCTACCCTAACGCCACCAATCCCAGCGGCGAACCTGCATTCACCGCAGCTGCCGGTACGCCAGCCGTGACAGGATTGACGCCGGCGTTGTTGACCGCCAACCCGAATTCGACCAACACCGCCAACGGCACCGGCGCGGCCAACCCGTTCCGCCTCGATCGTTCGCAGGCTCTGACCGCCGACCAGAACCACGGTTATACCGCGGAGCAAAGCGCCTACAACGGCGGCGCCATGGACCTGTTTCCGAAAAATACCGGCACCGCTTCCAGCGGCACCGGCACCGGACCTTTCTTTACCAAAGGCCTGGTAATGGGTTACTACGACGGCAATACCGTTACCGCGCTGTGGAACTACGCCCAGCATTTCGCCATGAACGACAATTCCTTCGACACCGTGTTCGGGCCGTCGACGCCAGGCGCATTGAACCTGATCTCGGGCCAGACCAACGGCGTGACCCAGGTGGTCGGCAGCAACAGCTCAGCCCTGGTAGCCGACGGCCAGGGCGGCAAGACCATGATCAGCGATATCGACCCGTCCGCCGATACCTGCTCGTCGGCTACCAGCACCGCCACCATGACCGGCAAGAACATCGGCGACCTGCTCAACGCCCAGAACGTCAGCTGGGGCTGGTTCGAAGGCGGCTTCGACCTTACCGCCAGCAACCCCAACGGCACCACCGGCTGCGCCCGCAGTACCTATTCGGCCGTGCTGGGCGGTTATACCGCTGACTACATTCCGCATCACCAGCCGTTCCAGTACTACGCCTCTACCGCTAACCCAAAGCACACGCGCCCCAGTTCGGTGACGGCGATCGGCTCCAGCCAGGACGGCGGCGCCAACCATCAGTACGACACCAACGATTTCTTCGCGGCAGTCAGCGCCGGCAATTTCCCTTCGGTCAGTTTCCTCAAGGCCCAGGGTTACCAGGATGGCCACGCAGGTTATTCGAACCCGCTGGACGAACAAGCGTTCGTCACCAAGGTGGTCAATTTCCTGCAGCAGCAGGATGACTGGAAAAATACCGTGGTGATCATGGCTTACGACGATTCCGACGGCTGGTACGACCATGTGGCCAAGATAGTCAACGGTTCGAGCACTACCGCCGACACCTTGAACGGCGCCAGCACTTGCGGCAGCGGCACGCCGCTGAATGGCGTCAACGGCACGCCGGTGCAGGGCCGCTGCGGTTTTGGTCCACGCCTGCCGCTGCTGGTAGTGTCGCCTTACGCCAAGAGCAATTTCGTCGACCATACGCTGACCGACCAGTCTTCCATCCTGCGCTTTGTCGAAGACAACTGGCTGAACGGCCAGCGCATCGGCCAGGGCTCGTTCGATGCCATTTCCGGTTCGATCCAGAACATGTTCGACTTCAGCAACGGCGGCAAGACACCCAAGCTGAACCTTGATCCGAGTACCGGCCAGTCAAGCTAATCCCGTTTGGCGGGTTTTCCGGCGAGGCCGCGCAATGTGCACGGCCTCGCCGCCTTTTTTTTCATGACGACGCAGGCACGGCGTCGTTAACCGTGATCTCGATGAAACGTACTTCCATTTTATTATTTGCCGTACCGGGCCTGCTGCTGGCATTGGCCGGCTGCGATCGCCATGCGCCGTCGTCTCCTGTAGCAACGGCGCCGGCCACCGCCGTTACCTCCTCGCCTTCCAAGGAGCCCGGCTTGAGTGCGGTGGCGCAACTGGGCAAGAAGATTTTCTTCGATCCGTCGTTATCCGGCTCGGGCAAGCTGGCTTGCGCATCGTGCCACAGTCCCGATCATGCCTACGCGCCGCCGAATAACCTGGCGGTCCAGCTTGGCGGCCCGGCACTGGATCGCCAGGGCTTGCGTGCAGTGCCTTCCTTGCGTTACCTGGAACATACGCCAGTGTTCACCATCGGCCCCAACAGTTCCGTACCGGACAGCGACGCAGCGGCGGCGCCTCCTGCCGTGGCTGCCGACGTCAAAGTCGCCGCGGTCGCCAAAAATACGCAAGCCTCGGCTGCGCTGCTGGCGGCGGAGGCTCATGTGCCGATGGGCGGACTGGATTGGGACGGCCGCGCCGACACCTTGCAGAACCAGGCCCAGGGACCTTTCCTCGATCCCAATGAAATGGACAACAAGAGTTCCGCGGCCCTGCTCGGCAAGCTGCGCAGCGCTCCATATGCGGACGCATTGCGCCAGCTATTCGGCGCCAACGTGTTCAGCAATCCTGACCTGGCGCTGAGCGAAGCCTTGTTCGCGCTGGCGCGCTTCCAGCTGGAAGATCCGAGCTTTCATCCGTATGACAGCAAGTATGACTATTACCTGGCTGGCCGGGCCGCCCTCACTGCCGCGGAAACACGCGGCCTCAAGCTGTTCGAAGATCAGCAGAAAGGCAACTGTTCGTCCTGCCATATCGACAAGCCGTCGCGTGACGGCATGTTCCCGCCGGCCTTCACCGATTACCAGTTCGAGGCGCTGGCCGGACCGCGCAACAAGGAGTTGCTGGCCAATCGCGACGCCGATCACTACGACCTGGGCTTATGCGGACCGATGCGCGGCGACTACAGGAAACACGCCGCCTATTGCGGCCTGTTCAAGACGCCGACGCTGCGCAACAGCGCCACGCGCGGTGCGTTGTTCCACAACGGCGTGTTCAAGAACCTGGAAGACCTGCTGCATTTTTACGTGGAACGCGAGACCGATCCCGGCAAGTGGTATCCGAAAAAACCGGACGGCGGCATCGACAAATACGACGACCTGCCGCCGCGCTACAAGAAGAATGTCGATGTGGTGGATGCTCCGTTCGACCGCAAACACGGCTCCGCGCCCGCGCTCAATGATGCCGAGATCAAGGATATGGTGGCTTTCCTGCAGACCCTGAACGATGGTTACCAGGTCAACGCAAAACAGCAAAACGCTCCCAACTGAGACCGAGGGGCCTCAATTGGAACCAAGCGCCCTTTATTTTGCAGGCGCCAGGCCTGGCGCCTGCACCCGGGCTTCAGCCGCGGAAATAGCGGGTCGGGGTAAACGGCGTCTTGGCCACTTCGATAGGCACCGCCTTGCCGCGTACTACAGCCTGCAACAGCGTGCCGACCTGCGCATGGGCGCTGTCGACATATCCCAGCGCCACCGGGCCGCCCACCGTCGGGCCGAAACCGCCGCTGGTGATCTTGCCCACCTGCTTGCCGTCGGCGTCGACCAGCTCGGCGCCTTCGCGCGCCGGCATGCGATCCTTGAGCAGCAGGCCGACCCGTTTGCGGCCGACGCCCTGTTCAAGCTGGCGCTGGATCAGTTCCGCGCCCGGATAACCGCCGGCACGGACGCCGCCGGCACGGCGCGCCTTCGACAAAGCCCAGCCCAGGCTGGCTTCGACCGGCGTGGTGCTGCCGTCCATGTCATGGCCATACAGGCACAGTCCGGCTTCCAGCCGCAGCGAATCGCGCGCACCGAGGCCGATCGGCGCTACCTCAGGCTGCGCCAGCAGCAGCCGCGCCAGGGCTTCGGCGCCGGCATTCGGCACTGAAATTTCAAAGCCGTCTTCGCCGGTATAACCGGAACGGCTGATGAAGCATTCGCTGCCGGCCAGCGTGACTTTGGCGGTCTGCATGAACACCATCTGCGCCGTGTCCGGGGCCAGGCGCGCCATGACCGCGGCGGCGGCCGGCCCTTGCAAGGCCAGCAAGGAACGGTCGCTCAGTTCTTCGATCTGGCAATGGCCGGACAGGTGCTTGCGCAAGTGCTCGGTGTCCTGCTGCTTGCAAGCTGCGTTGACCACCAGGAACAGGTGATCGCCGGCATTGGCGACCATCAGGTCGTCCAGGATGCCGCCTTGCGGATTGGTGAATACCGCATAGCGCTGGCGGTTCACAGGCAGGTCGACGATGTCGACCGGCACCAGCGATTCCAGCGCGGCTGCGGCGCCGGCGCCGCTCAGGCGCAACTGCCCCATGTGCGAAACGTCGAACAGGCCGGCCTGGCTGCGGGTGTGGTTATGTTCCTTGAGAATGCCGGTCGGATACTGCAACGGCATGTCGTAGCCTGCAAACGGCACCATCTTGGCGCCGAGCTCCAGGTGCAGCTGGTATAGCGGTGTACGCGCCGCTGCCGCGGCGTTGCTGGTGTCACTCATGAAAAATTTCCTTTTATCAGTTGCAGGGTGGGCAGGTTTTTTGCCCACGCGGTGGTCGCCTCATCCATATCCGCGTGGGCACAAGTGCCCACCCTACGGTGTACGCACCCTATTCGTAATCCAACATGGGCGGACAGGAACAGACCAGGTTGCGATCGCCATAGACATTATCGATCCGCCCTACCGGCGGCCAGTACTTGTCCTGGCGCAGCGATTTCAGCGGGAACACCGCCTGTTCGCGCGAATACGCGCGCGACCATTCGTCAGTCAGGTCCTGGCTGGTGTGCGGCGCATGGCGCAACGCCGTCTGCTCGGCCTTGATATCGCCGTTCTCGACCGCCCTGATCTCTTCGCGGATCGCGATCATGGCGTCGCAGAAGCGGTCCAGCTCTTGCTTGGATTCGCTTTCGGTCGGCTCTATCATCAGCGTGCCGGCTACCGGGAACGACATGGTAGGCGCATGGAAGCCATAGTCGATCAGGCGCTTGGCGACGTCTTCCACCGTGATCCCGGTCTTGTCCTTGAGCGGACGCAGGTCGATGATGCCTTCGTGCGCGACCAGTCCGTCGCTGCCGCTGTACAGGACCGGATAGTGCGGCGCCAGCCGGTGCATGATGTAGTTGGCGTTGAGGATCGCCACCTGGCTCGCCTGGCGCAAGCCTTGCGCGCCCATCAGCGTGATGTAGGCCCAAGTGATAGGCAGGATGCTGGCGCTGCCCCATGGCGCGGCAGAGACCGGCGCAATGCCGTTTTCCAGCATGCGGTGGCCTGGCAGGAACGGCGCCAGGTGGGCCTTGACGCCGATCGGGCCGACGCCGGGACCGCCGCCGCCGTGCGGAATGCAGAAGGTCTTGTGCAGGTTCAGGTGCGAGACATCGCCGCCGAAAGTGCCCGGCGCGCACAAGCCGACCATGGCGTTCATGTTGGCGCCGTCGATGTATACCTGGCCGCCGTGGGCATGGACGATTTCGCAGATCTCGCCGATGGCTTCTTCGAACACGCCATGGGTCGAGGGATAGGTAATCATCAGCGCCGCCAGGTCCTTGGCGTGCTGGTCTGCCTTGGCGCGCAGGTCGGCGACGTTGACATTGCCCTGCTCGTCGCATTGCACCACCACCACCTGCATGCCGGCCATGTGGGCGGTAGCCGGATTGGTGCCGTGGGCGGAACTAGGGATCAGGCAGATATTGCGCTGGCCTTCGCCGCGGCTCTGGTGGTAGGCGCGGATCGCCAGCAAACCGGCGTATTCGCCCTGCGAGCCGGCGTTCGGCTGCAGCGATACGGCATCGTAGCCGGTGCAGACGCACAGCATCTGCTCGAGGTCGGCCACCAGCTGCTGGTAGCCCTGGGCCTGGTTGAGCGGCGCAAACGGATGCAGGGAACCGAACTCAGGCCAGGTCACCGGGATCATCTCGGTGGTGGCGTTGAGCTTCATGGTGCAGGAGCCGAGCGGTATCATGCTGCGGTCCAGCGCCAGGTCCTTGTCTGCCAGCGCGCGCAGATAACGCAGCATCTGGGTTTCCGAATGATGGCTGTTGAATACCGGATGCGTCAGGTAGGCGCTGCTGCGCGTCAGTGCCGCCGGTATTTTTTCCTCGGCGCTGGCTTCCAGCGCGTCGAACGCAGGCAACGATTTACCTACGGCAAAGATGCCCCACAGCGCTTCGACATCGGCGCGGGTGCTGGTTTCGTCCAGCGCGACACCGACGCTGCCGTCGTCGATCAGGCGCAGGTTGACCGACTGGCTGCGCGCCGCGGCGTGGATATCCTGGGTATGGCCGCCGGTATGCACGGTGATGGTGTCGAAGAAGCTGGCGGTCGGCACCGCATGATGCAGCTGGCGCAGGCCCTCGGCCAGGATCGCCGTCAGCCGGTGCACCCGTTGCGCGATCGTTTTCAGCCCGCTTGGGCCGTGATAGACCGCATACATGCTGGCGATATTGGCCAGCAGCACCTGCGCGGTGCAGACGTTGCTGGTGGCTTTTTCGCGGCGGATATGCTGCTCGCGGGTCTGCATCGCCAGCCGGTAAGCCGGTTCGCCGCGGCTGTCGATCGAGACCCCGACCAGGCGTCCGGGCATGACGCGCTTGTGTGCATCCAGGGTGGCGAAATACGCTGCGTGCGGGCCACCGTAGCCGAGCGGCACGCCGAAGCGCTGGGCGCTGCCGATCACTACGTCGGCGCCGAATTCGCCAGGCGGCGTCAGCAGGGTCAGCGCCAGCAGGTCGGCCGCAACCACCACCAGCGCCTGCTTGTCGTGCGCCAGACGCGCGGTAGCCGCGTAGTCGTTGATCTCGCCGTTCAGGGTCGGATATTGCAGCAGCACGCCGAAGCAATCGAGCCGCTCCAGGTCCTTGAGATGGTCGCCTACTACTACCTCGACCCCGATCGGCGCGGCGCGGGTGCGCAGCACGTCGATGGTTTGCGGGAAGCAGTCTTGCGAAACGAAAAAGGTGTTGCTCTTGCTTTTAGACAGGCGCTGGCAGAAAGTCATCGCCTCGGCCGCCGCGGTGGCTTCGTCCAGCAAGGAAGCATTGGCGATTTCCATGCCGGTGAGGTCGGTCACCATGGTCTGGAAATTGAGCAGTGCTTCCAGCCGCCCCTGCGAAATTTCAGGCTGGTAGGGCGTATAGGCGGTATACCAGGCCGGGTTTTCCAGCAGGTTGCGCAGGATGACGGTCGGCGTATGGCAATTGTAATAGCCCATGCCGATATGCGATTTGAACAGCTGGTTCTTGCCGGCGATTTCGCGCAAGGCCGCCAGCGTTTCCGCTTCGCTGCGCGGTGCGCCAAGCTTCAGCGGATGGCGCTCGAGGATGGCGCTCGGTACGACTTTCCGTATCAATGCCTCGATCGAATCGAAACCGAGGGCGGTCAGCATGGCCTTTTGTTGGGCTTGGTCCGGGCCGATATGGCGTTCAATGAAATCGGCGTGTTGCGCCAGATCTTCAAGAGCAGGCCGTGATTGTGTCATGGGTGCTTCCTTCATTTAATGAACAGTAGAGTTGCGCTTATTTAAGCCAGGCCTTTGATCAGCTCGTCATAAGCCGCTTTGTCCATCAGACCGTTCAACTCGGCCGCATCGTCTATTTTCATCTTGAAGAACCAGCCTTCGCCCAGCGGATCTTCATTCACCTTTTCAGGAGCATTCGCCAGCGCTTCGTTGATTTCGACCACCGTGCCGGCAACCGGCATGTTGATTTCACTTGCAGCCTTGACCGACTCGATCACCGCGGCTTCTTCGCCCTTGGCGATAGCGGCGCCGACTTCAGGCAGCTGCACAAAAACCAGGTCGCCCAGATGGTCTTGCGCGTAAGCGGTAATGCCGACCGTCACCAGGCCGTCGCTTTCGACACGCAACCACTCATGCTCAACCGTATATTTTTCTTGCCCCTTGTTTTCCTGACCCATGCCCATCTCCTTTATAAAAAACCATGATATTCAAATGACTTATCCGAATTTTACGACCGAAACGCCCTGCATGATACCGCCATACAGTTCGATTCGACAGCCGGACGCCAGGCAGGAATCGCCAGGACGAGCTAAGGCCTTGATTCTTCGGGAATTATCGATGCAAGGAAGAAAGCGCGGGGAAGCTGGCCGGCCGTAACAGCCGGCTAGCGGTAAAACGCGGTGGGGGTGCTGCCGAAGTGTTTCTTGAACATGGCGCTGAAGGCGCTCTGGCTGCTATAGCCCTGGTCTTGCGCCGCGGCGGCGACCTTGCCGCCGCGCGCCAGCTGCTCCATGGCCTGCAGCAGCCTGGCTTGCTGGCGCCAGTGGCCGAAACGCATGCCGGTCTGGCGCAGGAACAGGCGATGCAAGGTGCTGGTCGATATCCCGAGCTGGCCGGCCCAGGTTTCGATTGTTACCTGCTTGCCGGGAGTCGCCATCAGCAGTTCGCACAGGCTGCGCAGGCGCGCCGCCAGCGGCAACGGTAAATAAAGGGGAAGCACGGTCACCGAGGCCAGCTCGTGCAGCAACAACTGCAGCATGTGCCAGTTGCGCGCGTTGGCGTCAGTATTGGCATCATGCCCGGCCGAGTTGCCATGGGCGGCGGCGATCAGTTCGCGCAGCAAGGGCGAGATATCCAGCACGCAGCTGCGCGCAGGCAGGTGCGGCGACATGGCGACGTCCAGCAGCAGCGTGCGCAAGCCGACCTCGCCGTGCATGCGGGCGCCGTGCACACGGATCTGGTGATCGACATGTGCCTGCAGCCAGACCGCGCGGCCCGGCGGCACCATCCAGCGCCCGGCCGCCGCGTCGACCGTCATCACGCCACTGGTCGCATACAGCAGTTGGGCGCAGGAATGGCGATGCAGCGGGATGACGTGGCCGTCGGGATAGTCCGCAGCCGACGTCACAACCGAAGCACCGGCGGAATTCAATGCCTGATAATCTAATTCTGCTGTCATGTCGTCGGCCCGTTTTTCAGATCACCTTCTCTTCACGCAGCGCGGCGATGTAATCCTTGCCGTAGCCGAGCTGCGTCAGCACTTCTTCGGTATGTTCCCCCAGCAAGGGAGAACGCGTGACATCGGTCGGGCTGTCCGACATCTTGATCGGATTGCCTACCGTCAGGTACTTGCCGCGTGCCGGGTGGTCGATTTCGACGATGGTGCCGCTCTGGCGCAGCGATTCGTCTTCGGCGATTTCCTTCATCGACAGGATAGGTCCGCACGGGATATCGTACTGGTTCAGGATATCCATGGCTTCGAACTTGGTCTTGCTCATGGTCCATTGCTCGATGCGGGCAAAGATCGGTTTCAGGTGCAGCAAGCGCGCCGCCGGCGTGGCGTAAGCCTCGTCGGTGATCCAGCCCTCCTCGCCTATCACCTTGCAGACCGCCGGCCAGACCGCGCCCTGGGTGATGAAATAGATATAGGCGTTAGGATCGGTTTCCCAGCCCTTGCACTTCAGGATCGAACCCGGCTGGCCGCCGCCGGAAGCATTGCCGGCGCGCGGCACGGCCTCGCCGAACTTGCTGTCCGGATATTGCGGATATTCGTGCATGGTGCCGGTGCGCTCCAGCCGTTGCTGGTCGCGCAGCTTGACGCGGCACAGGTTCAATACGGCGTCCTGCATCGGCGCCAGCACCTTCTGGCCGCGGCCCGACGTGTGACGCTGGAACAGCGCGCTGACGATGCCCAGCGCCAGGTGCAAGCCGGTGCCGCTGTCGCCGATCTGGGCCCCGGTGACCATCGGCGGGCCGTCGTCGAAACCGGTGGTGGACGCCGCGCCGCCGGCGCACTGGGCAACGTTCTCATAGACCTTGCAGTCTTCATATTTGCCGGGCCCGAAACCCTTGACCGAGGCCACGATCATGCGCGGATTCAACTCCTGGATGCGTTCCCAGGTAAATCCCATGCGGTCCAGCGCTCCCGGTGCAAAATTCTCCACCAGCACGTCGCAATCCTTGATCAGCGTTTCCAGCACTTCCTTGCCCTTGGGATTCTTGGTGTCCAGCGTGATGGAGCGCTTGTTATGGTTCAGCATCGTGAAATACAGGCTGTCGACTCCGGGAATGTCGCGCAGCTGCCCGCGTGTGGCGTCGCCTTCGCCGGCGCGTTCGACCTTGATCACATCGGCGCCGAACCAGGCCAGCAGCTGAGTGCAGGTCGGCCCTGACTGGACATGGGTGAAATCTAGAATGCGCACGCCATCCAGTGCTTTGCTCATGAAAATCTCCTGTTTATATTTATATTTGCACCGCGCTTTTGCCATATAGCCGGTGCCATCACGATCTTAACTGGATTCGGCCGCTGGTGTAGTCAAGGCAGTCAACCTGGCTTCCAGTTCCGCCAGACGTTTGCGCAAGGCGCGATCCTCGGCAAAGCGGCTGCTTTCGTCGCGGATGACGGCAACGATCGCCGCCACCTTGTTGTCCGTCGTATGCAGCAGCGCCACCGTAAACGCGATCGATAAGGTATGCCCGTCCTTGTGTACGGCCGGCACCCGCAACACGTCGTTGCCGTAGCGGGTAATGCCGGTATCCATGGTCTTTTGATAACCATCCCAGTGCCGCTGGCGCTGGCGTTCGGGGATGATCAGGTCGAGCGACTGCCCTAGCGCTTCGCCTTGGCTAAAACCGAACATGCGTTCGGCCGCCGGATTCCACAAGGTGATGGCGCCCTTGGCGTCGGAAATCACGATGGCGTCTCCGACTGCTTCCACCAGCTGCTTGAGATCGAGTTCGGATGACATGTCCCTGCTCCTAGTTTATGCATTTCGCATGTAAAAACGGCGTCCTGGGCGGACGCCGTCAATCGTCCTGGGGACGACTCATTGGCGATTACTCGCCTGCCGTCATCTTCAGACCGCTTCTGCTTTGTGCAGTTCGGCAATCTGTCCGGCGCTGTAGCCCAGCACGTCCGCCAGCACTTCGTCGGTGTGCTCGCCCAGCAACGGCGATCCGGTGATTTCCGGCGTCAGGTCGGAGAACTTGATCGGGCTGCCGACAGTCAGGTATTTGCCGCGTTCCTTGTGATCGACTTCGGTGATGGTGCCGCTGGCGCGCAGCGACGGATCGTTGGCCAGTTCTTTCATGGTCAGCACAGGTGCGCAAGGAATGTCGAATTTGCGCAGGATGTCGACCGCTTCGAACTTGGTCTTGTCCTTCAGCCACACTTCTATGGTGTCGAAAATTTCGGTGATATGCGGCTGGCGCGCCTTCGGCGTGTTGTAAGCCGGATCTTCTATCCATTCATCCTTGCCGATCGCCTTGCAGATAGGCGCCCAGGCATGGCCCTGGATGGTGAAGTAGATATAGGCGTTCGGATCGTTTTCCCAGCCCTTGCACTTGAGCACCCAGCCTGGCTGGCCGCCGCCGCCGGCATTGCCGCCGCGCGGCACCACATCGCTGAACGTGCCGTGCGGGTATTGCGGGTACTCTTCCAGGAAACCGAGCCTGTCCAGGCGCTGCTGGTCGCGCAGCTTGACGCGGCACAGGTTCAGCACGCTATCCTGCATCGACACCGCAACGCGCTGTCCCTTGCCGGTCTTGTCGCGGCCGATCAAGGCGGTCAGGATGCCGATCGCCAGGTGCATGCCGGTGTTGCTGTCGCCCAGGGCGGCGGCGCTGACCGTCGGCGGGCCGTCCCAGAAACCTGTGGTGGAAGCCGCGCCGCCGGCGCACTGGGCGACGTTTTCGTAGACCTTCAGGTCATCGTAGTGGTGGCCGTCGCTGAAGCCCTTGACCGAGGCCACGATCATCTTCGGATTCAGTTCGTTGATGCGTTCCCAGGAAAAACCCATGCGGTCCAGCGCGCCTGGTCCGAAGTTCTCGACCAGCACGTCGGATTCCTTGATCAGCTTTTCCAGCACCAGCTTGCCTTCGGGCTTTTTGGTGTCGAGTGTGAGCGAGCGCTTGTTGCTGTTCAACATGGTGAAATACAGGGCGTCGACATCAGGGATGTCGCGCAGCTGCGAACGCGTGACATCGCCGGAACCCGGACGTTCGACCTTGATCACATCGGCGCCAAACCATGCCAGCAATTGTGTGCATGCAGGACCGGCTTGCACGTGCGTGAAGTCGATGATGCGGATGCCGTCCAGTGGTTTTGCCTTGCTTTTTTCTGTGCTCATTTCAAATCTCCTGTTCAACTTGATCGAATTTTATGTGCTGCTTAGTGGCCTATTAAGCGGCTTATTAAGCGGCTTATTTGTACATGGTCTGAGCCATGGTTCCCGGGGCATACACCGCAGGATCGACCCAGATATTGACCACCGCACAACGCCGTGTCTTGCGCACCGCTTCCCGCGCCCGCTGCAACGCGCCAGCGATCTGCGCCGGATCGCGCACCTCTTCGCCATGCCCGCCCAGCATCTCGGCAAACTTGCCGTAAGGGATGTCGCTCAGCAGGTTGCCCACATTGCCGCGCTCTTCGCCGTATTTCGCCAGCTGGCCATAACGGATCTGGTTCATCGCCGAGTTGTTGCCGATCACCGCGATGTACGGCACACCGAAACGGTTCGCCGTTTCCATGTCGAACGACGTCATGCTGAACGCGCCGTCGCCGTAGTAACACATCACTTCCTTCTCCGGATTGGCCAAGCCAGCCGCAATCGCAAAACCAGTCCCCACGCCCAGGCTGCCCAGCGCGCCAGGATCCATCCATTGGCCCGGATTGCGCGGACGCACCGCTTGCGCCGAAATCGTCACCACATCGCCGCCGTCGCCGATGTAGATCGTGTCGTCGTTCAAGAACTCGTTGATTTCATATGCCACCCGGTAAGGATGGATCGGCGAACTGTTCGACTTGAACAACGGCATCAGCTTCTCGGTCGCGATCGCTTCCTGCTGTTGCAATTGTTTCATCCAGGCGCGCCGCTTCTCTTGCGCTGTCTTGTTGATGCGCCCGCTCGCCGCCTGCAACACCGCCCCCAGGATCGCGCCAGGATCACCCACCAGGCCCAGCGTGATGTCGCGGTTCTTGCCCACCGTGCGGTAGTCCTGGTCGATCTGGATGACCTTGGCGTTCTGGCCCAGCCGTTTGCCGTAGCCCATGCGGAAGTCGAACGGCGTGCCGACGATCAGGATCACATCGGCCTTGTCGAATCCTTCGCGCCGCGTGCGGTCGAAATGATGCGGATCGCCCGGCGGCAGCAAGCCGCGCGAGGCGCTGTTGAAGTATGCCGGGATATCCAGCCCCCGCACCAGGTCGATTGCTTCCTTGTGCCCGCGCGAGGACCAGACCTGGCCGCCGTACAAGACCACCGGACGCTCTGCCTGCACCAGGATGTCGGCCAGCTTCTCGATATCGGCCACGTCGCCCAATGACCGCACCGATGCACGGTATTGGCCGGCAGCAGGAATCACGGCCTTGCTGATCTCGATCTCGCGGTCCAGCACGTCGCGCGGAATTTCCAGGTACGCCGGGCCAGGGGCGCCGGCAAAGCAGGCGCGGATCGCCATCGACACCATGTCGGCTACCCGTTCGGTGGAACGCACACCTTCGGAGAATTTGGTGATCGGCCGCATCATTTCGGTATGCGGCAAGTCTTGCAAGGAACCCATCATGTGCTGGGTGATGCCGCCCTGGCCACCAATATGCAGCACCGGGCTTTCCGAACGGAACGCCGTCGCAATCCCGGTCACGGCATTGGTGCAGCCCGGACCTGCCGTCGTCACCACCACGCCCAGCTTGCCCGTCTGGCGCGCATATCCGTCGGCAGCATGGGCTGCGACTTGTTCATGGCGCACATCGATGATGCGGATGCCTTCATCGATGCAACCATCGTAAATATCGATAATATGGCCGCCGCACAGCGTAAAGATCGTGTCTACGCCTTCATTCTTCAGCGCACGCGCCACCAGGTGCCCACCTGACACCACGCCGGCGTCGCGGCTCTTGCGTTTGAGCGTATCGTCCGCGGTCGTACTCGACGCCGGTGCGACCTTCGACTCGGATATCACTGCTGCCATTGCTCCTCCTGTTATCGGTTATCTGCCGCCGCAATACCTCTTGCATTGCTTCAGCTTGATGCCATCTTAGCCAGCTCATAGAGAGGACGGCATTGACCTTGGTCAAGTTTTCACGCATCATCTTCTCAGGGTCCGTTAAGGAATAAGTTGGGCATTTGAGCGGCCGTAGCTAGTGCGAAGCAAGGCGCACGACGCGCCGCAGTGCGAGCACTGCAAGCGGTGGGCAACGCAGCAGCGCGCTAGCTAGGGCCAGCACAAATGTTCAACTTATTCCTTAACGGGGCCTTAGACTGTCGACCATCCCTTAAAACACCTACATGACCCTCATAGAAAACCACCCAGAGAAAAACATCATTCGTGTTCAGCTCAGGCAAAATAATGTTTTAAAAGACTTGGACGAGAGCGAAATGCTCGAGTTGGAATCGCACTTGATCGTAGTGGATGGCGGTAAAGGAGAAATTCTGCTGCACCAGGGCATCCACGAGATGGAGCAATATTTCATCCTGGACGGCATACTCAAGCGCGTAGTGACAAATCAGCAAGCGAAGGAAATGATCCTGCGCTTCGCCGACGAGCGCGACATGGAGACCAGCTACGCCGCATGGCGACTGAAAACGCCGACGCCTTACAGCATCGTCTGCGTATCCAAGGCGCGGGTTGCCAAGCTGCCATTGCAGCAATGGGCGGCGTTCATGGACAAGCATCCGAAACTGAAACATGCCTTCGAATATGAAGTGATGCGCCTGATGAGCGAAATCATGGCGCATACCATCACCTTGCATTTGCTGGATGCACCGGGCCGTGTGCACCGCTTCTTGCGCAAGCATCCGGATCTCTACGATCGCATGCCGAAAAAAGAGCTCGCAACCTACCTGAATATTTCCCCGAGACCCTGAGCCGGCTGAAACACCAGGGAAAAATCTAAGCAGCAACCAACATCGTGTATACTTTGTGTACACACGATGCCTCCAAAACGCTGAATCCAGCCGTCGCAGCCGCCCAACCTGATCAAATCGACCGAATTCTGTTGTATTCCTGGCAGATCTTCTTATATTGCAGCGCAAGATATTGACAGATGACATACCTGTTATTGGATAATGTCATTAGAAAAGTCATTATTGAAAATATATAATGCAAAGCAGCATAAGAGATTCTTACTTTGACAGGAGCACTACCGTGACTACAGCAACCAACAGCTACACCCCGGCAAGCAGCACTGGTTTTTCCGCAAAAGTGGCAGGCGTCGCCTATGCTGTAGCCGCGACCCTTCTGGCAGTCGACCTGCGCGAGTCCCTCGACGCAGCAACTACCGGCGACAAGACAG
This sequence comes from Collimonas fungivorans, assembly GCF_001584145.1. Lineage (NCBI taxonomy): Bacteria > Pseudomonadati > Pseudomonadota > Betaproteobacteria > Burkholderiales > Oxalobacteraceae > Collimonas > Collimonas fungivorans. The sequence continues at coordinate 2,647,088 of NZ_CP013232.1, read as the reverse complement.
ACGCCACCTACACCTGGGGCCTGTAATTCCCGGTGTTGCAAGGTCACCCCGGTGACACTGCAGATGGTGCAAAAAACAGCCGATCATTGATCGGCTGTTTTATTTTTGGCGGCCGATTCAAAGCCTCCGGCAATCTTCCAGGACGGCGCTTCCGTGCTGCAACATAATATAGATATCTGGTCAGGTTATATCACCAGGTAAAACCCAGGCCTAATTAAAAAAATGCGCAGGAAGATTGAGCCCGATCAATGCGCGGCCCGTGACATCTTCGTAGACTGATCCGATTGCCAACTACCGGGATCGGATTCCATGCGCGCCATCAACATCACCGCCTTCGGCGGACCAGAAGTCTTGCAGCTAAGCGAACAGCCGGTGCCCGCCTTCAAGGCCGGCGAGCTGCTGATCAAGGTGCAAGCCGCCGGCGTCAACCGTCCAGACGTATTGCAGCGCGCCGGCCACTATCCGGTGCCGCCCGGCGCTTCTGCCTTGCCCGGCCTGGAAATCGCAGGAGAAATTGTCGACGGCGACTTCAGCGATAGCGGATGGCGCAAAGGCGACCTGGTCTGCGCGCTGGTCCAAGGCGGCGCTTATGCCGAATACTGCACGGCGCCGGCGGCGCTGTGCCTGCCGGTGCCGGCCGGCTGGAGCGTGCTGGAAGCAGCGTCGTTGCCGGAAACCTTTTTTACCGTATGGAGCAATGTATTCGACCGCTGCCATCTGGCGCCCGGTGAAACCTTGCTGGTCCAGGGCGGCACTTCCGGCATCGGCGTCGCTGCGATCCAGATCGCCGCCGCGCTTGGGCACCGGGTATTCGCCACCGCCGGCTCCGACGAAAAATGCCGTGCCTGCGAAGTGCTGGGAGCGGAACGCGGCATCAATTACCGCACCGAAGATTTTGTCGAAGCAGTAAAAACCGCCACCCAAGGCAAAGGCGTGGATGTGATTCTCGACATGGTGGCGGGCGATTATATCCAGCGTGAACTGAACTGCCTGGCGGACGACGGCAGGCTGGTGTTCATCGCCATGCTTGGCGGCGCCAAGGCAAACGTCCATTTCGGCCAGGTCCTGCTGCGCCGGCTGACCATCACCGGATCAACCTTGCGGCCCAGGCCGGTGGCGTTCAAGGCCGCCATTGCCAGCCAGCTGCGGGCTCATGTCTGGCCATTGCTGGGGGGAGGGAAAATCAAGCCGGTCATTTTCCGGACCTTCCCGCTCGAACAGGCTGCGCAAGCCCATGCACTGATGGAAAGCAATGCGCATATCGGCAAAATCATGCTCTCGTTGTGACGGATTGAGCGGAACAGGCAAATGCAACTGCGGAATGGCGTCAGGCGCCATTCCGCGTACTGACCGGGACTAGCGTTTGATCGCAGCCGCGGCATGCGGATCGAACCCGGATGAATAGGCCGGCACGCCCTTATCCACCCAGCGCTTGCGCATCGGCGCCAGTATGAACTTGGCGACCAGGCCGGCGCCGATGGTGATGATGGAAGCGGCCAGGAATACCCGGTTCCAGGCGCCGCCTGCGGACAGCACCGAAGTCAGCGGCACCAGCAAGGCTGCGGTGCCTTTCGCTGTGTACAGCGTGCCCGCATTGCCGGCGGCAAACTTGCTGCCGAAGGTGTCGGCGCAGATCGCTGGAAAGATCGAAAATATCTCGCCCCAGAACAGGAACACCAAAGCCGCAAACAGCATGAAGGCATACGGATTATGGCCGTATTCTATCAATCCCAGCAAGGCCAGGCCTTCGCCTATGAAAACAATGAACATGGTGTTTTCGCGGCCGATCTTGTCGGAGATGAAACCACACAGCGGCCGTGTGAAACCATTGCAAAGATTATCGATGGAAAGCGTCATGGTGAGCAACGGCAAGGTTACGCCCAGCATCGTCATCGGCAGCTTGGCGATGCCGAAATCCTTGGCGATCGGCGCCAGCTGCGCGGTGGCCATCAGGCCGCCGGCGGCGACGGCGACGAACAGCACATAGATCAGCCAGAACACCGGCGTCTTGATCATCTGTCCCGCCGTGTAGTCGATTTTTGTCATGGTGATCTTCTTCGATACCACCACGCCCTTGGGCGGCACCGGCCTTACCATCAGCAAGGCCAGCAGGAAAATGCACACGCCTTGCAAGATGCCGAAGAACAGGAAAGCCCTTTCGTAGCCGGACGACTGGATCATGTTGGCGATCGGGATCACCGTCACCGCGGCGCCGGCGCCGAAGCCGGCGGCGGTCAGGCCTGCCGCCAGGCCACGCCGGTCGGGAAACCATTTCAGCGCATTGCCGACGCACGTGCCGTACACGCAGCCGGCCCCTATGCCTGCAATAATCGCGGCGGCATACAGTTCGATCAGGTTGGTCGCCATCGAATTGATCACCCAGCCGGCGCCGGCAAACAGCGCACCCATGGCGATCACCGGACGCGGGCCGAATTTGTCGACCAGCCAGCCCTCGATCGGCACCAACCAGGTTTCAGTCACGATGAAAATGGAAAACGATAATTGAATAGCTGCCTGGCCCCAATGATGTTTGGCGTCCATGGGATTGACGAACAATGTCCAGGCATATTGCAGATTGGCGACCAAGCCCATGCAGATGATGCCGATAATCAGTTGAATCCAACGATTAGGAGCTCGCTTGGCGTTACTGGTGTCCATGTATCTTGTCTCCTGATGATTTTAGGATGCTTATTTATTATGGGTGCGTGTTATTGAATACATATTATTTCGATGCGACCGCAAATATCCCTGTGACGGCAATATACGCAACTTGCGCCATGATTCATTCTGCGAGAATTTCCGGGCTTAATCCTTGACGACGGTTAAGATTGTGCACTTTGCCGCCGCGCCGGATCAGCCATGCGCCGCGCTTCAGGCGACGCGCTGCAGCTGCACCTGGCCGCGCTCTTCCTCGAAGGTCTTGGCCAGCAGTTTCACCAGGGCGTAGACCGTATCGAGATGCGGCGTCGGCGTATGCGTCAGGCGCGCCAGTTCAATCACCGAACCGACCAGCGCATCGATTTCCAATGCGCGCCCTGCTTCCACGTCTTTCAGCATCGAAGTTTTGTGCTTGCCTATTTTTTCGGCGCCGGCAATCCGCTTGTCGAGCGGCACGCGGAAGCTGATCCCGAGCTTGTGGGCGATTGTCTGCGCCTCGGTCATCAGCGCCGCCGCCAGTTCGCGCGACAAGGGAAACTGGCAGATGTCGACCAGCGTCGAATGGGTCAGCGCGCTGATCGGATTGAAACTGAGGTTGCCCCACAGCTTGAGCCAGATTTCGGAACGGATGTCGTCCAGCACCGGCGCCTTGAAGCCGGCGTTGACAAAACACGCCGAGATGCGTGTAACCCGTTCGCTGCTGGAACCATCCAGCTCTCCCAAAGGAAAACGTTCGCCTTCAAAATGACGCACCACGCCCGGCGCTATCAGTTCGGACGCCGGATACACCACGCAGCCGATCACCCGCGAGGCTGGAATTTTTTCGCCGATCTCGCCGGTCGGATCCACCATTTTCAAACGGCTGCCTTCCAGGGCGCCGCCGTTCTTGTGGAAATACCAATAGGGAATGCCGTTCTGCATGGTGACGATCGCCGTCTCCGGCCCCAGCAGATGGTGCAGCTGGTCGGCGATGCTTTCCAGCTGGTGCGCCTTGAGCGCCAGGATGACCAGGTCCTGCCTGCCGGCCAGCCGGTAGTTGTCGGTCGCCTTGGCCTGGTCGGCGATGTGCTCCGAACCATCCTCCAGGATCAGCTTCATGCCGTTGCGGCGGATGGCCTCGAGGTTGGCGCCGCGCACGATAAAGGTGACATCTTCGCCGGCCAGCGACAGCTTGGCGCCGACATAGCCGCCAATGGCCCCTGCTCCCACAATTGCGATTTTCATGATTGCTCCGTACTAGTAATAAAAAACCTGGAAGCGCTGCTGCACCAGCAACCCGCTCCTACTCAAAGCGGTTGCTGAGCTTGCCTATGCCTTCAATCTCGATTTCCACCGTGCTGCCTGGCTTCATCGAGCCGACCCCGACCGAGGTGCCGCACAAGATGATGTCGCCGGGGTAAAGCGTCATGTCCTGGGAAATCAGGCTCACCAGCTGCGTCGCTGAAAACAGCATGTCGCTGACTGGGTAATCCTGCCGCACTTCGCCGTTCAAGATGGTCCGGACTGTCAGCGTGCCGGGATCCAGCCCGCTTGCCACTACCGGTCCGAACGGACAGAAGGTGTCGCAGCCCTTGGCGCGCACCCACTGCGCAAACGACGGATCGCGGTTCAGGATGTCTGCCACCGTGACGTCATTGGCGCAGGTATAACCGAAGATGTATTTACCGGCCTCGGCTTCGGCCACCCGGCTGGCGGTTTTGCCGATCACGATGCCGAGTTCGCCCTCGAACACCACTTTGCCGCCTGCAGCCGGCTGGCGGATGGTTTCCTGTGGATTCAGATAAGAATTCGGCGACTTGATCAGGTACAGCGGTTCGGCCGGCCGCGCCAGGTTCAGCTTGGCGCCAAGTGCGCCGAAGTTGTTCCACAGCGCCAGGATCTTGCTCGGTCGGGTCGGCATCAGCACCTTCACCTCAGCCAGGTCGACAAACAAGCCGGACGGCTTCGGCGCGGCGAACATGTCGCCTTCCCATATCTGCACCCGCTTGCCTTCCAGGGTGCCGAAGCGGACTGTATTCTGGTATGTGAACCGTAGCCAGCGCTGTATCATTTTTAATCTTTCCCCAACCTGTCAAGAATTTGAAGGACTTGCCGTGGACCGCCGGGCAAGCCATGTAAATATTTACCGCGCACCTGTCCCGTCGCACCCGGTTGCGGGTACAGGCAAGCTGCTGCTGTGTGAATGAAATGGCGCGAAAACCCGAGCGCTGATGCGGACTGACTTACCCACCTGGCTTCTTGAGGGGATCGCCCTCAAGAAGCCCTGGGTAAAATCCGATGATGGTCAGACCAGGCGGTCAGGAACGCGGCCTAGCGCTTTCAGTTCAGCTTCTTTGTTAAGTTCGTGTTCTGGAATCGATTCATCCATCAGCGCCTTTCGCATCGGTTTCAACACAAACCACGCCAGCAAGGCAGCCACCGCATTCATCACGCTGCTGACCACAAACACCGCCTCCCAGCTGCCAGTGGCGGCGGTCAGCATGCTGGAGAACGGCACCAGCAAGGCCGCGGTGCCTTTCGCGGTATACAAGAGGCCGGCGTTGGCAGCCGCATATTTGCTGCCGAAGGTGTCCGCGCAGGTAGATGGAAACAAGCTGTAGATTTCACCCCAGGCGAAGAACACCAACCCCGTCAGGACCACGAACAGCAGCGGATCGGCGCCGAATTTATACAGCATCAGGATGCCGAACGATTCCAGCGCGAAGCAGATGAACATGGTTTGCTCGCGTCCGATCTGGTCCGATACCCAGCCGAAAAACGGCCTCGTCAATCCGTTCAGGACGCGGTCGATCGCCAGCGCAAAGGTCAGCGCAGGCAAGACCAGGCCCATGATGTTGACCGGCACATCCATCACCTTGAAGTCCTTGGCGATCGGCCCCAGCTGCGCGGTCGCCATCAGGCCGCCGGCAGCTACCGTGACGAACATCAGGTACATGATCCAGAACACCGGCTGGCGCAGCACTTCGCTCGGCCGGTAGTCGCGCCGGCCTTGCTGCACCTTGATCTTCAAGGCTGCGGTGCCCTTCTTCAGGTAACTTGGCGCTGCCTTCAGGCCCAGCGCGATCAGGAACACGATCACACCCTGGCCGATGCCGAAGTAGAAGAACGCTGATTCATAACCGCTGCTCTTGATCATTGCCGAAATCGGGATGATGGTAATCGCCGAACCGGCGCCGAAGCCGGCCGCGGTAAGCCCTGCCGCCAGCCCTCGCCGGTCGGGGAACCACTTCAGCGCATTGCCGACGCAGGTGCCGTATACAGCGCCCGCACCGACGCCGCTGATGGCCGCCGCGATGTACAGCATCGGCAAGGAAGATGCGTAGGAATTCAATACCCAGCCAAGGCCGCACAAGATGCCGCCCACCAATACCACCGGGCGCGGGCCCAGCTTGTCGACCAGGTAGCCTTCGATAGGCACCAGCCAGGTTTCGGTCAGCACGAACACGGTAAAGGCAATCTGGATCGCGGCCTTGCTCCAGCCGTATTTTTCAGAAATAGGATTAACGAACAAGGTCCAACCGTACTGCAGGTTGGCAATCATGGCCATGCAGATGATTCCCATCACAAGCTGCCACCATCGATGGGAATTCGATACTTTGCCCCCCAGGGCACTGTCTTGATTCATGTCTCCGTCTCCAAATTATGGTTGGTTTTCTACGTCGCCATGAACATTGCATTGTGCCTAGCATTGCGCATGGGCGACCATGAGTTCTATGTCAACCATGCATTCCTTATTCGTCCGCGTCGCCGTCTTTTGCAGCAATCGCGGAAAATGCATGGTCGCACTGATTGTGAGAGGACTTGTTCCAGCGATCCTTGACTACGGTCAAGATTAGTAATTTTCTGTTCGCAAAAAAATATCGGATCAGCTAAAAATAAGTCAAATTCATTGAATCTCATGCAACTGAGTCATATACAACAATGCACTGCGAACAATGCACTGCGAACTATGCGCTGCGGCTGTCTTCGCAGCCTGGCGCCTGGATCAAACACAACGCTGCTTCAGATGCCGACTTCGGCACGCTGCACTTCCGCCCAGTTGACGCTGAAGCCGGGCTGGCTGCCGGAGGCCTTGATATTTTCCAGGCATTGCGCGCGGGCGCTTTCGATCGCCTTGATCAGGAAATCGGCGTCGTAGGCATTCAGCAGGTGGCGCTGGTGGGTTTCGATGTAGGCGCAAATCACGTTCTTCTCGCCGGCGCCGGCCAGCAGCGAACGATAGGTATCGTAATCCCAGTGCCAGCTCAAGCCCAGCTCGTGGAACGCAGCGTTATAGGCAAACAGCGATGTTTCTTCGGCGGGGTCAAAAAAAGTGCGCTCGATGGTGATGCTAGCCATGATTCATTTCCTCCTAAATACACGTTTCAGTGATCGGAATTACCTGATGAACTCATCTGCAGAATTCATCTGCTTCTGCTCCGCGCTTATCTCCAGACTTGAAGCCATGGTAGGGAAAATAAATCATTAGTCATAGTTAAAGTTTTTGTGCATAATCATTAGTACATACTTATTATAAAAACGAGACAAGAATGAAAAACGCTACATTGCGGCAGCTGAAAACCTTCGAGACCGTGGCGCGCCACCTCAGTTATTCGCGGGCAGCCGAAGAATTGCACCTGACGCAGCCGGCGGTGTCGCTGCAGGTCAAGCAACTTGAAGAACACGCAGGCTTGCCCCTGTTCGAGCAACTGGGAAAGAAGATTTACCTGACTGCCGCAGGGATGGAAATGCTGCGGCACGGGCGCATGATCATCCAGCAGTTCCGTGAAGCGGAAGACGCCATGGCGCAGCTGAAAGGCGTCTCCGGCGGCAGGTTGAATGTTGCCGTGATCAGCGCCGGCGATTATTTTTTCCCGCGCCTGCTGGCCGAGTTCCAGCGCCGCCATGAAAACGTCAGCCTCAAGCTGACCGTGCATAACCGCGAAGAGCTGCTGCGCAACCTGCAGGAGAACCAGACCGACCTGGCGATCATGGTCAGGCCGCCGGAAGATCCCGGCATGGTCCGCCGCGCGTTCGCGCCCCACCCTTACGTCATCGTGGCTTCGCCGCAGCATCCGCTGGCGGGCAAGAAACGGATTCCGATGGCGCGCCTGATGCGCGAACCGTTCATCGTGCGCGAAAGAGGCTCGGATACCTGGAATTCCATGCAGGAGAGTTTTGGCGACCACCTGGCCCAGCTCAATGTGGCCATGGAAATCAAGAGCTTTGAAACCATCAAGCAAGCGGTGATCGCAGGCATGGGCATCAGCTTCCTGTCGGTGCATACCATCAGCCTGGAGCTGCAGGTCGGCAACCTGGTGGTGCTGGACGTCCAGGGTTTTCCGGCGATGTTGAACTGGTACGTGGTGCACCGTCAGCACAAGCAGCTGCCACCGGTGGCGATCGCTTTCGAGAATTTCTTGATGAGCGACGGCGCCCAGCTGATTGAAACGTTTACACGTTTCAAATTGAAGCCCTAGGGGCAGACCCTAGGCCGCCTTCAACTCTTTTATTTTCCTGGGCCGCCCGCCCAGCTTGCCGTTTTCGCGTGCGGCCTTGGCTTTCGCCTCGGTGGATATCTTGCCGCCCATTTTGCCGATCTCGGACGCCATCCAGCTTTTTGAACCGAGAAAGCCTTCAAGCAATGCCGGCAGGTACAGGTCGGCATCAAGCTGCGGAAAATGAATCCCCAGGCCGGAAGGAGTGATTTCGGCGTCGGCAAGCTCGGCCGGTTGCCCATGCTCCAACCCTTGCACGTGCCTGGGAGAAAATGCCAGCTCCAGGCCGGAAGCAAGCACAATGACGATGCGCGCTGCGCGGCGGTCATAACGCACCTCCTGCGCTGCGGGGAATGTTTTCCTGGCAGCGGCGGCACGCTGGTTGGCTGCTTCAAAAGCCTTATCAGTAATGTCCATGTATCTGACTCCATCTGTCGCAAAGAGCAGCCAGGCAGGCGTTGAGCCCGCTCGCAATCTTGTTCAGCTCTCTCTGCGAAAATTCATAATTCTCTCGCAATTCGGCCGGTCCATCCGGGCAATGCAAGTTAAACACCGCCTCGCATCCGTGCCCGATAATATGAACGTGGGCTGGGCGATGATCGTTTGGATAAATCGTTACACGCAGTCCGAGAATTGCCAGTACAGTGGGCACTATAGCAAAAACCCAAGCGGTTTGGGTTATTTTTGATTATCAGATACTCAACTTTACTCCAAGTTTACATAAGGAAAATCACAAAATCGCAGCTGCCTGTCAGAGCACCGCCGCACGATGGCTGCGCAGGGTCTCCAGCACAATGTCCATCAAATCCACGCCATCGTGCTGATCCACATACTGCAGCAAAGAACGCCGCATGCGCGGCTCCCAGAAGCGCTTGATGTGGCTGGCGATGTCGCTTTGCGCCTGCTCCCTGTCCGGCATGGTTTCAAAGAAGCTGCCGATCTGGTTCGCCATTTTTATAAGGTTGTCCGGATTCATTTTTTTCCCTTGCTGGATCGCTTCATTTGCTTACCACATCCGCCAACTGGCCAGCCTCGCCCGCCAGCAGCCCAAGCTGCTCGCGGTTGAAGCGGCTGTATTGCTGCTGCCATTCGGACGGCTGCGCCACCGGCATCACCTGGACTGCCGTGACCTTGTACTCCGGACAATTGGTAGCCCAGTCGGAATTATCGGTAGTGATCACATTCGCGCCCGATTCCGGAAAGTGGAAGGTGGTGTACACCACGCCAGGCTGCACCCGCTCCGTCACCGTCGCCCGCAATACCGTCTGCCCTGCACGCGACTCAATGCCGACCCAGTCGTCTTCGCGTATGCCGCGATCCTCGGCGTCATGCGGATGGATTTCCAGCCGGTCTTCGCCGTGCCACTGCACATTCTCGGTACGCCGGGTCTGGGCGCCGACATTGTATTGCGACAGGATGCGGCCGGTGGTCAGGATCAGCGGATATTTCTGCGTGACCTTTTCATCGGTAGCGATGTATTGCGTATTGATGAACTTGCCTTTGCCGCGCACGAACTCGTCGATGTGCATGATGGGCGTGCCGTCCGGCGCCGCGTCATTGCACGGCCACTGGATGCTGCCCAGCTTTTCCAGCTTGGCGTAGCTGACGCCATGGAAAGTCGGCGTCAGCGCCGCGATTTCATCCATGATTTCGGATGGGTGCTTGTACGGCATTTCATATCCCAGCGCCTTGGCCAGGGCAATCGTGACTTCCCAGTCGGACAGGCCGGCCTTGGCAGGCATCACCTTGCGCACGCGAGAAATGCGCCGTTCGGCATTGGTGAAAGTACCGTCCTTTTCCAGGAACGACGAACCCGGCAGGAATACATGAGCATATTTGGCGGTCTCGTTGAGGAAAATGTCTTGCACCACGATGCATTCCATGTTCGACAGGGCCGCTGTCACGTGCTGGGTATTCGGATCCGACTGCACGATGTCCTCGCCTTCGCAATACAGGCCCATGAAACTGCCGTCCATGGCGGCGTCGAACATGTTTGGGATACGTAACCCCGGCTCCGGGCTCAGGATGACACCCCAGGCCTGCTCAAATTCACCGCGGGCGATGCTGTCCGAGATATGGCGGTAGCCCGGCAGTTCATGCGGGAAAGAACCCATGTCGCAGGCACCCTGCACATTGTTCTGGCCGCGCAGCGGATTGACGCCCACGCCTTCGCGGCCGACGTTCCCGGTGACCATGGCCAGGTTGGCGATGCCGATCACGGTAGTCGAACCCTGTGCATGCTCGGTAACGCCGAGGCCGTAATAGATCGCGCCGTTGCCGGCGGTGGCGAACAGGCGCGCGGCGCCGCGCATCTCTGCCGCCGGTATGCCGGTGATGCCTTCCATCGCTTCCGGCGAATTGTCCGGGCGCAGCACGAAGGCCTTCCAGTCGGCATACGATTGCCGGTCGCAGCGCTCGGCGATGAAATCGGCCTGTTCCAGGCCTTCCGACAGAATCACATGGGCCAAAGCCGTCACCACCGCGACGTTGGTGCCGGGACGCAGCTTCAGGTGATAATCGGCTTCAACGTGCGGCGACTTCACCATTTCGGTGGTGCGCGGATCGACCACGATCAGCTTGGCGCCCTGGCGCAGGCGGCGCTTCATTTGCGAAGCAAATACCGGATGACCGGAAGCGGGATTGGCGCCGATGATCATGATCACATCCGACTGCATGACCGAATCGAAAGTCTGGGTGCCCGCCGATTCACCCAGCGTTTGCTTCAGGCCGTAGCCGGTCGGCGAATGGCAGACGCGGGCGCAGGTATCGACGTTGTTGTTGCCGAAAGCGGCCCGCACCAGCTTTTGCACCAGGTAGGTTTCTTCATTGGTGCAGCGGGAGGAAGTGATGCCGCCGATCGAATCCTTGCCATGCTTGGCCTGGATCCGGCGGAACTCGCTGGCGGCATACGTCAGCGCTTCATCCCACGACACTTCGCGCCACGGATCGGTGATCTTGCTGCGTATCATCGGCTTGGTGATGCGGTCCTTGTGGGTGGCGTAACCCCAGGCAAAACGCCCCTTGACGCAAGAATGGCCGTGGTTGGCCTTGCCATCCTTGTGCGGCACCATGCGCACTACTTCATTGCCCTTCATCTCAGCCTTGAACGAGCAGCCGACGCCGCAATAGGCGCATGTGGTGATCTTGCTGTGCTCGGCCTGGCCCATCATGATCACGGTTTTTTCGGTCAGCGTCGCCGTCGGGCAGGCTTGCACACAAGCGCCGCAGGACACGCATTCCGACTTCATGAAACTGTCCATCTGCCCTGCCGACACGCGCGATTCGAAACCGCGGCCGTCGATTGTCAAAGCAAACGTGCCCTGGGTTTCTTCGCAGGCGCGCACGCAGCGGTTGCAGACGATGCATTTGGACGGGTCGTAGGTGAAATAAGGATTCGACTCATCCTTTTTCATCTTCAGGTGGTTATCGCCCTCATAGCCATAACGGACTTCGCGCAACCCGGTCACGCCTGCCATGTCCTGCAGTTCGCAATTACCGTTGGTGGGGCAAGTCAGGCAATCGAGTGGATGGTCGGAAATGTACAGCTCCATCACGCCGCGCCGGATGTCGGCCAGCTTGGAGGTCTGCGTCTTGACCTTCATGCCCGGCTCGCACGGCGTGGTGCAAGACGCCGGATAACCCCTGCGCCCTTCGATTTCGACCAGGCACAGGCGGCAAGAACCGAACGGCTCCAGGCTATCGGTGGCGCACAGCTTGGGTACGCTGATACCGGCATCCATGGCCGCACGCATCACCGAGGTGCCTGCCGGCACGTCGACATTGACGCCGTCTATTTCCAGAGTGATCATCCGTTGCGACAAGCGCGCCGGCGTGCCGTAGTCTATTTCATTGAGCTGGTTCATTCTCTGTTTCTCCTGTTGGCCGATGCGACCGGGTCGCACGCTGCTGCTTGATTCTTTGTTCGCGCATGGGGGTGCGCTTTATTGTTTCTTTATGCCGCCTTGCCGACTACCGCAGGCGGCGCGCCAAAATCTTCCGGGAAGTGGTTCAGGGCCGACAGCACCGGCAACGGCGTCATGCTGCCCATTGCACACAGGGAGCCGTTGATCATGGTGTCGCACAAATCGCGCAGCAGGTGGATCTGCTGCTGGCGCTGGCCCTGGTTTGCCGGATTCGCATTGGCGATGATCTTGTCGATCACTTCCACGCCGCGGGTCGAGCCGATGCGGCAAGGCGTGCATTTTCCGCACGACTCGACCACGCAGAATTCCATCGAATAGCGCGCCTGCTGCGCCATGTCGACGCTGTCGTCGAACACCACCATGCCGCCATGGCCGACCGTGCCGCCGACGGCGGCAAAGGCTTCGTAATCCAGCGGCGTGTCAAACAGCGCCGGCGGCAGGTACGGTCCCAGCGGGCCGCCGACCTGCACTGCGCGCATGGTGCGGCCGCTTTCGGTGCCGCCGCCGAAGTCGAACAGCAGTTCGCGCAAGGTAACGCCAAACGCTTTCTCCACCAGGCCGCCGTATTTGATGTTGCCTGCCAATTGCATCGGCAAGGTACCCATCGAACGTCCCTGCCCGAAATTCTTGTAGAACGCCGCTCCGCGCGCCAGCACTATCGGCACGCTGGCCAGGGTGATCACATTGTTGATCACGGTCGGTTTGCCGAACAAACCTTCGATCGCCGGCAGCGGCGGCTTGGCGCGCACCACGCCGCGCTTGCCTTCCAGGCTTTCCAGCAAGGCGGTTTCTTCGCCGCAGACATAGGCGCCCGCCCCTTTGCGTACTTCCAGCTGGAAATCCTTGCCGAAACCGAGGATGTTTTTACCCAGGAAACCGCGCACATTGGCGGTGGCGATCGCTTCGTTCAATACTGCAATCGCATGCGGGTACTCCGAACGGACGTAGATGTAGCCGTAGTCGGCGTTGACAGCCAGGCCGGCGATGGTCATGCCTTCGATCAGCACGAAGGGATCGTCTTCCATGATCATGCGGTCGGAAAATGTGCCGGAGTCGCCTTCGTCGGCGTTGCAGACTATGTATTTTTGCTGGCTCTGGGCGCCCAGCACCGTCTTCCATTTGATGCCGGTCGGGAAAGCTGCGCCGCCGCGTCCGCGCAGGCCGGAATCCAGCACTTCCTGCACGATATCGGCGCTCTGCATGGCCAGGGCATTTTGCAAGCCCAGGTAGCCTTCGTGCGCCAGGTAGTCGTCCAGCGATACCGGGTCGGTAATGCCGACGCGCGCAAAAGTCAGGCGTTCCTGGTTCTTCAAATAGGGAATTTCGTCGACCAGCCCCAAAGCCAGGCGATGCTGGCCGCCAGCCATGAAATCGGCATCGAACAAGCCAGCAACATCGCCCGGTTCGACCGGCCCGTAGCCGACACGGCCGGCGGCGGTAGCCACCTCGACCAGCGGCTCCAGCCAGAACATGCCGCGCGAACCGTTGCGCACCAGGCTGATTTCCTGGCCGCGCTTCGCCGCTTCGGCCACAATCGCCGCAGCGACCTGTTCGGCGCCCAGCGCCAGCGCGGTGGAATCGCGCGGTACGTAGACGGTAATACTCGTGTTCATATTACTCATGACGCACCTCGCTTAGCTTGCAGCAAACTGTCCAGCTTGTCGTGGCTGACCCTGGCGTGCAATTCGTCGTTGATCATGACGGCCGGGCCGCAGGCGCACTGGCCCAGGCAATATACGGCTTCCAGGCTGAACTCGCCATCCTTGGCAGTACCGTGGAAATCGCAGCCCAGCACTGTCTTGGCGTGCGCTTCCAGCGCCGCCGAACCACGCGCCTGGCAAGCCTCGGCGCGGCAGATCTGCACGACATGGCGGCCGGGAGGATGCTGGCGGAAATAATGATAAAAGCTGATCACGCCATGCACTTCCGCGCGCGACAGGTTCAGCTCTTGCGCGATCACAGGCACGCTTTCGGCCGGAATATAACCGGCCGACTCCTGGATCGCATGGAGGATAGGCAACAGCGCCCCAGGCAGCGTTTTTTGCGCAGCGATGAGCGAGGCGATGTGTTCCATGTCTACAACTTGATGCATTTCCATTGCGGCTCTCCGTGCCAATGCATCCGGATGACTGTTAATCTTCCGGATGCATCGGTCTGCAACATGATGGCTCAGTGGCTTATTAAGCGGCTTATTTGTACATGGTCTGAGCCATGGTTCCCGGGGCATACACCGCAGGATCGACCCAGATATTGACCACCGCACAACGCCGTGTCTTGCGCACCGCTTCCCGCGCCCGCTGCAACGCGCCAGCAATCTGCGCCGGATCGCGTACCTCTTCGCCATGTCCGCCCAGCATCTCGGCAAACTTGCCGTAAGGGATGTCGCTCAGCAGGTTGCCCACATTGCCGCGCTCTTCGCCGTATTTCGCCAGCTGGCCGTAACGGATCTGGTTCATCGCCGAATTGTTGCCGATCACCGCGATGTACGGCACGCCGAAACGGTTCGCCGTTTCCATGTCGAACGACGTCATGCTGAACGCACCGTCGCCGTAGTAACACATCACTTCTTTCTCAGGATTGGCCAAACCGGCCGCAATCGCAAAACCAGTCCCCACGCCCAGGCTGCCCAGCGCGCCAGGATCCATCCATTGCCCAGGATTGCGCGGACGCACCGCCTGCGCCGAAATCGTCACCACATCCCCGCCGTCGCCGATGTAGATCGTGTCGTCGTTCAAGAACTCATTGATTTCATACGCCACCCGGTAAGGATGGATCGGCGAACTGTTCGACTTGAACAACGGCATCAGCTTCTCGGTCGCGATCGCTTCCTGCTGTTGCAATTGTTTCATCCAGGCGCGCCGCTTCTCTTGCGCTGTCTTGTTGATGCGCCCGCTCGCCGCCTGCAACACCGCCCCCAGGATCGCGCCAGGATCACCCACCAAGCCCAGCGTGATGTCGCGGTTCTTGCCCACCGTGCGGTAATCCTGGTCGATCTGGATGACCTTGGCGTTCAGGCCCAGCCGTTTGCCGTAGCCCATGCGGAAGTCGAACGGCGTGCCGACGATCAGGATCACATCGGCCTTGTCGAATCCTTCGCGCCGCGTGCGGTCGAAATGATGCGGATCGCCCGGCGGCAGCAAGCCGCGCGAGGCGCTGTTGAAGTATGCCGGGATATCCAGCCCCCGCACCAGGTCGATTGCTTCCTTGTGCCCGCGCGAGGACCAGACCTGGCCGCCGTACAAGACCACCGGACGCTCTGCCTGCACCAGGATGTCGGCCAGCTTCTCGATATCGGCCACGTCGCCCAATGACCGCACCGATGCACGGTATTGGCCGGCAGCAGGAATCACGGCCTTGCTGATCTCGATCTCGCGGTCCAGCACGTCGCGCGGAATTTCCAGGTACGCCGGGCCAGGGGCGCCGGCAAAGCAGGCGCGGATCGCCATCGACACCATGTCGGCTACCCGTTCGGTGGAACGCACACCTTCGGAGAATTTGGTGATCGGCCGCATCATTTCGGTATGCGGCAAGTCTTGCAAGGAACCCATCATGTGCTGGGTGATGCCGCCCTGGCCACCAATATGCAGCACCGGGCTTTCCGAACGGAACGCCGTCGCAATCCCGGTCACGGCATTGGTGCAGCCCGGACCTGCCGTCGTCACCACCACGCCCAGCTTGCCGGTCTGGCGCGCATATCCGTCGGCAGCATGGGCTGCGACTTGTTCATGGCGCACATCGATGATGCGGATGCCTTCATCGATGCAACCATCGTAAATATCGATAATATGGCCGCCGCACAGCGTAAAGATCGTGTCTACGCCTTCATTCTTCAGCGCACGCGCCACCAGGTGCCCGCCTGACACCACGCCGGCGTCGCGGCTCTTGCGTTTGAGCGTATCGTCCGCGGTCGTACTCGACGCCGGTGCGACCTTCGACTCGGATATCACTGCTGCCATTGCTCCTCCTGTTATCGGTTATCTGCCGCCGCAATACCTCTTGCATTGCTTCAGCTTGATGCCATCTTAGCCAGCTCATAGAGAGGACGGCATTGACCCTAGTCAAGTTTCCTTCCTTTTGTTTCTCCAGGCGCAGCTATCCCCGCAACACCGACCGAAAGGAGTGAAGCAAGGTGTATTTGACAACAACCGGATCTTGCTGGTTTGAAATGTAAAGACTGGTCAGTCTTCGGAACGGCCATGGCGGCCGGCTCTGTACGTGAACCTGGCGGCCCCGGCCTCGCCTTCGGCGAAAACAATCGGCACGCCATGCTCACCCTCGCGCCGCAGCGCCTCAGCCAGCGGCAGATCCCATTGATCATACGCGGAGCGGCGATCGGCCAGCATGCATTGCTGCGGAAAACCGGCGATCTCGCGCGCCAGTTCCTGCGCCGCCGCCAGCGCAGAGCCTGGCGGCGTGACGCGATTGACCAGGCCCATGGCCAAGGCTTCGGCCGCCGTTACCGGGCGGCCGGTGAGGATCAGGTCAAGCGCGCGGCCCATGCCGACCAGGCGCGGCAGGCGCACGGTCCCGCCGTCGATAAGGGGTACGCCCCAGCGCCGGCAAAATACGCCGAGCACGGCGTCTTCGTCAGCCACCCGCAGGTCGGCCAGCAGCGCCAGCTCCAGCCCGCCGGCTACGGCGCAGCCGTTGATGGCGGCGATCAACGGTTTCGACAAGGCCATGCGGCTCGGCCCCATCGGGCCGCTACCGCCGCCATCGGCGCGCAGTTCGTTGCGCAAGGCGGGATCGCCGATTGCGCTGAGGTCGGCGCCGGCGCAGAAATGGCCGCCGGCGCCAGCCAGCACCGCTACCTTCAGCATCGGCTCGGCTTCAAACCGTTCAAACGCCAGGCGCAGCTGCTCGGCCATCGGACGGTCAACGGCATTGCGTTTTTCCGGCCGCGCCATGGTGATGGTGCAGATCGCGCCGTCGGTGTCGAATGAAACGGTGTGCATGACCTTGCCTTTCTGCCTGCCAGGCGGCTGCTTCAGCTAGAGATAAAACAACTCCTCAGATGGTTTCGATTGCCCGCATTTCGCGCGCCGCCACCGACAGCATCGCCAGGTCGACATTGCCGCCCATCTGAAAATCGGTCAGCAAACGGCGGTACCGTTCCAGCGGCGTGCGGCTGGCAGCCTGCCAGACTTCGATCATTTCCTGCGATTGCTCGAGCGACGGCGACAGCTGGATCACCTTGGCCGTCAACGCCCGCTGCAAACCGGTCAGGTCGCTCTGCAAGGCGGTGCGCGCCAGGGTCTGCCAGTGCGAGTCGACTGGCAGCGCACCGGCCCGCTCGCGCATCCAGCCGAAGTTGAGGTTGACGTCCAGCGCAAAATAGACCGCCGCCACCAGTTCCAGGCTGCGCCCGGTGGAAGCCGCTACTTCGGCGATGTCCAGCACCGCGCCGATCAGCTCGGCGCTGGCGACCCGGCGCGCCAGCTGTTCGGAGACGCCGGCCTGTATCAAGGCATCGCGTTTCGCCTTGAGCGCTTCGGCGTCGCTGGCCGCCAGCAGCGACACCAGCTGCGGTCCCAGCTGGTCGGCGGCCTGGCGGAAACGCAGCACCGTGGCTTCGATCGACGCTTCCTGCACATGGCGATGCAGGAACCAGAAACTGGCATGTTCGATCAGGCCGCCGACATCGACAAACATCTGCGCCTGCAGGGCGTCCGGCACCAGGTTGTCGAGGGCGTCGATGTCTTGCCAGATTTCCTCGAAACCGAATACCTCGCGCGCGATGACGCTGGCGCGCAGCACGTCGGTCGGGCTGGCGCCGCTCTCGTCGGCCAGCTGGTGGACAAAGGTAGCACCGACACGGTTGGCCAGCGTGTTCACCAGGTAGGTCGAGATGATCTCGCGCGCCAGCGGATGACGCAGCATGGCGTCCGGATAACGTTCGCGCAGCGGCTGCGGGAAATAAGCGGCCAGCGAACTGGCGATGAACGGATCCGCCGGCAAATCCGAAGCCAGCAGCTCTTCATACAGCCACATCTTGTTATACGCCATCAGCACCGCGCGTTCCGGCGCGGTGAGTCCCTGTTTCGCGGTCTTGCGTTCCGCGCACTCTTCTTCCGACGGCAGGAATTCGACCGCACGGTCCAGCCGGCCGGCGCGTTCCAGGAAGCGGATCAGGCGCGATTCCGGCTCCAGCAGGCTGGCGGCGCGGCGGCCCGCCACCGACAAGGCCTGGGTCTGGTAGTAGTTGTCGGTCAGCACTTGCAGGCCGACTTCCTCAGTCATTTCCGCCAGCAGCTTGTTACGCTGTTTCTCGGTCATTTCGCCTTCGCTGACGATCAGGCCGAGCATGATCTTGATATTCACCTCGTGATCGGAGCAGTCGACGCCGGCGGAATTGTCGATGGCGTCGGTACAGATGCGGCCGCCCTTCTGGGCAAATTCGATGCGGCCGAACTGGGTGCAGCCGAGGTTGCCGCCTTCTGCCACCACCTTGCAGTTGAGCTCGGCGCCGTTGACGCGGATCGCATCGTTGCTGCGGTCGCCGACCTGGGCATGGCTTTCGCGGGTGGCCTTGATATAGGTGCCGATGCCGCCGTTGTAGAGCAGGTCCACCGGCGCCAGCAGGATCGCGCGTATCAGCTCGGTCGGCGCCAGCTCGCTGGCGCTAACGCCCAGCGCCGCCTGCACTTGCGGCGTCAGCGGAATGGTCTTGAGGCTGCGCGCAAAAATCCCGCCGCCGCTGGAAATCAGGCTGGTGTTGTAGTCGGCCCAGCTTGAGCGCGGCAAAGCGAACAGGCGCTCGCGTTCGGCAAAGCTGGCGGCCGGATCGGGATCCGGGTCGAGGAAAATGTGGCGATGGTCAAAGCCGGCCAGCAGCTTGATATGGCGCGACAGCAGCATGCCGTTGCCGAACACGTCGCCAGACATGTCGCCGATGCCGACCACCGTGAAATCCTGTTCCTGGGTATTGACGCCGGTTTCGCGGAAGTGGCGCTTGACCGCTTCCCAGGCGCCGCGCGCGGTGATCCCCATTTTCTTGTGGTCGTAGCCGACCGAGCCGCCAGAGGCAAAGGCGTCGCCCAGCCAGAAGCCGTATTCGGCGGACACCGCGTTGGCGTAATCGGAGAAGC
Source organism: Collimonas fungivorans (assembly GCF_001584145.1). Classification (NCBI taxonomy): domain Bacteria; kingdom Pseudomonadati; phylum Pseudomonadota; class Betaproteobacteria; order Burkholderiales; family Oxalobacteraceae; genus Collimonas; species Collimonas fungivorans. Next base: position 2,627,942 of record NZ_CP013232.1, on the reverse strand, counting down.
TGGCGGTGCCCTTGTCGGCCGCCACCACCAGGTAAGGATCGTCGGCATCGTAGCGCACCACGTCTTGCGGCGGCACCACCTTGCCGTCGACCAGGTTATCGGTCAGGTCGAGCAGCCCGCGCAGGAAATTCTGGTAACAGGCCACCCCTTCGCGCAGGTAAGCGTCGCGGTCGCTGGCCGGCGGCGCGTTCTTGAGTACGAAACCGCCCTTGGAGCCGACCGGCACGATCACGGCATTCTTGACCATCTGCGCCTTCACCAGACCCAGCACTTCGGTACGGAAATCCTCGCGCCGGTCGGACCAGCGCAGGCCGCCGCGCGCTACTTTGCCGCCGCGCAGGTGGACGCCCTCGAAACGCGGCGAATAGACCCAGATCTCGAACATAGGCTTGGGCGCAGGCAGCCCCGGCACCTTGCCCGGATCGAACTTGAACGACAGGTAAGGCTTGGGCTGGCCGTCGGCGCCGCGCTGGAAATAGTTGGTGCGCAAGGTGGCGCTGATCACGCCCAGGAACTGGCGCAGGATACGGTCTTCGTCCAGGTTAGGCACCTGGTCCATCGCCTCTTCGATCTGCTGCAGCAAGGACTTGGCCTTGGCTTCAGCTCCGGCCGCCTGGGACGGATCAAAGCGTATCAGGAACAGTTCCACAAGCTTGCGCGCAATCGCCGGGTTGGCGGTCAGGGCCTGTTCGATATAGGCATTGCTGAACGTGGAGCCGACTTGCCGCAGGTAACGCGCATAAGCGCGCAAGATGGTGACTTCGCGCCAGTTGAGCCGGGCCCGCAGAACCAGCCGGTTGAGATCGTCGTTATCCGCCTCGCCGCTCCAGACGCGGGCGAACGCATCTTCGAACACGCCCTTGATGCGGTCGATCTCGACTTCGCTGTCGTCCGCGCTCTGCATGCCGAAATCGTGGATCCAGGCCGGTTCGCCGTCCTGCAGCTCGATGCGGTAAGGGCGCTCTTCGTTGACCTTGACGCCCATGTGCTCCAGCATCGGCAAACTCTGCGACAAGGCCATCGGCTTGCCGGCGCGGTAGATCTTCAGGCGCAGCGAGGCCGGCGCCGCTTCGATCGGGCGGTACAAGCTCATGGCCAGGCCGGTATCCTGCTGCGCGGCTTCCAGCAAGGCGATGTCGTGCACCGCGGTGCGCGCCGAGTAGTCTTCGCGGAAACCGGCCGGGAATGACATCGCGTAGCGACGCAGCAACCGGGTGCCCTGTTCTTCGCCGCGCTGTTCCAGCAGGGCTTCGGTGAGGTCGTCCTGCCAGCGCCGGGTGGCTAGCACGATGCGCGCTTCCAGCTGTTCGACATTGATGTCGGCAACGCTGCCCGGCTCGGTGCGCACCGTAAACTGGATCCGCGCCAGCACCGATTCCGACAGCAATGGCGTGAATTCGACGCCGGTGCCGTTAAAGGCTTCCAGCAGCAAGTCCTGGATCCGTTCGCGCAGCTCGGTGTTGAAGCGGTCGCGCGGCACGAACACCAGGCAGGACACATAACGGCCGAAAGCATCGCGCCGCACAAACAGGCGCGTGCGCTGGCGCTCCTCCAGGCGCAAAATGCCGCTGGCGGTATCGAACAGCTCGTCTTCATCGACCTGGAACAGTTCGTCGCGCGGATACTGCTCAAGGATGGTGGTCAAGGTCTTGGCCAGGTGCCCTCTCGGGACAAAACCGGCGCGCTCCAGCACCTTCGCCACTTTGCGTCGCACCAGCGGAATCTCGCTGGTGGGCACCATGTAGGCAGTCGAGGTATACAAGCCGACAATGCGGCGCTCGCCGATCACCTTGCCGCCGGCGCCGTAGCGCTTGACGCCGACATAGTCGAGGTAACCGGCGCGATGCACGGTAGCGCGTGAATTCGCCTTGGTGATGAAAATCGGCGACTGCGCATCGATGATGCCTTGCGCGCTGACCGGCAGCTTGGTCATGTCGGCGCCGTCGGCGACACGCAGGGCATCGCGCAGGATGCCGAGGCCGGAGCCGGCTACGCCCTGCAGGTAGTTTGCACCGTCGCTGACCACCAGTTCGTAATCGCGATAGCCGAGGAACGTAAAATGATCATCTATCATCCATTCCAGGAAGGCGCGCGCCTCGGCGATCTCGCCCTGCTGCGCGGCATCGCTGCTGTCTTGCTGCTTGAGATCGTCGATCGCGGCGCTGGCGGCGGTCATCATCTGGCGCCAGTCTTCCACCGCGGCGCGGACGTCGCCCAGCACCTTGAGCACGCCGGCCAGGATTTCTTCCATCCGGGCAGCTTCGGTGCAGCGGTCCACTTCGATATGGATGGTCGACTCCAGCTTTGCCCTATCGTTGTCCTTGCTATCCTTGCCCACGTTCTCGCTGGCGCGCTGGATTTTTTCGACCTGGCCGCTGGCGTCGCGCCAGACCCGGAACACCGGATGGATCACCGCATGCAGGGTCAAGCCGAGGCGGTTGATCTCGGTGCTCACCGAATCGACCAGGAACGGCATGTCGTCGTTGACAATCTCGATCACGCTGTGGCCGGATTGCCAGCCATGCTCGTCCACCCGCGGGTTGTAGATGCGCACGCGCGGCGTGCCGCTGACAAAGTGCCGCGCAAACTGCCAGTGGGCGACGGCGGCGCCGTACAGGTCGGCGATGTCGCGGCTCAGTACCTGTTCTTCCCCCACCTGCGAGTAATACTCGACCAGGAAGGCTTGCATCGGTGCAAATACTTCCGGCGGCAAGCGATCACGCGCGAACTCAACCATCTCTGTCAGTTTTTGCTGTTTTCTTTCTGCGGCGGTGTTGGGCATGGTTTTCTTTCGGACAGTTAACTTCAAGCCTTACTCTGTTTAGATTCTACCTATGACAGACACAAAACCACAGGCTTTTAAAAAAAACAACCCTGGCAGCGACCCCGTCTCGGCGACCCCGTCATCCTGCGGTAAAGAGCTTGTGCTATTTTGGACGGCTTGAGCAATGCGCCTGGCGCAAGGAGGCGGCAGCTTCCAGGAATTGCCGGCGCTGCTGGCCGAAGCCCGACCGTTCTCTCCGTCCAGGGCCGAGACGCCGATAGCCATCCCGGTTGGCAGCCGCTTTTCAGGCTGCGGCGTGGCGGTCGAAGAAACCCGATCGATGGTGCGCCGCGCCATGGGTCGTGCAAGCGGCAAAATCTTTATCGGCAAGGGTGAAGCACCTGCATTTCCCTGAAATCGCCGTTCCGGTTCTCGTCAAAAACGCAGTTCCCGGCATCCTGGCTTATGCGCTCCAGCTTGACCGCGAAAATCCCCCTATTTTCCCCTCCAGAAATCCAGGCTCTCGATCTGACGCCGCTTCCCATTGCTCAATTTTTCCATGTGGAAACTTTTCTTCAATTCATTTTCATGTTCATTCGACAAAGAAAATCCTTGAAAAAATACTAAAAACATAATCCATCGGCCTCAAATTCACGAAAAATCAATTTAATTAAAATGTTTACGTTGATTAAATCGATTTTAATGATTACCATAATTCCTGAAGGTAACTTGCTGCATTGCAGTAGTTGTAAAAACCGCTTTGGATGATGCTGGGTTCAAGGCTTGAAAGCGAGTACGGGACCTTCATTCGCTTTTTTGATAGTCCAATAAGATAAACTCTCATGTCACACTCAACACACTTGACCTTCCTCCAGTATGTTTTGGGACAGGAGCTCCCAAGGCGGATTGCCGACACGGCGATCCTGGCGATCGCCGCCAATGCTGTCGCCTATTACGTTTTCCACGCAAATCTGTCAGACGCGGCGCCGGTGCACATGGTGCTGCTGTATTTCTGTTGCGTACTGGCGTTCATGCTGTTCTCCAAGCTTGATCTCTACACCGCCTGGCCGGAGCGTCCCGCCTCGGCCACATTCGTCCGGCTGGCGGCGTCCTGGGCGCTGGTCCTGATCCTCGGCATTTTCATGAGCCGCATGGTGCACGGCATCGGCCGCATCTCGCATCACTGGCTGCTGTACTGGTACCTGACCAGCATGGTGCTGCTGTTGCTGTACCGCTTCGTTTCCCACGTCGCGCTGACGCGCATGCATAAACAAGGTTTCAACTTCAAGCGCGTGATCATCGTCGGCTACGGCGAGACCGGCCAGGAAATGCACAGGCGCGCACTGCAGCAGCCATGGATAGGCTATGAGGTCAATGCCGTGGTCGGCAGCGCAGAACAGACTGAAAACCTGCAGGACGCCAATATCGCTCGCATCAACAAGCTGGAAGACATCCACGCCTACGTCAGCGCCAACCAGATCGATGAAATCTGGATCACCTTGCCGATGAGCGCGGCGGCGCAATTGCGGCCCTTGCAGATCCACCTGCGCAATACGCTGGTGGACATCCGCTGGGTGCCGGATACGATGGCGATCCAGATGATCAGCCGGCGCATGACCAACTTCCTCGGCACCCCGACCGTGGAACTGAATCGCCCTGCTCCCAGCGGCGCGCGCGGCATCTGCAAGCACCTGCTGGACAAGCTTTTTGCATTGATAGCGCTAACTGCCCTGAGTCCGCTGTTCATGGCGATCGGCGTCGCCATCAAGATCTCCTCGCCGGGACCGGTATTTTTCAAGCAGGTGCGGCTGGGCCTGAACGGCAAGAAATTCATGATCTACAAATTCCGTTCGATGAAACTGCACCAGGAGCACAACAAGGTCACGCAGGCCACCCAGGGCGATCCGCGCATCACCAGGGTCGGCCAGTTCCTGCGCCGCACCAGCTTGGACGAGCTGCCGCAGTTCATCAACGTCCTGCTGGGCGACATGTCGGTCATCGGCCCGCGCCCGCACGCCATGCAGCATAACCAGATGTATGAAGAACTGCTGGACCTGTACATGGTGCGTCATCGCGTCAAGCCGGGAATCACGGGCTGGGCCCAGATCCATGGCCACCGCGGCGAAACCGACACCCTGGAAAAAATGGAAACACGGGTGCAGTTCGACCTGCACTACATACAGAACTGGTCCTTCCTGATGGATTTCCGGATCCTGCTGTGGACCGCGTTCAAGGGATGGAGCGGCAAGACCGCCTATTGATCAAAGTTTGCCGGGCGCTACTTGTTTGCAGCGCCTTTTTTACAAACCTATCTTCAAGAGTCATCAGCATGCATAAAAAAATCACCAAAGCCGTATTTCCCGTCGCCGGCCTCGGCACACGGTTCTTGCCGGCCACCAAGGCCAGTCCCAAGGAAATGCTGCCCGTGGTAGACAAGCCCTTGATCCAGTACGCGGTGGAAGAAGCGGCCGCCGCCGGCATCACCGAGATGATTTTTGTCACCGGCCGCAACAAGCGCGCCATCGAAGACCATTTCGACAAAGCCTACGAACTGGAAGCCGAACTGCTGGCCAAGAACAAGCAGGCGCTGCTGGAAGTGCTGCGCCAGATCAAGCCGAAGAATGTCGAATGTTTTTATGTGCGGCAGGCGGAAGCACTGGGCTTGGGCCATGCCGTACTGTGCGCCGAGCGGCTGGTGCACGGCGAACCGTTTGCGGTGATCCTGGCGGACGATCTGCTGGATGGAACTACCCCTGTCATGCGCCAGATGACCGATTTGTATGCGGACTATGGCAGCAGCATCATCGGCGTCGAGTCGATTGCACCGGTGCAGAGCCGTTCCTACGGAGTGGTGGCCGGCACGCCGGCCGGCGACCGTTTGCACAAGCTACACGGCATCGTTGAAAAACCGGCGCCGGAAGACGCACCGTCGAACCTGGGCGTGGTCGGACGCTATATCCTGAATTCGTCGATTTTCGACCACCTGCATACGCTGCAGCCAGGCTCGGGCGGTGAACTGCAGCTGACCGACGGCATTGCCTCATTGCTGGCGCAGGAAGCGGTGATGGCCTATCAGTTCGAAGGCACGCGCTACGATTGCGGCAGCAAGCTCGGCTACCTGCAAGCCTCGGTAAAATTCGCGCTGAAGCATCCTGAAGTCAAAGAGGAATTCCGTGAATTCCTTAATAACTTCATCGCCGACAAGATTTAACAGGCTCCTAGGGGAAGGCGTTCGGGGTGCGGAGGATCCGCCGATAATACGGCGGTGTCGCGACGCATCGATGCGCCGATCCGGAGGAAACAAGCTGCCTGTCTTTCCTGGAACCATCAGTCGACGAGCCAATCATCGCAATCCCAACTTGGGAAAGAAGGAATCCATGCGTCATATCTTGCCGAAACGACTTTTGATATCGCTGGGCTGCCTGACGGGATTGGTCTTTTCTCCGGCCGGGCGGGCCGTGCCGCTTGGAGATCCCATCATGGTGAATACCGGCACTGCCGGCAGTCAAGCTTCCAGCTTGTTCGCCGCAGGATTCAACGGAGAAAAACTCCTGATCTGGAGAGATGGCGCAGCAAATGCCACGTACGCTCAAAGAATAAAGTCGTCGGGAATACCTTTTTTAACAAAAGCCCAGATCCAAATTCCTCCAACTTATGCGGCGCTCTCGGTTGACCGCGCCGGCAATTTCGTCTTGGCAGGTCAAACCGGAATATCTGGGGTAGTAATGGCATATGACAGAAACGGGAATCTGCTCTCCAGTTTCAATCCAACCGCGGATTCATTGAATGCGACTGCCAGCATGGATACGGATGGCAATATCACCGTAGTCTATATGTACCCCAACGTGTTCAATGTTCCTCGAAAGCTTGCAATCAGGAGATTCAATACCGGCGGAATCCCCGTCAGCCCTGAAATCATCGTTGCATCGGGTCCCGTGGATACACTCTCCGGTCCCAGTTCAATTGCCACGGACAATGCAGGAAATATCGCATTGACATGGACCGGCCAATCCAGTTCTTCGGCACCAGCCTACAGCATGATGCAGCGCTTCAGCCGCGCTGGTGTTGCGCTGGCTCCGGCACCTGCCGTCAGCCATACCTCGACAGGAGCGCACCTAGCCGGCAGTATTGCCATGGAACCCGGAGGGAAATCCGTCATCATATGGACCAATGCCTTTCCCAATGAGTCGGGTTACACTTATATCGTATATGCCCGAGCCTTCGACGCGAATGGCAACCCCACGGGAAGCGGAAGCGCGCGAGTCAATCAACACCTCATCGATTTTTATTCCGAGCCCACTGCGGCGATTGCAGAGAATGGCGATTTTGTCGTCTCATGGGTCGCGCCAAAAGGCGTGACCGGCGGCGATTCGAGCTCTACATTGGCGGCAAGACAATTTCACAACGATGGAACTCCAGTCACCAACGAATTGCGAGTCGACCCGCCTCAAACTCAACCAGCATCCAGCCCGCGCCTGGCAATGGATCCGGTGGGAAATTTTGCAGTGGCATGGACCAGCAACTCTGCCGAGACCGGATCGGACGCCATGGTGCGCACCTTCAAGATGGACACCCGGCCGCCCATCACGCAACTCCTCAACAAGCAGCCCGCCCAGGGCCTGGCAGGCGACACCGACAGCTGGAGCTATTTCAGGCTCACCGTCCCCCCCGGCGTCAGGCGGTTGAACATCGACATGACCGGCCCCGCCGGCGGCGGCGAAGGCGACATGTACGTCCGCTTCGGCCAACTTCCGTCGTTGACAGCCTGGGACCAGCGCCCCTACGTCAACGGCAGCAACGAATCCATCGGAATCAGCAATCCCCCACCCGGCGATGTCTACATCGCGATCCACGGGCGCAGTGCGTATTCGTCGGTCGGACTGGCCGCCGGCTACTACTACCGCTGAAACGGGTCTGGCCATGGCCGGCACTAACCGGCCTAGCGCCTGTCTCCATTTCCTAATCGTATAGCGTGACTGCCAGCGGCGACGGGCCAGCGTTGATATCAACATTGCCGGCGCCTTCCGGGCAGGGCTTGTCGCCCTGCTGTGGATAAAACTCACTGATGACGCAGCGCTGCCCCTTGTTCCTCGGGATCGAAAAACCGCCGCCAGGGCCAGAGTGCGCCGCAGAACTCCATACGACGTGGACGCTGCGTTTTGCAGATGCTCCCGGCTGGCTGTTCAAGACCAGCTGGTAGGCCTCCCCCACCTTCTCGCTGCCGGCAAGCTGGGTATCTTTCAGCTTGCCCAGCAAATGCTTGAGCGCCGGCAAAGCCTGCTTGACCTGGCCGCTGCTGTCGGTCAGGCCGTAATTCTGCTCGCGCGCAGCCCGGTCCGGCCCGGTGTCTTGCCACTGGTAGATATTCACCAGCGGAATGCCGGCGAATACCGTCGACAGGTATTCCCTCAGCACCAGCTGCGCCTGCCCGCCCTGGTCCCGGGCGGCGGTAAAGTTGGAATAACCCCATTCGGATGCAATCATCGGCAATTCGCCCTTGCCGTACTTGTGCAGCAGCTCGCGGCTCTTGGTCGCATCGTCGGCCAATGTCTCGGGGATTTTCCGGTACGGGTGCACCGATACGCCGCTCAGGCAGTTTTGCAGCGAAATGGCGAGCAACTTGTCGTCCGGGATCTTGGGTTGCAGATTCGGCAGCTTGGCGAAACCGAAGCCGAAGATGTTTTTCTTTACGCCACCCTTTTGCTGCTCCAGCGCCGAGCAGATTTTCTGTATTGCCGGCACCAGGCCGGCTTGCAGCATGCCTGGCTTCAGGAAAGTCGGATTGTCAGGCTCGTTCCACAATTCCCACAAGATGTTCGGATCCGAGTACTGATTCAAGGTGGTCAACGCAAATTTGGAAAAATTGTCAGCCGCATCCAGCGGCGTCATGGTCGCCGACATCATCCGTTTCGGCTGCACCCAGACCGTGGCGCCGCCAAACAAGGTGATGATGGGTTTCAGCTGCGCCTTGCGCAAGCGCTCCAGCAGTTCCGAAAAATCCTGCGGCTTGTCGCTGACCGGCGGACGGGTGCCGAACCTGACGTATTCGAAACCGGCATCCTTGATGGCCGCCAGTTGCTGGTTTGATATTTGCGACGGATTGATCTGGACGCTGATGGCCGCCGGGTAGACCGAATGGATGCCGTATTTTTCCCACGCAGACGCTTGAGAAGCCGCCAATACGCCGCAAACAGGAATAAGCCATGCTGCAGGTAGTTTCATCTGTCGCTCCTGTCGAATAGAAGCCTGTTGGATGGCAAATGCCCTAATTGGTTTGCCGCAGGCGTGAAAATAATTTCTGGTAGCTGGCGATGAACTGGCCAGGGGAGAAACGTATCAGGTAAGAGGCGCGCGCCGCCTCTGCGTAGTCGCCCAGGCTGGTGCGGTTCAGGTTTTCCAGCTTTTCGGCCAGGTCGCCCGCGGTGCAGTTGAAAATCAGGCCGTTGACCGCATGCTCCACGATGTCGGGCAAGGCGCCGCGATTGCTGGCGACCACCGGCACATAACTGCGGAAAGCCTCGAGCGCAGTCAGCCCGAACCCTTCGGCGCGCGACGGCATCACCAGCACATCGGCCAGGTCGTAATAGGCGTTGATTTCGGCCTGCCCTATCCAGCCGTAATAATGCACATTGGCGGCTTCCAGCATTTCGATCTGCAGATTCGCCAGCACCGGCGCACCGACGATGTGATACACATAGTTCGGCCGGCTCTTTTGCAGGATGCGGATGGCGTCCACCAGGATATCGTAGCCCTTCTGGTGATCCAGCCGGCCGACAAACAGGATATGCAAACGCCCGTCGTCCTGGTTTCCACCATTTTTGGCTGGCGGCAGGATGCGGTCGAGGACGGTGTTCTGGATCAGGATGCAGTTGCGGGAGAAACCAAACTTGCGGTTGTTGACATGTTCGTAACGCGAGATATCGATCACCGCGTTGGGGATATACGACATGATTTTTTCGATCGCGCGGGTAACCAGGGTCACCGACCTGCTGCGGTCGCGGAAGCTGGCCCAGCCGTGGGCGCAATAGATCGTCTTTACCTTGCGCCCCAGCCATGGCTTGGCCACGCACAACGCAACGCCGGCGAAGGTGCTGTGGGCGTAGACCATGTCAGGGTGCGATTTGCGTACCTGGCGCACGATCGCCAGCGCCAGCTTGAACGGCCCCAGCCCGCCGCGCGAATGCGAGTGATGATGCACCCGCTCCGCTTTCAGCTGATCGGCCTGGGCGGCAGGAACCAGGTAATCGAAACGGCAGTTGAAATCGGCGCTGAGGCGTTCCAGCGTTTCCAGGTAGGTGGCCACTCCGCCTTTGATCGTTTCGGCCACGTTCAGCACATGCAGTACGGGTTCTGGCGTTTCCATTTAAGTCTCCCGATAGAAATGCGCCGATGCTGGCGCGGCGGCCGGGTGGCACGAGATCTCACGCCGCGGCTGAAGGTAATCGATGCCGAATACGCAAAACGCATAAGCGGTCAGGTGACGGAAAAACGACCCGAGGTCGGGCTCGAAGAAGGTCTGAATGGCGAAATTGGCCACCAGCAGCAAGAACAGCGGATGTTTGTGGTTATGCCGCCGGAACATGAGGAATGTCAGCAGCCATAGCGTGAAAGACAGGAAAATCTCCTGTACGCGCAGGGAAAAGGCAGGAGCAAAATAAAAGCGCAGCGCCGCAAAACCGGCGTTGGGAAAGCCGTCATGATGCCGTTCGGCGTCAGCACATTCGAGAAAATGGTCTTCGAATCGGACAAGCCCTCTCTTTCCATGTTGATGATGTCGCGCGCTTGCTGCAGCTGGTTCCAGAAATCTCCCGGCAACAGCAGGCAGGCCGCTATGATGCCCAGCACGATCAAGGCGCGCAGCTTGCCGCGCGTGCTGAACACGATATGCATGACCACCATGATGGCGGCGATCAGCACGTAGTAGATGCGGAACTGCCAGGCATACAGCAGGTAGATCGCAATCACCAGCGCGGTCTTGCTGTGGTTGGATATGCGCCAGGTGCAGACATAACACACCAGCAGGTTCAACAGGATGACGATGATTTCCTTCGACAGCTTGAGGTTGAACAGCGTGAACGACAGCATCAGGATGATGGCGAACGCGAGATCTATCAGCCGCAGCGATTTGCCGCTGATGTAGTAGATCACCGAGCAGGTCGCTACCAGCAGCAGCACTTGCGACCAGGCCGACCCGAGGAAGGAAAAAATCACCGCCGTGCTGACGAAGGAATTCTGCTCGGCCAAGCTGAGGTCGGTATATTTCATCAGGTCGATGATCGTGGTTTCATCTGTGAAGAAATAACTCGGGAGGAACGCTCGCTGGTACATGTAGATGAGCGCGGTCAGCACCAGCATCAGGATCCCGCAGATGAGCCGGATCTCGGGGCGATACGCTTGTCGAATAAGGAACGCATGCTTGCTTATGCGGCAGCCGCGGCGGCTCTGCCCGCCTGGTTCGGTTCCGGCGCAGATGTTTTTCCGGCCAGGCCCGAACGCTCCAGCAAGGCCGCGATTTCCGTCGTCAGCTGTTGCGTCAGGCGCACTTTCTCGCCGCTGCCGTCAACCTGCAGCGCCTGGTACAACAGCTTGAAAGTACGGGTAACGTCGGGCACCGGCGCCTGCATGAAAAAACGGCCGCGGCCGGTCAGTTCGAAAAAAGACTGGACCTTGCTGTCCCAGTTCAGGCCGATGCTCGGGATATCCAGCGCGTAGGCGACAATATTGGCGTGCAGCCGATGCGCGATGATGCAGTCGCACTGGCCGATGTTGGCCACCAGTTGCGACGGCACGCCCGGGCGCGGCAGGTTGACGATCTCGGGATCCAGCCCGGCTGCCAGCGCATCCTTGAATGCCTCGTCTTCTGGCGAGCCGTTGGTAAACAGGTGGACCCGGTATCCCAGCGTCGTCGCTTGCTGCGCCAGTTCCTGGAAATATTTGCCGATACGCGCGCTGTAGTCCTGCTTTTCGACACCGGCCTGGTTCAGTTCCAGTGGGCTGGAAATGCAGATTCCCAGCACATTGCCGGTCGTGCGCGGCGGCAGGAACGCGGCAAAAGTGTGCTGCGAATAGATGCCGGGATCCGGCGTCACCTTGATCTCCAGCGGCTGCGCCAGGATCAGCTTGAGGTTCTGCGCCGAGGCGATGTCGCGGGTGCTGGCCTGGAGCGGCGCCAGGTTTTGCCAGGTGCGCTTGATCAGGCCGGTGCCGGCGCTTGACATGCTCTTCGATACGCCAACGCCGAATACCGCAACCTTGCCGGACTTGCCGGCGGCCTTGACCGCCTTCGACAGCAGGAACAGCTTGACCGGGAAATTCAGGTGCACATCCAGCAGCAGCTGGCCGCCGCCGACCACGATCAGGTCGGCGTCCGCCAGCTGCGCTAGCCACTTGCGGCGCCAGCGCAAAAGATACTGCAGGCTGAAATAAGTACAGACCGCATACGGACGCAGCAGCTTCGGCACTTTGTTGACCAGCGACTTTTTCGAGATGCCGGCTTTCACATAATCGTCGCGGCCGGCGATGTCGAGCGCGCTGACCTGGGCGCCAGGCACGCGCTCCAGCAGCAGCTGCTTGATGTTTTCATAGATGACGCCATCGCCCAGGTTGGGGCTATAGGGAACAGCGCAGATCACGATTTTCATATGGCCACCACTTTTAGACTTTTTCGGATTTGATAAAACATGATGAAAGCGGCCAGTCCCAGGCCGAATACGGTAGGCACGAAGACCGTGCTGACCGAGGTCGCCGGACGGGTGACGAACACCAGTACGAAACAGAGGAAACCGCCAGCCACCGCCCAGCTAGCCTGGTGGGTCAGCTTGAGCGCCTTCAATACGGTGCGTGTGCCCTGGATCGCCGCCAGTATCATCGGCAGCAGGAAGTAATCGCGCATGTCGAGGCCGCTGTATTTGGCGCCGAACAGCAAGCCCACCAGCAACTGCCCGGAAAGCCACAGCACCAGGCTGTAGAGCAGGCTGGAAGCCAGCGTCGCCGCGATCAGCAAACGCGCCATGGAAGCAAACCTGGCCGACCCCTCATCGGCCAGCCGCGCCAGTCTCGGCAAGCCGAAATTCGAGATGGCGATATTCAGGTATTGCGCCGGCAGCACCAGGGTCATCACCACCCGGAAGTTGGCCGCCAGGTCGGCCTGCTGCCTGGACATGTAATAAATCACCAGGCCGTGGGTCATGGCCCAGACCATGATCTGGCTCAGGGAATTGTTCAGGCCGAAGCTTAGCCAGGAGATTTTTTCGCCTGGCAGCGGATGCGGGTGCTCCTCTTTCTTTTTCGACATGGCGGCGACCAGCCCGCTCACCAGCAGCAGAGGCAAACCGATGGCGGCCAGCAGCTCGCTCAGCTGATAAGGACTGTCCTTGGGAATCACGGCAATCGCCGCGCACACGCCGCCCAGCTGGGCCAGTGCCGGCAGCACCGATTTCAGGCTTTTATTTTCCAGGATGGCGATCGCACGCACCGTCCAGTACGCCACAAAACCGGCCAGCGCCAGAATCAGCGCATAGACGAAATAAGGTGGCGTATCCGGTATGCGCAAAGCCAGGTAGATCACCACCAGCACGCTCAGCAGCGCCATCGGCGCGTGCAGCTTCAGCAGCAGCTGGCGCCCTATCGAATAGTCCGATTTGGCGAACACCAGCAACGGCTCCATGACGGTGCAGCCGTGTACGATATTGAGCAGGATCACCGCCGAATAGATGGCCGAAAACGAGGCGAACGTTTCCACGCTCAGGTAACGCGCCAGCAGCGCCTGGGTAGCAAAAAACGATAACGTGAAAACTGCTTGCTCAAAAATGACTTGCAGCAGCGCCTTGGCTTTTTTCATGTGGCAGGTACAATCAGGATTTGACGTCTTGCGGTTTATAGGAATAAGCGGTGTAGCGATAGCGTCCGGTATTGCCGTATCCGTATCTGCGGGTATCGAGCCGGAGGCCATTGAAGATCACGCCTTTTGCGTGGACTCCGGTCTGCGCCAGGCGCTTCATCGATTCGACGATTTCGCCCAGCTTGGTGGTCTCGGCGCGGGCAACCAGGAATGCCGTGCCGGCCAGGGCCGCCAGGATGCCGGTGTCGGAAGCAGCCAGCACCGGCGGCGTATCGATCAGCACCAGGTCGTAAGCGGCGGAAAACTCTTGCAACAGTTCGGACATGCGGCCGACCAGGAACAGCTCCGCCGGATTCGGCGGCAAGGTGCCGGTGGAAATGAAATCCAGGTTCGGCACGATGGATTTGTGCACCGCTTCGCTCGGCTTGCTGCTGCCGGAAATCAGTTCGGACAGGCCCTTGCCGCGGCCCATGCCGAAATACTGGTTAAGATGGCCCTTGCGCAGGTCGGCGTCGATCAGCAGCACGCGCTTTCCGGACGAGGCAATCACCGCTGCCAGGTTGGCCGAGATGAAGGACTTGCCGACCCCGGGCGCCGGGCCGGTCAGCAGCACGATATTGTTGTGCGCTTCCAGCATGGCAAACTGCAGCGCGGTACGCAGGCTGCGCAGGCTTTCTATCGCCGTGTCATGGGGATCGGACACTGCCAGCAGCGCCATCTCCTTGGATTTCGCCTTGATCTTGTAATTCAGCTGTTGCTGGGCATCGCTCAGCGGCACGGTCGAATACACGCTCAGGCCGGCATGGCGCTCGATATCTTCAGGGTTGCTGATGCCGCCGTACAGGATATTGCGCAATATCGCCGCCACCACGCCGAAAAACAGGCCGAGCAGCAGCGCCAGCGCAAATACCAGGGGCTTTTTCGGGATGACCGGGATTTCCGGCAATGCGGCGCCGTCGACCACGCGCACGTTGCCGATCTTGCCAGCCTTGAGCAGTTTCAATTGCTGGATATTGTTCAGCAGCCCGGTATACAAACTGGTGTTGACGGTGACGTCGCGCATCAGGCGCAATACGTCCTGCTCGCTGTTCGGCAGCGTCTTGATGCGGCCGGATATCTTGCCTTGTTCGCTCTGCAGCGCGCCGATCTGGCGATCGATGGCCAGGATCGAAGGATGCGAATCGGCAAAACGCGTCGAAAGGTCCTTGCGCTTCTGCCTCAGTTCCAGGATCTGGGTGTCGGTCGATACCGATTGCTGCAGCACCAGCTTGGCTTCCTCGCCCATGTCGATGGTGCCGACCTTCTCGCGCAAGGCGTTGTACAGGTTTTCCGCCTTGTCCAGTTCTGCCTTCAGCTCCGGCAGCTGGCCGTCCAGGAAATCCAGAGACTTGGTGGCTTCGGCCGATTTGCGCTCGACGTTCTGCTGCACGTACTGGCGGCCGATTTCATTCATGGTCGCGCTCACCAGGTAAGGGTCCGGCCCCAGCAACTCGGCGCCGATGACGCCGGACTGCTTGCCTTTTTCAGCGATATTCAGCTGGTCTTGCAAATCCTGTATGGTCTTCAGGCGCGAGTTGCGCACCAGCTTGAACACGATGCCGGGCTTGGCCTGCAGTTGCGCCACATGCAGTTCGATCACACCGGCGCTCACGGTGAATTTTTCGGTCTTGCCGACCACGCCTTCAAACACCTGGTCGAACGCCGAACTGGCCAGGCTGTAGCGCCCCTTGCCGAGGTTGGTCAGCTTGAACGTTTCGGTTTCCAGCACCTGCGGCACATTGAACACGTCGGCATCGATCTTTTCGCTGCCCCAGGCATAGCCGCCCATGCCAAACAGGCCCGGCTCGGAAAGATCCAGGTTGTGGCGCGCAATCAGGGCGCCGATGATGGGAAAATATTTCGGTCCCTGGTCGATGAACAAATGCAGGTTATCGACACTCCGGGAGACCACCAGGCGCGAGCCGAGGATTTCTATTTCCGCCGGCGCGGTGGATTTGACGTCGAACATCGCCGACATGTCGGCCAGCATGTTGCTGGCGGCGGCGCTGGGAGAGTTGTCTTCCACCTGCACCAGGATGTCGGCCTTGTAGATAGGCGTTCCCAGGAAGGCATATAAGGTGCCGAGCAGCAAAAAGCCGGCGGTAATCATGCCGATCAGCCAGCGATTGTCCAACAGAATATCGAGAATGGCCGCTAGGCTGATTTCCTCATGCTTGTCGGTGAAATGTTGTTGCAGCGGATTGAGTGAAGTCATGGATTATTCAGCTGGTTGGCAAATATTGATATGAGGTACTGACCACGTGCATTGCTGGCGGCGTGCGCGCATCGATCGCGCGCCGCGCCGGCCCTGGTCGCCGCTAATTGACCGAATCGATGCGCCTTACCCAATCGGCCACGCCCTGTTCAATCAGGCGCAGGCAGCTCTCGAACTCATCGCGCGGGCGCTTGTAGGGATCGAACACGTCGAACTGGCTGAACTGCCCGAGCCGGAACAACTTGCCGCGCGTGGTCGGATATTGTTTTTCAATATGCTGTTTCTGTTCGATATCCATCACCAGGATCAGGTCGGATGAATCGCACAGCCACGACTGCAGCTGCTGCGCCCGGTGATCGCTGATGTCGATATCGCACTGCTTCATCAGTTCGATCGAATACGGCGCGGCCGGCTGCCCTATCAGCGCGCCGATGCCGGCCGAACGGCAATTCAGGCCCGGCAATTGTTTGGCGAACAGCGCCGCCGCCATGGGGCTGCGGCAGATATTGCCTATGCAGACGACGAGGATGGATTTGATCAATTTTTCTTGTCCACAGCGTTACGCGAATTGACCGCGGTAGTAGAAGTGCCGACCAGCAGCGCAAACACGCGGCTGAAACGAACCAGGCCCGGGGCATCGACATACACCACATCCTTGGCCTGCAGCGGGAAGTTTTCCGCCAGCGCCATGCCGACCGGCGATTTGCTGTCCAGGTGGAATACCTTGGGCATGGTGCCGTCGGGGGCGGCCCGCACCACATAGATCGCGCTTGGATCGCTGGTGTTGGCGTCGACGCCGCCGGCGCCGTTCAGGGCATCGCTCAGGGTAAGCCGGCCATTGCTGCGCAAGGGCAGCAACCCCGGGCTGCGCACTTCGCCTGACACCGATACCTGGTTGTCGCTCAGCGGCGCGACCCGCAGCACGTCGTTGTTTTGCATGAGAATGTCGGACGGACTGAGATTGCGCGCAATCAGGTCTGGCACGCTGATTTCATAACTCTTGGCGCCGCGCACCAGCGTAATCCGGCTGGCGTCGCCGCTCGGCGGTATGCCGCCGGCCTGGTTGATCGCTTCCGACAGGGTCATCGGCACGTCGCTCATCTGCTTGACCCCGGCCGAACGCACTTCGCCGTCGACATAGATCTTCTGGCTGCGATAACCGATGACGCGCAGGGTAATCTGCGGATCGCGTATATATTTGGAGAGCAGCCCGCGCAGCTTCTTTTGCGCCTCTACTTCGGTGTATCCTTCTGCCTTGAACAGGCCGACGTAGGGAAACTGCACCTCGCCCTCGTTGCTGATCACATAACCAGGCAGCGTCTGTGCCGTCATGCCGCTGTTCGACAGGTTGCCGGTAGCGCCCAAGGTATAAGTGAGGTTAGGAACAACCAGTTCGGGATGATCCCAGACGATGATCGACAAGATGTCGGCAGGCCCCATGCGATACGGCTGCGGTTTGCCGATCAATTCCCGGTACTGCTCGCCTTGCCCGGCTTGCCGCACGCGCTCGGCGTTTTCCTGCTGCACCAGCTTGAGGGTGATCGGGGTGATCACCGGCACCGACTCAGGATCGCTTGCATCCAATGGCGAATATGAATCGAATTTCATGCCTGGGGCAAAAGCACAACCGCCCAGTGCAAACACGAGAGTTAGCAGCAATATTTTTTTCAATTTAATTCACACCGATCCAATTTAACGTACGCAGCTCAAGCCAATTTAGGCAGCTATGCGAATTTAAAATCAAAAAAACAACAAAAATCGTTTAAAATCACATAAATACCGATTTCAACGATTTTATAGTATTTTTTATTTGGATGACCAGCGATAATTTGCTGCAAGTGCAAATAAATGCATTTCAGCCTGCGGCAACCGCCGGAACCGCCCGCGGCGGCCGCAAATCAAAGGCTGGAAGGTGTTTAATTAATTAATAAAATGCGTTTGATAAAATACGTTTGATAAAATGCATCACCTAATCCGGCATCATCTAACTCTCTAACCGCCCAATGTCAGCAGTGAAACTCAATCAAAGCGACGTCACTACGCAAGAAGCAGCCAAGCTGCTGGGAATATCCGTCACATCAGTTCAGCAACTGGTAGAGCGCGGGGTTCTGGTGGCCTGGAAGACCCAAGGCGGGCATCGCCGCATTCCGCGCGAGGCGATCGATGCGCTGAAGGCTGAACGCAGCGATTTGCTGACAGACCGCGGCAGGAGCGCGCCGTCGTCGACCTTGAGCGCCCTGGTCGTCGAAGATAACGCTTTGCAGCGCATGGTGTACGAGAAGCAGATCGCTTCCTGGGATATCGCGCTGGAGACCCGCTTTTGCGAAAACGGTTACCAGGCGCTGGTGGAAATCGCCCAGCGCAAGTACGATATCCTGCTGCTCGATATCGTCATGGAGGGTATCGACGGTTATGAAATTGTCAAAACGGTGCTCGCCAATCCCGATCTCAGGCATATCGACATCGCCGTTCTCACTACCCTCAGCAGGGCAGACCTGGATGCGCGCGGCGGCTTGCCCGATGAAGTCCTGTTTTTCCAGAAACCTATCGTATTCGAAGAGCTGCGCGGCTTCATGCGCGGCTGCGCGGCACGCAAGGCGCGCCAGGCTCGTGTAGCATCGCCTGCTTGAATCACCTGTTTGAGCCGACCTCGAGAAAAAAATAGCGCGGATCAGCGCATATCAACCTGCTGGTATCGCAGGAGACCGGTATTGGCCGCTATTGGGCATTGAGTTTTATGTTTTCATGGATGGGTATCACCAAAGTCGGCGGCAGCACCATCATGCTTCCCGCCGCCGTTGCAATTGCAGCGTGGCTGCTGGCGGCACGTGCGCAACGTCTGTTCTGGGCCTGGTGCCTGCTGTTCGGTTCCGCTTTGCTGCTGGTGGCCGCCTCGAAGATCGCATTTGTCGGCTGGGGCATAGGCATAGACGAGCTGGATTTCACCGGTTTCAGCGGCCATGCAATGCGCTCCGCGGCGATCATCCCCCTGCTCTTCTATCTCCTTTTCCAGCAGAAAACGACCATGACCCGGCAGCTTGCAGCTGTGTCCGGCATGGCTTTTGCGGCATTGATCAGCCTGTCGCGCGTGCTGCTGGATTTTCACTCGGTCTCGGAAGCGCTCAGCGGATGGGTATTGGGCGGCGCCGTCAGCCTTGCTTTCATCTGGTGCGCCGAAACCCTGCCTAGGCCGGTGCTGAACCGCACCTTGATGAGCGTCAGTTTTGTGCTGTTGCTGGCAGCCTCTTTCGCCCGGCCGATCCCGACCCAGCTGCTGATCGACAAGGCTGCGCTATTATTGTCGGGCCACTCCGCGCTGGCTGCCGAAAGCCGCCGCCACGCTGCAGAAAAATGCTGCACTCCGCCGCCGAATCAACCGGCGCCCTGAATATTCAATACTGGAGTTCGAGGCTCTCCAGCTCCACCAGGAAGTCGCGCACTTCATCCAGGGTCAGCATGATTTCATTTTGCAGCTCGATGATTTTTTCCGTCGTGCATACCCGCTTTTTCCGGTTGAACTCGATCTCGATCTGATCCAGCAAACGTACCGCGGCGTCGGCGCCCGAGATCAGCAGCGTACCCTTGAGGGCATGGCATTCCTGCGTCGTGGCGCTGACATTGCCGGCCTGCACGGCCGATTTCAAACGCGCAAACTGCTCGCCGCCGACCTGCAGGAACAGCTTGCACAGGTCGACAAAAACACTCTTGTCATTATAAGAATGTTTTAAAAACATCTCGGGGCTGAAGTGATGGCAGATATGAGATTGCATGGTCGGCGGTTGGTTATGTTCCTGAAGCGCTGTATCAAACAACGCAAACAACGCGAAACAGCGCTTCAACTGGCAGGATCCACTGCTGCCAGTATCTGGACACGGGTCGCCGGCTTGATGACTACGGCATCGAAACCTGCCGCCCGGATCGACAACAACTCCTCCTCCATCGCAAAGGCGGTATAAGCCACCATGCGGGGAACCACCATGTGACTGCCGTCCTTGACCAGGCGGCAGAATTCTTTACCGTTTATATCGCGCATGCCGACATCGGTCAACACCACATCGACTGTATTTTTTTCCAGATAACGCAGAGCCTCGGAGGCTCCGGAAAACACGTGAACCGTATGTCCCGCCCTGGTCAGGATGATCCTGGCGAGATTGCTGTTGAGAGGATTGTCATCCACTACCAATATGTTTTTCATTCACACCTAATCACTGTAAAGCCTTGTTCAAATCGGCAGCGTGAAAGCAAATATGGAACCTTTGCCAACCCGCGACCGTACGGCGATGGTGCCGCCCATGAATTTCACCAATTCCTTGGCCAGCGCCAGGCCCAGGCCGCTGCCGGCTTGCGCCCGCATGTCCGAGCCGTCCACCTGCGCAAATTTTTCAAAGATGATGCGCTGCAGTTCCGCCGGGATGCCTTCGCCGGTATCCACTACCCGGAATATCAGCACGCCGTCGCCCTGCAGCACACGCACCGTTACCGCCCCCTGGTCCGTGTATTTCAGCGCATTGTGGATCAGGTTGTTGAGCACCCTGATCAGCTTGCCGCGGTCGCAGGCAAATTCGACCGGCAGCGCCGGACTCAGCACCAGCCTCAAGGCGATCCCCTTGCGCATCGCGGTAGATGCATGGCTGGCAACAATTTTCTGCATCAGCTCGCGCAAATTTTCGGTGGCAATGAATACTTCCATTTTCCCCGCCGCGATCCGCTCCAGATCGAGCACTGTATTGACCAGCAATAGCAAGTGCGTGCCGCTGTCATGTATTGCCTGCGCAAAATGTTGCTCGTCGGTTCCGACCAGATCTTCGCGCAACAGTTCCGCATAACCCAAAATTCCATTCAGCGGCGTACGCAATTCATGCGACATATTCGCGAGAAACTGCGACTTGGCCTGGTTGGCCAGGGTCGCCACCCGCCCTGTGCTCACCAGGCCGTTCGCCATGAACAGGATGAAGATGGTGAACACCACCACCACCCCGGTTGAAAAGGCAGCCAGCACATAACCGCGAAAGCGGTTGTTATAGAAAGGCTGCATCGCCTCTTCGACCGAAATCCCGACAATCACCATCAACGGATAATTTTCCAGGTGACGGTAGGCATAGGTTCGCCGCTTGCCATCGACCACGCCGTTGCTGGTCAGGTAGCCTTGCTTGCGCTGCTTCATCACGGCGAACGACGGCCTGCCGGAAAAATCCATGCCAATCGCCTTGGCGCCGTCCGGCTCACGCGCCTTGATCGTGCCTTCGTCGCCGACCACGCTGATCGCGCCATCCTGGCCGACGTTGATCTGGTGATAAAAGCGCGTCACCGCCTCGTTGCTTATCGAAACGCCGACTACGCCGCTAAAGCTGCCGTCGGGCCGGTTAAGGCGCCGGCTGGCCTGCATGGACCACTCGCCCGAGACGCGGTCGCGCACCGGCTTGGCAAGGAATAGCAGCTGGCCGGAATCGTGCCCCAGATGCAACTGCATATGATCAGCTATCAGGCCGTCGTTAAGCACAATATCTTCGTTGGCGTAAACCTGCTTCCCGTGTTCGTCAAGAATGAAAAAACGGTTGGCGAGATTACCTTGCATCAGCCATGCATCCCGGTATTCGGGGCTGCTCAACTTTGCGCCGAAGCGCTCGTACTGGAATTTCAGCAGGTCGCTGGCTTCGTCGGCCTGTTCGATCACGTGGCTGATGTTTTCATCGAACGCCCGAGCCACGTTCTGGGCGTCGCGCCCGACCTTTTCCAGCTCGCGCTGCGTTTCGCTGGCTTCGTCATATAAGGTAACCACCCATATACATGCGATTAATGCGCTTGCAAAAAAAAGGATCGCAAGCCGGATATCCGACCGGCGCGGCAAGGCTATTGCAACATCTGACTTCTGTATTTTTTTCAGCACGGCGGTAAAACTAAAATCGGTCATTGGCAAAACAACCATTGAAATACGTTGTCATTAAAAAAAGACTTTCTGTTTCTTGCGCTTGCTCGCCCTCACAGCGAGGATATGCGTCGCTCCAGACCCCACAGACAGAGCGTGTTGCCCGCCTATGGTTCAATTTTGCCAGCCAAAGAATTTATTGCCGCACTGCAATAATAATATAATAGCCCATCTTTTTACTACTGTCAGAATTGTCAGCGGCGGCGTACGCACGCATTGAAGATGCTTGCAATTTGAAAACGAAAAGACTACTTTCTTGACTAAGCAGGGTCGCAGAATAATTATTCAAATTGCAGCGTTTATTTGAAGGGATGCCTGATGAAAACCGTCGCACAGATTCTCAAGACCAAGCAGAATCAGACTGTCTATACGATTGCTCCCGACGCCAAGGTGTTCGACGCCATCAAGATGATGTCGGACAAGAGCGTCGGTGCGCTGCTGGTGACGGAGCAGGGAAAAATCGTCGGCATCGTGACCGAGCGCGACTATGCCAGGAAGATGATACTCAAAGGCCGCTCGTCAACAGACACTTCCGTGCGCGACATCATGACTTCCTCCGTCATGTATGTGCGGCTGGACGACACCAATGAACAATGCATGGCGCTGATGACCGAGAATCGCTTGCGCCACCTGCCGATCCTGGACGCTGACAAGCTGGTCGGCATCATCTCGATCGGCGACCTGGTGAAAGACATCATCTCGGAACAGCAGTTCATCATCCAGCAGCTCGAGCACTACATCATGGGACATCCGGCCTGACCGGTTCAGGTATATATTGAAAGCAGCCTGCCGCAAGCTGCATATTAGAAGTTGCCTACCACTTGGTGGCCTCAGATGAAACACTGGCTAGTCCTGCCTGTATGTCTCCTGTTCGCCGCCTGCGCCACCTCGCCGCAGGCGCCGCGCGCCGATCGCCTGTTCAGCGACCAGCTGTTTTCCCCGCCCTCGCAGCGCGTCAGCGCCGGCGACGTATTTGCCGTGAGCCACGCCATGCGCCAATACCTGGCCACCGAGGAGAACTCCCACCAGATGCGCGTGAAGGGCATACAGCAAGGCCTGTTCGATGCGCTGTACAGCAAGGGCCAGCTGCAGCTCGAGTACAGCTCCGAACACACGCGCAATGCCGCCCAGACCTTCGCCGCCCGTAGCGGCAACTGCCTGTCGCTGGTGATCATGACAGCAGCCTTCGCCAAGGAACTGGGGCTGCCGGTACGCTACCAGACCATACTCATGGACCAGGCCTGGAGCCGCAATGCAGACCTCTACTTCGCTAGCGGCCACGTCAATCTCACGCTCGGCAAACGGCCCAGCGCAATCCGCATGCCGCTTGACCAAAGCCGCCTGATGACGATCGATTTCCTGCCGCCGGAAGATACCGAAGGCCAGCGCAGGCAGGAGATCGAGGAGAACACCGTGGTGGCGATGTACATGAATAACCAGGCAGCCGAAGCCTTGTCCATGCACCAACTGGACGACGCCTACTGGTGGGCGCGCGAAGCGATCCGGCAGGACGCCAATTTCCTCGCTTCCTACAACACGCTGGGAGTGATATACCGGCGCCACGGCAATTTGCAGGAAGCCGAGCGCACGTTGCGCCTGGTGTCTCAACGCGAGCCGGAAAATACGGTGGTCATGTTCAACCTGATCGGCGTCCTCAACGACCTGGGCAAATCTGCCGAATCGAAACTGCTCGCCGCCAGGCTGGCGCAATTGCAGCCTGAAGCCCCTTTCCAGGCTTTCAACCTGGGCATGGCGGCAATGCGCGCCGGCGATTTCAAGGCCGCAAAAATGCACTTCAGCAGGGAAATTGCGCGCGATCCCTACTATCATGAATTCCAGTACTGGATGGGCATTGCCTGCCTGCGCCTGGGCGACATGGAACAGGCTGTCAAGCATTTGAGCATCGCCATGCAAAACAGCACAACCGGCAACGACCACGACCTGTACGCGGCCAAGCTTGACCGCGTCAAGTCGCATCGCACTCCACTATTGGTTCATTAAGCCGCGCTGCCGCAAGTTGTCGGCCGCGGCCTCTGATTGCGCCCGGCGCTGCGCCAGCATGGGGGCGGCCGATGCGCGCACTTGCTGCACCATGGCAGGTCCGGCCAGGCTTGGCGTACCGCTGCGGTACGGCGGCTGCGGATCGTATTCAAGCAATAATTCCAGGCGCCTGGCGAGTTCGTCGCCGCGCAGCGCCGCCACTACCGTGAGCGCAAAATCCATGCCCGAGGTCACTCCGGCTCCGGTAATGCGATTGCGGTCGACCACCACCCTCTGCTGTTGCGCAACCACGCCCAACAGGCTGAGTTGGTCAATCGACAGCCAATGGCAAGTCGCCTTGTAACCTTGCAGCAATCCGGCCGCGGCCAGCAGCAGCGAACCGGTGCAGACCGAGGTCACATAAGCGGCGTTCTTCCCGGTCGCCGCCAGATAGCCAATCATGGCCGGATTTGTCATCTGCGCATTCTGTCCCGGCCCGCCGGGCACAAACAGCAGGTCCGGCTGGACGCTGCTGGCAAAAGTATGGGTCGGCAGCAGGCGCAAACCAGTGTCTGAGGCCACCGGTTCCAAGGTCTCCGCCACTACTTCGACCTGGGCGCCGGGAATGCGCGCCAGCACCTCGAACGGCGCGCTGAAATCGAGTTGCGTCATGCCCTGGAAAATCACCATCGCTATGCGCAGCGGCTTTGCGGCGGGCGCCGCGGCTTGCGGCAAGGTTTCCGCGGCGATCGCTGCTTGGCTAAGCACTGGCGCAGCCGCCACACCGGCGGCAAGGGTCTTGAGGGCATTACGACGATTCATTTCGGCTCCGCTCTGGTTTCATGATGCTTGAGATTGATCAAACGCCGCAGTTGGCGCGCATTGCGGAAACCGCAGTTGCGGGCGACGTGTTCTTCATCGATTCTTTTTTCCAGCAGCCCGCGCGCGATCGCCAGGCGATAGTTTTCCAGGTAGCCGTGCACGGTATAACCGGTCCTTTGCTTGAACTGGCGTTGCAGCGTCCTGGTGCTGGTATGCACCTCGCCGGCCAGCCGGACGGCGCTCAGCTGTTCGTTAAAGCGGGCGTGCAGGATCGCCAGCACCTTGTCGATCGCGCTGCTTTCAGCGGCCTGGACAAACAGCGGCGCGCTGCGCTGGTTTTCTGCGCCTGCGCGCTGCATGAACATCACTAGGCTGCGCGCAACCGCGTTGGCGATCGCCGTGCCGTGATCGGTTTCCACCAGGTGCAAGGCCAGGTCCATGCCGGCGGTGACTCCGGCTGAACTGACGCGCTGGCGGTCCACTACAAACAAGACGTTGTCGACGATTTGCGCCTGCGGAAAACGACGCGCCAGCGCTTCCTGGCTCTTCCAGTGCGTCACCGCGCGATAACCGTCCAGCAGTCCGGCGGCGCCGACCACAAACGCGCCGGTGCACACCGATCCGATCCAGCGCGCGTGCGGCTGGGCGCTCTGCAGCCAGGCCAGCAATTCGCGGTCGGCGCTGGCGGCCTGCGCGCCTTGGCCGCCGGCAACCAGCACCACGTCGAAGATATCGGGCGCCGCGGTGGCAAGCGCCGTCGTCAGCAGCCGCATGCCGGAGCTCGAGCGGATTTCACCGCCGCGGCTCGACAGCACGCTGATTGCATACGCCTGCGCATGGCCGGTCTGCTCGCCCAGGATGCGCGCCGCCATCGCAAATACTTCGCTCGGCCCGGCCACGTCGAGCATCTGGACATCGTCGTAGACGATCAGGGCAATTGAATCGGTGTGAACTGGCATCGGAATTCCTTGTCGAATGTAATTCTAGTCAGAATGCGTGCAGGCAGAGCGACAAATTCGCGCAGTTGCGCGCCAATCATCTCTGCCATGCCGGGCGCATCTTGTTTGTTATGCCTTGCATTTTCTTGTAAACAATATTTAGTTGTTCCACGTAAATATCGGCGTGGAAATTGCGCAACAAGATAGTTAAATGATGTCAATTGTCAGGTTTCTTTGCCAAGAACGATTTAAGATCAAATTGTCTCCATACAAAAGAGGTGCCGACATGGGATGGCTTAACAGATTGGCGATCAAATATATCCAGACGCCTGAAAAGCTGGCAGAAAACGAACTACGCGATACACGCCTGGCGCTGTATCAGTCGGAAAGGCAGTTGCTGGAAGCCGAGATGCGGGTCGATTATTACCGTAACGTCCTTGGTTTCCTCGAAGCGATTGCTGCCGACGGAGTGGAAAGCGTGGCCGATTCGCAGAGGCCAAAACACTCGCCGCAACCGCAAGGACCACAGCGGCTTACACCGGATCTGAACTCGTATCGCGGAGCAGCCTGACACTCCAGCATTGTCTCGATTCCAGCAGTGCCGGCGAGCGCGCATGGCAGTCGTTTACGCTCGCCGCACTTGCTGTATCCGCTGCTTCGCCGGCGACGATTTGAGTACCCTTCACGACGCATCTTGCCGCCACAATCGGCATTTTGCCTGCTCCCCGTTTTCCCTCCGGCATTGGCTGCCCCTTGTCCCTTTCATTTAATCCCCGGATTTCAGTGGGCAACGGCTTGCTTGCGAAGCTTGATGAAGTTTGCCGATAACACGCCAGCTCGGCGCGATGTCCTACACGACATTCAGCGACTGTCCGATAGCCAATCCTGGCGGCAGCTCATAAGCTGGTCTGCACGATGCGGCAAACCAGGAGCAAGCATGGGCGACATCACGCAAGCGCAAATACGCAACAACTACAGCAAGGAACTGAACAACCGTTTCAAGCAGCTCAGAAGATGGGCAATGGACAACTGGCCGCTGTCCGACCAGCCCCTGACCACCGCCGATTTCAGCGCGGCGGAACATGAAATCCAATTGCTGCTTGGCGCCAAACTGCATTCACAGCTGCCAGCCAGCATGCCGGAAGACATCGAGCCGCAGTATCTGCCGGTGACGCCGGCGCCCTGGCCTTGATTGCAACAGGACAGCGCATGAGTGCAGTCAAGCGCAATGAAAAAGCCTGGCAGCACAGCTGCCGTAGCCGAGAGCGGCGGCAGCCGGCCGGCGCCAGGCTTTCCACACATCTACAAGGAACCTCCATGAGCGCCAATAGTGCCAACGACAAGCAGCAAAAGAATGTACGCTCCGGCAAGCACGACAGTCCGGATGAAATCACGCTCGACGATGCCAACGAAATGTCGTTCCCGGCCAGCGATCCGGTAGCGTCCTCCAACATCACGCGTATCGCCGTAGCGCCAGACATGGCTGCCGCCGCGGCCGACCATCAAAACAGCAATGCGGTGGCAGGCGCCGTCGACAGCGGCAAGCCGCGGGCCAGCAGCCTGCGCCACATGAACATCGCCATCCTGGTCACCGACGGCTTCGAGCAAGCCGAGTTGCTGGATCCGAAAAAAGCGCTGGAAGAAGCGGGCGCCACCGTCCATGTCGTTTCCGACAAGAGCGAAAGCGTGCAAGGCTACCTGCATACCGAGAAAGCCATGCGGGTAAGCGTCGACAAGGCGTTAGCCAAGGTGTTGCCGGAAGATTATGCAGCGGTGCTGCTGCCGGGCGGAGTGGTCAACGGCGATGCGTTGCGCATGTCGCCGCAGGCGCGCGGCTTTGTGCAGAGCATCAACAAAGCGGACAAACCGATTGCCTCGATCTGCCACGGCGGCTGGCTGCTGATATCGGCCGGCATCGCCAAGGACCGGACCGTCACCAGCTGGCCGAGCCTGCAAGACGATTTCAGGAATGCCGGCAGCACCTGGCTGGACCAGGAAGTGGTGCGCGATCGCAATTTTGTTTCTTCGCGCAAGCCTGACGACCTTCCCGCTTTCAACCTGGCCTTCATCAGTTTGCTGCGTGAACAACAGCGCACAAGCTCTGATTCCAGATAGAGCTGGGTGCAGTACGAAAGAAATCGGCAGCGGATCTTGATCGCCTGCAATACCGGTGTCAGAGGCAGCAATCCAAACTTGCCTTAAAGTAGGAAAAGCTCGTCAAGATGCTGTTACGTACGTCATCAACCGATTTTTTTTCTGGTTTTGAGCCTAATAACGTCGCAATAATGTCGAGAGCTTCCCAAGGATGAGCATCGTCGTAGTGCGCATGCAGCTTGAGCCAGCGCATAGCCTTTTTCCGAATCGGCGGCGGAAAGCTTTCTTCATAGCTTGGAGTGCTGCACACCAATGTGGCCCAATCTCCCGTCACTCCTTCGATCGCATAATTCGTTGCAGCCATGCTCGAAGCAAGCTGATCCATGCTACCGCCCGTCCAGCACCAATGGCTGAGCGCGAAGGCCGCAGGGGGACCATCTGCCTGCAGTAATTTATCCTTTGAAACATCGTGCACGGCGGCCCAGTCCACCCAATATTCAGCATGGTTTTGTTCGACACGAATATTTCGCGTCAGATAACGACGCGCCATGTCTTCACCTTCCGAGCGCCCGAAACGCGCCTTCAGCAGATTCATCGCCATGTATTGCGGAAATTGCTCGACCACCGGCCAGCCATTGACG
This sequence comes from Collimonas fungivorans, assembly GCF_001584145.1. Taxonomy (NCBI): domain Bacteria; kingdom Pseudomonadati; phylum Pseudomonadota; class Betaproteobacteria; order Burkholderiales; family Oxalobacteraceae; genus Collimonas; species Collimonas fungivorans. Next base: position 2,599,683 of record NZ_CP013232.1, on the reverse strand, counting down.
AAAAAAGCACTGAACTCACGTGCATTGAGCGTTGCGTCACGCATGCCGGCAAATATCTGATGTCCCACGATCAATTTGCGAGCATCTGAAGTTTCATGCAACACCTGCTGCAACCATGCTGGATAGCTTGCCGGATCTTTTAAAGCGCCCTGCCTTTTGAACTCTGGACTCATCCTGAGACCCCCTTTTCGTTTCGAAACTTGCCATTGCTTGCCGCTGTCCGACGGTATCGAACCAGGCATCAACGGCGCTTGCACCTTAAGATGCATCGCTCTAATTATGGACAACCTGGAATTCTGCGGCATTTGATATTGGAACCTCATCCTCCGAGACACCAAATATCTGCACAATTTTCGCGAACCTAAGCGAGGGAGAAAGTATCCAAAGTGATATGTATATTCAGCCGTACTCCCCGGGGCACTATGTTCCTTGATCCACACTAGTTAACGCAGGAAATATTTTCAACTGTCAATAGTGACAGTTGCAATAAACCAGGCCTTCATTACTCTGCTGCGCGACCAGCAACATGCGACCTTTCATCTCATCAAAAAGGATGGACCACATGCCGACGAAAACCACAGATGTGAATATCAAAGTTCCGGTGAAAAAGGGCAACGCACCCTTGTTGCCGAACGAAAGAGACGAGGCGGCGGACCGGCAAGTTGCCGGGCCGCGCAAAAAAATGAAACAGGCTTTGACAGACCTGGACAAAGGCCTGGTCGATACCGATCTGCACGGACAGCGCGGCGTGGAAAAAGTCGTCCGGCACAGCAGGAAACACCGCAGATGACTTCCCCGGCCTCCAGTCCTTATTTTTTTGGAGCAGCAGGATCGGCCGCAGCAGCCGGAGCGGGTTCAAATTTCGTGATCACGTAACCGACCGGTATCCACTTATCGCCGGCCTGCACCATCGATACCTTTTCCAGCGTCGGCGCTTTGGCAAAACGTCCGGAAAATGCGATATTCAAGTACTCTCCTGGCGGCAGTTCCGGCGGGTTGGTGACATGAACGATTTGCTCCCACTGGCGGCTGTTCAGCGGCCCCAGTTCGGTCTTCACCGCACTCAGGTATTTCATCCAGTCTTCCTTGCTGGTGCTTTTCTGCATGGCAGGACCGCTGCTGCTCCACATCCTTTCGGCCTGGTTGCTGTCGGCCAGCGCAATCCACTGCGAAGCGGTAGCGATAGCACCGTCTATCGACGCCGTGCCCTGGGCGAATGCGGGATTGGCGGCCAGCAGCCCGGCCACGGCAAATCCGGTGGCGCAAGAAATTTTCTTAAGCGATAGCAAAGTAGTCATTTTTCTCTTTCCGTGAAATTGATCCGGGTTTTCAGAAAATCGACGGCAGCCGATCCTTGCCAGAAAGTCTAGCATATCCGTTTTTATCGGCGGCCGGCCGAGATGGCCGGAAAAGCCGGCGTCCTAAAATAAAAAGAAACCGATGCAAGACTGTTTTCAGAGTTGCTGCGTTATCATTGAGTTATGTATCCAACCCCGTCCCGCTACATAAAACCAGAGCAATGGGCAGTGACCGTCCTGCGCACCCTGGACAGCTGGTGGCGCATGCTGCACCTGGTCGGCATCGCGCTGGCCATGGCCGTGTCGCCGTCCACCTATCACCGGGCCAACCGCAACGCGACCTACCGCTACATCTACACCGGCACCTGGCAGGTCCTGCCATGGTTCACCCTGCTTTCGACCTTGCTCAGCCTGGTGCTGATCCGCATCGTGCTGGTCACCGCGCTGAGCTACGGCCTGTCGCGCTATGCGCTGGAAATGATGGTGCGGGTGCTGGTGCTGGAGTTGATCCCGCTGTCGGCGGCTCTGTTCGTGGCGCTGCGCGCCGGCCTGGCGTTCAGCGGCGCGCAGCTGCAGGCAGAAGACGCCGCGGCGCCGGACATAGCGCAGTGGCAGCAGGACCTGGTGCCGCGCGTCATCGCCAGCGCCTTCTCGGTGATGAGCCTGGCTACGGTGAGCGGCATGATTGTCTTGCTGCTGGCGTATATCAATGTCTACGGCGTCACTCCCTGGGGCCTGCTCGACTACACACGCACCGTGGGACGGGTGTTCGATCCGGCGGTGACCCTGGGTTTCGCCCTGAAAACCCTGTTGTTCGGGCTGGCGGTTGCGATCATTCCCACGGCTGCGATCCTTGAAAGCGCGCGCCGCAACACTACGCTGTCATCCACCTTGCAGCCGGGCGCCACGCGCCTGCTGTTCGTGCTGGTCCTGATCGAAGTCGGGGCGCTGGCAGTGAAATACATCTAATCTGGAAAACAGCCATGGCACTTGCCCCCGAAACTCCTCCTGTCCGGCCGCCCGCCAACGTTGAACTCAAGGCGCTGCTGCTGCTGATCGTGATGGCCGCGCTGGTATGCGGTTTTGTGCTGTACGTGATGTATGCGCGCGGGGTGTTCGAAAGCACCCAGCGCCTGGTGCTGGTGGCCGACGATTCCGAGGGCGTGCTGGTTGGCATGGACCTGACTTTCTCCGGCTTCCCTATCGGCCGCGTGCAGCGCATAGACCTCGGCCCGGACGGCAAGGCGCGCATCCTGATCGACGTTCCGCGCAAGGACGCCAACTGGCTGCGCACCAGCAGCGTATTCACGCTGGAGCGCGGCCTGGTCGGCGACACCCGCATTCGCGCCTTCACCGGCGTGCTCGACGATCCGCTGCTGCCGCCGGATTCGGTGCGCGCCGTGCTGCGCGGCGACACCGCGGCGGAAATCCCGCGCCTGGTGGCGACCGCCAGGGAACTGCTGGAAAACCTGCAAACAATCACCGCCGCCGACTCCAGCCTCAACACCAGCCTGGCCAACGTGCAGGCCATGACCGGCCGCCTGAGCGGACAATACGGCGTGCTGGGCGGCGCCTTGGGCAGCGACGAGAATGCCAAGAAGATCATCGCCACGCTGGACCGCGTCAATGCGCTGCTGACCAAGGCCGACCAGCGCGTATTCGGCCAACCCGGCCAGCGCGGCGTGATGGACGACGCGCAAGCCGCGATTGTCCAGCTCAACAATGTATTGAGCGATGCCCGCACCAGCCTCAAGAAAGTCGATGCGGTGCTGGCCGAGGCGCAAGCGGTGGGCAGCAATGCCCGCATCGCCAGCAACGACCTGGGCGCGCTGCGCGCCGAAGTCGACGCCAGTCTGCGCAAGGTGACCCAGCTGGTCGACGAAATCAATCGCAAATGGCCCTTCGCCCGCAATACGGAGCTCAAACTGCCATGAAGATCGCCTATCCCCTCGCCTTTGGCGCTGTATTGTCTTCCTTGTTGCTGACCCTGGCCGCCTGCAGCAGCAAACCGCCCGCGCCCGAGTGGCAGGGCAATGCCTTTGGCTCGCTGCAAAGCTTTTCCTCAGCCTATTTGAGCGGCAACACGCGTGTAGCCGATGTGGAATTTGCGCGCGCCCGGGATGCTGTCGCCAGCACCGGCCGCGCCGACCTGGTGGCGCGCGCCGAGCTGACGCGCTGCGCCACGCGCGCAGCTAGCCTGGAGTTCGACAATTGCGCCGGGTTTCAGCCGCTGGCGCCAGACGCTGACGCCGGCGAACGCGCTTATGCAAATTATCTGAATGGCCAATGGCAAGGGCTGGACGCCAGCCTGCTGCCGCCCCAGCACAGAACGGTAGTCGGCAGCGGCCGCATGGACAGCGTTGAAGACCCGCTGGCGCGCCTGGTGGCTGCCGCCGCCTTGCTGCAAAGCGGACGGCTGACGCCGGCGGACATCACCAATGCCGTCGATACGGCCTCGGCCCAGGGCTGGCGCCGGCCCTTGCTGGCCTGGCTGGGGGTGCAATTGCAGCGCGCCCAGGCCGCAGCCGACCACGAAGCCCAGGCGCGCATCCAGCGCCGCATCGACCTGGTGGCCAAACCTTAGGCCCTGTCAGGGCGGTGGCGTCAGCGCCGCGCAATTCGAGGTGATCGGCAAGCCGGCAAACAATTTCTGCACGAACGGCTTTGAATCCGCCAGCGACGCCAGCACTGTGCCGTCATGATTCTGGCCGGCGTAATAATGCTGCTCGATGGTGCTGCCGGCAGCGCAAGCGTCTTTCGCGAACAGGTACTGGACCGCGGTCGGGATATCGGTATCCAGGGTGCCGGTGCCGACAAATACCGGCGCCGCGAACTTGACCGTCGGATAGTTGGACGACTGCAGGGTTTGTGTGGCCCAGGCGGTGACGTCGCCGTTGAACACATCGGAAGTGACCAGCTTGTTCTGCATGATGTTGTCTTCAATCGGCCCCAGGCACTGGCTCGCCGCCACCGCATAAAACGCCTTGCCCTTGGCGGTCAGGTGATCCGACAGCAGGAAACCCGGCACTACTCTCTCCGCAGTGGCGTAGCCCAGCCAGGCATACGCTTCCAGCGTCCCCAGCACCGAGGTGAAACCATTGGTGGGGACTTGCGCCGTCAACGCATTCAGGTAGGCCAGCACGCTTTGCAGCTGGTAAGGAACGCCGGTCGCCACCGTTCCCAGCAACTTGATTTCAGGCGCGTAGCTGGGGGCATAGGCGGCTGTGGCAATCGCTCCCTGCGCGCCTTGCGACTGGCCGACGATCACTACCGAACTGGATAGCTGCGGGAAGTTTTTGGAGACCGCACGGATGCTGTCGAGCACGCTGTAGGCTTCCGGCCTTGCGTGCAAATAAGGATGCAAGCCGGGCGTGCCCAGTCCCTGGTAGTCGGTAGACACCACGGCATAACCTTGCGCCAGCCAGGCATCCAGGTAATCGACGTCGCGCGGGTCGCGCACCGTCCACGATGGCGCGCAGACGTCGGCCACGCCGACCGTGCCATGGGCCCATGCGATCAGCGGCCAGCCGCCGACCGGCGGCGCGCCCTTCGGCAGTTGCAAATCGCCGGAAACGTAGACGGCGGTCTTGCCGTCGTCGCCATCGGTCGAGCTGTACAGGATGCGCACCGCCTGCGAGGCATTCGGCAGAACCTGGCTGGCCGGCAATGGTTCCTGCTGCAGCAGCACGCCGGGCGCGCTGGGCAAAACCCCGCTCCAACGGTAAAACGCGGATACGCCGCCATCGGCGGTGAACGCCTTCGATTGCGGCACGACGTTATCGTCGCCGCCACCGCCGCAGGCGCCGAGCGTCAGGCCAAGCAGAATGGCGACAATCAATTTCGAAGGACGGTTGAACTGGATATGGCGCATGACTTTTGTCTCCTCATTTATTGGACCTCTTTCGGAACCTACTGCGCCTGGCCAATCCTGGGTGCTCGCAATCCTCATGTACTAAAGTACACTCCGGTTGCTGCGCTCCGGGCGCCTTGTCTTGACCACGCTCGCTACGGTTCCGAAAGAAGTCTATTTTTTGTAAATTGAGCCGAGTCCAAAATGGCTGTTGCCATTATGCATCATTATTTACAGGATTCCAGCCATCCGATCCGCCTCAACGCAGCGACTCTTGCTGCAGCCAGTCGCAAAAATGCTTGATCAAAGGCTGCTCGGCCTGGTGCCGCGCCACTATCCACCAATAACTCCTCGCGCGGATCACCGGTTCAGCCAGCGGGGTCACCAGGCGGCCGCTGGCCAGTTCATCGGTAATCAGCGGCAACGGTCCGAGCGCCACGCCGAGGCCATCGACGGCGGCTTGCAAAGCCAGGTAAAAATGGTCGAACGATTGTTTTTTCTTGCACAGGGCCGGCGCTACATTGGCTTCCGTCAGCCATTTCGACCAGGCGTCCGGGCGCGTATCCGAATGCAGCAAGGTATGCGCCGCCAGGTCGCCGGCGCTGCGTATAGGGGCGCGCGCCAGCAACGCCGGGCTGCAGACCGGCAGTTCGCTTTCTTCCAGGAATTCGCCGCTGACGCAGTTCGGCCAGTGTCCCGGGCCGCGCCGTATCGCGACGTCGAACAGCTCGCCCGATTCTCCCAGCGATTGCTGCGAAGTAGAAGTCGACAACTTCAGCTCTACCCCAGGATACAGGCGCTGGAATCCGCTCAGGCGCGGCAGCAGCCAACGCATGGCAAAGGTCGACAAGGCATTGATGTGCAGCACCCGCACCGTGCCCGATTCACGCAACAGCTTGGTGGCGGCGGCGATATTGTCGAATGCAGCCTGTACCGTCAGCAGGTAGCGCCTGCCGTCGTCGGTCAGTTGCACCCGCTTGCCGAGGCGGTGGAACACTTGCATGCCGAGCCAGGCTTCCAGCGCCGCCACCTGCCGGCTGACCGCGCCATGCGTCACATGCAGCTCTTCAGCCGCGGCCGAGAAATTTTCAAAACGCGCCGCGACTTCAAATGCGCGCAGCGCCTGCAAAGGAGGAAGTTTACGGGACATGGTTGTGATTATAAATCACAAGCGACATGTAAAAAAGTCGATTTGTAAGATCCGGAAGCTTCTGTAACATGCGTTTATTGAATCAATATTTACCAGTTCTCATGGCGAAACGCCTGATTTTCCCAGGAAACGCCAAGAAATTGCCTCTTGTGATAAATCCTAGGAGATGACATGAATACGACTACAGATTTTTGGGATGCCAAGCAGTACATGCACTTCGGTAACGAACGCCTGCGTCCCGCCCTCGACCTGCTGGCTTATGTGCCAGACCAGGAACCGCAGCGGGTGGTCGACCTCGGCTGTGGCACCGGCAACGTTTCGGCCTTGCTAAAGGCCCGCTGGCCGGCTGCCGACGTGCTTGGCGTCGACAGCTCGGAAAACATGCTGACGGCAGCCGCCGCAGCGGTGCCGGAATGCCGCTTCGAACGGGCCGATCTCGCGCATTGGCAGCCTGAAGGATTGCTGGACGTGATTTATTCCAATGCGACGCTGCAGTGGCTGCCCGATCATGCCGCCTTGTTCCCGCGGCTGCTGTCGTTCCTGCGCGGCGGAGCCTGGCTGGCAGTGCAAATGCCGGCGATGCACGATGCGCCGCTGAGGAAAATGCAGGCAGAGCTGGCCAGGTCGCCGGCGTTCGCACCTCACCTGCGCGGAGTGCCGCAACAACCGTCGATCCTGACCGCGGAAAACTACTACGACCTGCTGCGCTCCCGCGCCAGCAAGCTGGATATCTGGGAAACTACTTACCTGCACACCTTGCGCGGCGAGAATGCGGTTGCGGAATGGGCCGCAGGCACCAGCCTGCGGCCTTACCTGGAAGCCTTGCCGGAAGAAAAACGCAACGCCTTCCGCGCCGCCTATGCGGAAGCGATGCGGGAGGCCTATCCGCAACGCGAAAACGGCGTCACACTGTTGCCGTTCAAGCGGCTTTTCATCGTCGCCAACGTCTGATCCGAAAAATATGCAGTGACCACACAATGACTACAGAATCCATCACTACTGACCAGGATATGGCGCGCGCAGCGCCTTCCACCCGCGAGCTGTTCGTCGGCTTCCTGACGCTCGGGCTGATCGGCTTCGGCGGCGTGCTGCCGCTGGCGCGCCGCATGATCGTCGAGCAGCGCCGCTGGCTGAGCCCGGCGCAATTCACCGACATGCTTGGCCTGTGCCAGTTTCTGCCGGGCGGCAACATCATCAATCTGTCGGTGGCGATAGGCCTCCACTTCCGCGGCGTCGGCGGCGCCCTGGCGTCCCTACTGGGACTGATCGCAGCACCGTCGGCGATCGTGATTGCGCTCGGCGTGGTCTACCAGCGCTTCCAGGACAATCCCTCGGTACAGCATTTGTTCGCCGGCCTGGCCGCGGCAGCTTCCGGCCTGCTGATCTCGATGGCGCTGAAAATGCTGGTCCCGATCCTGAAAAAACCGCTGCCGCTGTTCATCGCCAGCCTGTTTTTTATCTCGATCGCCTTGCTGCGCCTGCCTTTGCTGCCGACCATGCTGGTGCTGGCCCCGCTCAGCGTGATCGCTATCTGGAAGCTGCCGTCATGACCGATACCCTGCTCGCCCTTGCAACGATTTTCAGCCAGCTGTCACTGCTGGCTTTTGGCGGCGGCAATACCATCCTGCCGGAAATGCAGCGCCAGGTAGTCGACATCCACCACTGGATGTCGCCCCAGGATTTCAGCGCCATGTTCGCCCTGGCGCAAGCCGCGCCGGGTCCGAACATGATGGTGGTGACGCTGGTCGGCTGGCACGTCGCCGGCTGGCCCGGCGTGCTGGTCACCAGCCTGGCCAAGTTCGGCCCGTCGTCTCTGCTCACCGGCGTGGTGCTGCATCTGTGGCAGCGCTTCAAGGACCGCCCGTGGCGCGCCACGGTGCAAGCCGGGCTGGTGCCGATGACGGTCGGCCTGGTGGCCGCCAGCGCCGCCCTGATTACCGAAGCCTCGACCCATGCCTGGGGCCTGGCGGCAATCGCCGCCGCCTGCGCCCTGCTTACCTACAAGAGCAAAGTGCATCCGCTCTGGGTGCTGGCGGCAGGCGCGCTGCTAGGCTTGAGCGGGATAGGTCAGGTATAGTCAGGGCTGGACAGCCGCCGCACGCTGGCGGCCATTTTCAACTGCGTTCACTCCCGCCCGACCATCCATGCAAATTTCCGGCATCCACCACGTCGCCATCATCGCCTCCGATTACCAGCGTTCCAGGCGTTTTTATACCGAGCTGCTGGGCCTGGCCATCGTCGCCGAAACCTACCGTGAGCAGCGCGACTCCTACAAACTCGACCTGCGCACCCCGGACGGCGTGCAGATAGAGCTGTTTTCCTTCCCTTCGCCGCCGCCGCGTCCGAGCCGGCCGGAAGCCTGCGGCTTGCGCCACCTGGCGTTCCGCGTGCCCGACGTAGCCGCTGCTTCCCAGGAACTGCGCGGCCAGGGCATCGCAGTGGAAGACATCCGTATCGACGAATTCACCGGCAAGCGCTTCACTTTTTTCGCCGACCCCGACGGATTGCCGCTGGAGCTGTATGAGCAATGAACAGTCCGAATAGTCGTTCTGACAAGCATGGCGGTGCTGGCTCTAAGCCCGCCCACCTGTTAGACTTCCCTCCCTTTTAAGCTGGCGACAACCTCATCGTGAAAACCTCTTCTTTCTCCACCCTCCCGCTGGCGCCGGCGTTACTCAGCAACCTGGATAGCCTCGGCTATCATGAAATGACCACCATCCAGGCGCAAAGCCTGCCGGTGATCCTCGAGCGGCGCGACCTGATCGCCCAGGCCAAGACCGGCAGCGGCAAGACCGCAGCCTTCGGCATCGGCATCCTGCACAAGCTCAATCCCAGCTATTTCACGATCCAGGCGCTGGTGCTGTGCCCTACACGCGAGCTGGCGGACCAGGTCGCCAAAGAGCTGCGGCGGCTGGCGCGCTTTGCCGACAACGTCAAGATCCTGACCTTGTGCGGCGGCACGCCGATGGGCCCGCAGATCGGTTCGCTGGAGCACGGCGCGCATATCATCGTCGGCACGCCGGGGCGCATCCGCGACCATATCGGCCGCGGCAGCATCAACCTCGGCACCGTGCAGACGCTGGTGCTGGATGAAGCCGACCGCATGGTCGACATGGGCTTCTACGAAGAAATCTCGGGCATCGTCAGCGCCTGCCCGGCGCGCCGCCAGACCTTGCTGTTTTCCGCCACTTATCCGGATGACATCCGCAGAGCCAGCGCCGAATTCCTGCGCGATGCGGTCGAGGTCAAGGTCGAAGCGCAGCACGATACCGGCCGCATCGAACAGCGCTTTTACGAAGTCTCCTACGAAGGCCGGAATGCAGCTGTGGCGCAGCTGCTGAACCACTACAAGCCGGTCTCGACCATCGCCTTTTGCAACACCAAGATCCATTGCCGCGAACTGGCCGACGAATTGCGCGCGCAGGGTTTCAGCGCGCTGGCGCTGTATGGCGAGCTCGAGCAGCGCGAGCGCGACGAAATCCTGGTGCGCTTCGCCAACCAGAGCTGCTCGGTGCTGGTTGCCACCGACGTTGCGGCCCGCGGCCTGGATATCCAGACCCTCGGCGCGGTCATCAATGTCGACGTTTCCAAGGATACCGAAGTCCACATCCACCGCGTCGGCCGCACCGGCCGCGGCCAGGACCGGGGTCTGGCGCTGAGCTTGTGCGCGCCGAACGAAAAGAAATGGGTCAAGCTGATCGAAGACTACCAGCAAGGTCCGGTCAGCTGGTTCGACCTGGCCGCGCTGGAACCAGCCGCGGGCGAACCGCTGACCGCGCCCATGCTGACGCTGTGCATCATGGGCGGCAAGAAAGACAAGCTGCGTCCGGGCGACTTGCTGGGCGCGCTGACCGGCGATGTCGGCCTGAGCAAGGAACAGGTAGGCAAGATCAGCGTGTTCGAATTCGTCACCTATGTGGCGCTCGACAAACGGATCGCCAAGCAAGCGTTCGGCAAGCTTAGCAGCGGCAATATCAAGGGCAAGAACTTCAAGATGCGGTTCATTTGAAACGAGGCGCCGCAGGCGGCATCATGCATGTGAACAAATCGACAATTGTTTTTGTATGTTCACTCAATCCCCTCGGCGGCAAAAGTGTGTTAAATTTCCTAATGGAAACTTTTTTGTAAGCGCGGAAATCCGAGGCCCGCGCCGCAACTGAAGCCAAAAAAGGCATGCAGGTTATGATTCCAAGTGCTAGCTGATGTGACGTTGCAATGCCGTTTCCCAGGCCTCTCTCTGATAATGGCCTGAGCGCGGTTTTGCGGCAGAAGAAAAGAATTTCCTTCCATGAAAAACACACATTTTTTACGGGAGTGCAGGTATGTTTAGTTGGCAAGAGCAACAAATGCAGTCTATGTTGAGCGCGAAATCCGCGCCCGTCCTTTTTAACGCTTTGTCCGGAGTCGCCAAGCAGCTCGGCTTCGATTACTGCGCTTACGACATGCGCCTGCCCTGGCCGGTGGCCGAGCCCAAGGTAGTCAGCCTGAACAACTACCCCACGACCTGGCAGCAGCGCTACATGCAGGAGCGCTACGACAAGATCGACCCCACCGTGTCGCATGGCAGGCACTCGAACCTGCCGATGGTCTGGTCCGACAAGCATGTCGCCAGCAACCGCTCGTTCTGGGAAGATGCACGTTCGCACGGCCTGCACGCAGGCTGGGCGCAATCCTGCCATGACGCCAAAGGCATCTCCGGCCTGCTCAACCTGTCGCGCTCGGATGACAGCGTCTCGCACAAGGAGCTGCGCGAGATTTCGCTCAAGCTGTCGTGGCTGGTGGGTGTAGCGCACGAAGGCTTGTCGCTGCTGCTGATCGAGAAACACATGCCGGAAGCCGCCACGCAATTGACTTCACGGGAAATCGAAGTGCTGCGCTGGACCGCCGACGGCAAGACTTCGGGCGAAGTCAGCGAGATCATGAACATCACCGACCGCACGGTGAATTTCCATATCTCGAACACCTTGAAAAAACTCAACGCCACCAACAAGACCGCAGCTGCCATCAAGGCCGCCAGGCTCGGCATCCTGTAACCGCGGCCGGCGCTGTCCCCGGCGCCGGACTCCCGCGCAACCTCTGTCAATCCGGCCTCGGCCGGATTTTTTTTGCCCGTTTCCTGTCTTATCTGCCACTGCCCCCTACCTGTCAACCTTGACAGTTACGCCAAGCGCCCCATGCATTTCAAAATTAATTCACCAATACTGACTAAGGACACTACTGATGAACGTCATTTCCGGGGCCGCCGCCGAGTTGTCAAGTGAGCTATTTTCGAAAGTATCCAGCTACCGCCACAAGGTTTTTGTCGAAACCCTGCAATGGAAACTGGAGACCAAGAATGGCGCAGAACTGGACCAGTTTGACCATGCCGATACAGTCTATGTCGTGGCGCAGGACAACCAGGGCGAGGTCAACGGCTGCGCCCGCCTGCTGCCGACCAACCAGCCCTACCTGCTGAGCGAGGTCTTCCCACAACTGCTCAAGGGTGCGGCGCCGCCGTGCACCACCGAAGTGTGGGAGCTGTCGCGCTTTGCCGCGGTCGATTTCAGCAAGAAAAAAAATGAGACGCGCGAAACGCCGCTGACGCAGGTTTCCTCATCCAACGCTTACCAGCTGCTGCAAGCCTCGATAGACTGCGCCGCCCTGCGCGGCGCCAAACGCCTGATCACCGTCTCGCCGATAGGCATCGAGCGCTGGCTGCTGCGCGGCGGATTCAAGGCGCACCGCTCGGGACCGCCCATGCTGATAGACGGCCATCGCATTTTCGCTTGCCTGATCGACGTCTGAACCAGCCGGTTTGCCCCGGCTCCAGGGTAACAGCGCGGCCGCGCATGCAGTGCACAATCAAGCCTTGCGGCAGCACCGCCGGCGGCAATTGACATGCGATGGAAACCTCCCTTATTGTGAATGACAACATCTACGCAATGAGGGAAAACCACAATGAGCAGCAAAGCCAATCTATTGCGCACGCGCGACGGCCATGAAGCCAAGGTACTGTCGGTCGAACTGTTCTTTGACCTGGTCTATGTCTTTGCGGTTACTCAGTTGTCCCACCACTTGCTGGAAAACCTGACGGTGCTGGGAGCCGTCCAGACCCTGGTCCTGTGGTTCGCGGTCTGGCTGGTCTGGCAATACACCTGCTGGGTGACCAACTGGTTCGACCCGGATGCCATGCCGATCAGGGGGCTGCTGTTCGCCATCATGCTGGCTGGCCTGGTGATGTCGGCGGTATTGCCGGATGCGTTCGGCGCACGCGGCCTGGTTTTTGCGGTGTGCTACGCCAGCATGCAGATCGGCCGCACCCTGTTCGTGGTGTTGCACCTGGGACGCCACCATGCGCTGAGCAAGAACTTCCAGCGCATGCTCGGCTGGCTGTGCATCTCGGGCGTCTTCTGGATCGCCGGCGGCCTGTCGCAAGGCCAGTACCGGCTGCTGTTCTGGACGCTGGCGGTGGCTTGCGAATACCTGTCGCCGATGTTCGGCCTGTGGCTGCCTGGCCTGGGACGCTCCCGCACCCAGGAATGGACCATCGAGGGCGGCCATATGGCCGAACGCTGCCAGCTGTTCGTGATCGTGGCGCTGGGCGAATCGATCCTGGTGACCGGCGCCACCATCGGCCATATGGCGACCTGGGATGCGCCAACCCTGATCGCTTTCCTGGTGGCTTTCCTCGGCAGCCTGGCGATGTGGTGGATCTATTTCGACACCAGCAGCGAGGCCGGCACCGAAGCCATCGTGCATTCCAAGGATCCCGGACGGATAGGCGCGTATTTCCACTACACCCACGTCATCATCGTTGCCGGCGTGATCATCACCGCGGTTGGCAACGAGCTGGCGATCGCCCATCCGGCCGGGCACATAGAGACAAAATCGCTGGCGGTGCTGGTCGGCGGGCCGATGGTATACCTGCTCGGCAACGGCATCTACAAGACCGTGGTCTACCGCCTGTTCCCGTTCTCGCACATGATCGGGCTGGTGCTGCTGGCGCTATTGGTCCCCTTCGCCTATTACACCGACCAGCTGATGATCTCCGGCCTGACCACGGTGGCGCTGATCGTCGTCGCCATCCAGGAAAGCATTTCGCGACGCCGCACGCGGCGCGCCGGATGAGGCAAGGGAACTAGGCCGGACTGGCGACCCCTGCACTGGCAGCGCCGGCAGCGCGCAAGCGCGCCACATCGCGCGCCGGCGGCGAGCCGAACATGCGGTTGTACTCGCGGCTGAATTGCGAAGGACTTTCATAACCCACCAGGTGCCCTGCGGTGGCGGCGTCGCCGACCTGGGTAAACAACAGCCGGCGCGCCTCCTGCAGCCTGAGCTGCTTCTGGTATTGCAGCGGCGTCATCGCCGTCACCGCCTTGAAATGATGATGCAGCGAAGAGGAACTCATGTTCGCTTCGCGCGCCAGATTCTCGATCCGCAGCGGCAGCCGGTAGTCGCGCTTGATCAGTTCGATCGCCTTGACCACATGCTGCGACTGGCTGTCGGACATGGCGATCTGCTGCAGCATGCCGCCCTGTTCATCCTGCAGCAGCCGGTACAGTATCTCGCGCATCGCCAGCGGCGCCAGCACCGGGATGTCCTGCGGCGTCGCCAGCAGCTGCATCAGGCGCAGCACCGCATCGAGCAAGCTGGAATTGGCCCTGCTGACAAACATGCCGCGCGCCGGCAAATCCGGTTTTCTTGCACGCACCTCGCCGGCCATGATCATGTCGCCGATCTCCTTCGGATCGAGGTCCAGGCGCACGCACAGGTAAGGCAATTCCGGCGTGGCTTGCGTCACATGGCCCATGAGCGGCAGGTCGACCGAGACCACCAGGTACTGGGCCGAATTGTAAATATAGACTTCGTCGGCCAGCATCGCCTGCTTCTGTCCTTGGGCAATGATGCACAAGGCCGGCTTATGCAAGCTGTGGGCCGGCACCGAGGGTTGCGACAAGCGCATCAGGTTGAGCGGCGCTATCGCCGTCTGGTGCACGCCATCGATGACGGTGTATTGCTCAATCAAGCGCGCCAGCTCGATTTGCTTGATCGACACCAAAGGGTCGGCGGCGGTTTCTTGGATTGATCCTGAATTTTTCATTTCCAGCCTCGTTTTCCAGCATTTGCAGGGTTTGACCGAGTCTACTATTTTTCGATCGGACGCGACGCCTCCTGGCTGCAGATCTGGAGGATCAGGCAAGAAGTCGCGACGAAGCGACTATCCCGGGCAGGTTCCCGGCCGCTACATTGATAAGCATGTCTGGCGCCGACGGCGCGGGACCTGACCACATCAAGGAGAAAATCATGTCTGGAATCAAGGATAAAGTTGTCATCATCACCGGCGCCAGCAGCGGCATCGGCGAAGCTACTGCCCGCATACTGGCGGCAAATGGCGCCCGGGTAGTGCTGGGCGCGCGCCGCACCGAACGCCTGGAAGTCCTGGCGGCATTGATCCGCACAGCTGGCGGCATAGCAGAATATCAAGCCCTGGATGTCACCAAACGCAGCCAGCTTGAGGAAATCGTGGCGTTCGCCAAAAGCCGCTTCGGCCGGGTCGACGTGATTGTCAATAACGCCGGCGTGATGCCGCTGTCAAATCTGGACCGGCTGAAGGTCGATGAATGGGACCGCATGGTGGACGTCAACATCAAAGGCGTCCTGTACGGCATCGCAGCCTGCCTGCCGGTGATGCAAGCCCAGGGCGACGGCCAGATCATCAACGTGGCTTCGGTCGGCGGCCATCGGGTGGTGCCCAGCGCCGCGGTATATTGCGCCACCAAGTTTGCAGTACGGGCGATTTCGGACGGCTTGCGCCAGGAGGTTGACAACATCCGGGTGACAGTGATTTCGCCGGGCGTGACCGAATCCGAGCTGGCCGACAGCATTACCGACCCTAGCGCCAAGCTGGGAATGGCGACTTACCGCAAGATCGCCATTACGGCGGAGGCGGTCGCCCGCACCATCCTGTTTGCCATCGAACAACCGGCCGACGTCGACCTCAGCGAAATCGTGGTGCGCCCGACGGCGAGTGCAGCCTAAGATCGTTGCGTGACGAAAAAACAGGCCAGCCGGTCACGGCTGGCCTGCCTCCACCTCCCTGAATCGGCAATTATGCGCGGCCTTCCCACGGCACGTACTTGCGCTGCAGCCAGCGCAAGGCATATTCAAAACTGGAAGCAATCAAGGCAATCACCAGGATTCCCATGATCACCACATCGGTCACCAGGAATTGCGCTGCCGACTGGATCATGAAACCCAGCCCGCGCGTTGCCGCAATCAGCTCCGCCGCGACCAGGGTCGACCAGCCGACGCCCAGGCCGATGCGGATCCCGGTCAATATATCCGGCACCGCGGACGGCAGGATCACGAAACGGATCAGTTGCCAGCGCGAAGCGCCCAAGGTCTGTGCTGCCCGCAGCCGGTTCTGGTCAACGCGCCGTACGCCATGCAGGGTGGCGATCGCCAGCGGCGCGAAAATCGCCAGGTAGATCAGCAGCACCTTGGACAGTTCGCCGATGCCGAACCAGATCACGATCAGCGGCAAATAAGCCAAAGGCGGGATCGGCCGGTAAAACTCGATCAGCGGATCGAACACCGCGCGCGCACGGCTGCTCAGGCCGATCAGGATGCCCACCGGGATGGCGCTGAAAATGGCCAGCAGCAGCGCAGCGAATACCCGTGCAATGCTGGTGGCGGCATGCTGCCACAAGGTAGCGTCGACAAAACCGTCGAGCGCTACCGCCTTGAATTTCTGCAAAACCGCCAGCGGCGACGGCAGGAACAACGGCGGCACCAGCGCCAGGGTGCTGGCCAGCCACCACAAACCCAGCAGACCCGCTACCGTCAGCAGGGTGATGCTGCGCTCGGAAACGGCGCGCCTGGCCTTGGTTTTCGGAATCTGCAGGCGCTGGCGGGCAGCACTCGTCGATGGCTCCGGCTCCAACGGCAATTCGAATTCAAGCGGTGAGAACGTCACGGATAATTCACTCATGCCGATGCCTCCTCCAATCCAGCCTGGTTGCCGGAAGCGTGACCGGGATGCAGCAGCTGCTCCAGGATTTCTTCGCGCAGGCCGACAAAGCGCGGATCGGACTTGATGCTGCGCGCCGTTTCGCCGGCCGCAAAGCGCGCTCCGAATTCAAGCTGGCGCACGCTTTCCACCCGTCCCGGCCACGCCCGCAGCAACACCAGGTCGGTCGCCAGGAATAGCGCTTCTTCCACGCTATGGGTAATCATGAAGATGCCTTTGCCGGAGGCTTGCCAGACTTGCAGCAGATGTTCCTGCATGTGTTCGCGCGTCAAGGCGTCGAGCGCGCCCAGCGGCTCGTCCAGCAACAGGAAACGCGGATCCACCGCCAGCGCGCGCGCCAGGCTGACGCGCTGGCGCATGCCGCCGGACAGTTCCCAGATGGCGGCATTGGCGTAATCCTGCAGCCCGGTCAGCGCCAGGTATTCGCGTGCCATGGCATGGCGCTGCTGTTGCGACTGCCCGGCCAGGCGCAGCCCGAACGCCACATTTTCCTGCACCGTCTGCCACGGCAGCAAAGTATCGTTCTGGAACACCACGCCGCGCTCGGCGCCCGGCCCGGTGACCGCCACGCCGTCGATGCTGACGGCGCCTGAGGTCGGTTTCAGGAAGCCGGCGATCAGGTTGAGCAAGGTGGTCTTGCCGCAGCCGGACTCGCCGATCACCACGGTAAACCGGCCATCATGCAGATCCAGCGACAGATCGTGCAAGACTGGCCGCGCCGCGTTGGGGTATGTCACCCCCACCGATTGCAAACGGATCATGCAAACTCCTTACTGAAGCGCGGCTTGCTTGGCGAACGCCGGATTCACATAAGGCTGGTAATCGGGCAATACGCGCTCGACTTTCTTTTGTTCTTGCAAAAACCCCGAAGTCGCCGCCAGCGCCTTGACGGTAGAGCCGCTCAGCAGTTGCTCCTGCTCGCTCAGCGTAGGAAAGCCGCTGCCGGCCAGCAGCTCGGCGATATCGCTCTGTTTGGCGGCAGTCAGGCGCGCGATTTTTTCGAACTGCGGCGAACCGGCTTTCCAGTCGGCGCCGTGGCTGCGGTAATCGGCATAGGCTTTGCCGGTGACTTTCACGAAAGCAGTCACGAAATCGGGATGTTTTTGCGCAAAATCCTTGCGCACGATCCAGGCGTCGAAAGTCGGCGCCCCCCATTTGGCCACTTCGGCCGAATTGGTCAGTACCGTGCCGGATTCCTTGACCTTGCCCAGCGCCGGATCCCAGACATAGGCGGCGTCGATATCGCCACGCTGCCAGGCCGCCGTGATCTCTTGCGGCCGCAGGTTCAGGATCTGCACTTTGGAAGCGGGAATGCCCCAGTGCTTGAGCGCCGCCAGCAGGCTGTAGTGGGTGGTCGAGACGAACGGCACTGCGATCTTCTTGCCTACCAGGTCTTGCGCCGACTTGATGCCGCTGCCGTTACGCACCACCAGCGCTTCCGCCTGGCCGATCTGGGCCGCGATCAGGATGGTTTCGATCGGCAGTTCGCGAGTCGCCGCGGCGGCCAGCGGGCTGCTGCCCACATAACCGACCTGGATATCGCCGGACGCCACAGCGGTTATCACATCGGCGCCGCTGTCGAATTTTTTCCAGTTGATTTTCCAGCCACTGGCCTTTTCATAGGCGCCGTCGGCCTGGGCCACTTTGGCAGGTTCAACCACCGTCTGGTAGGCGATATTGACTTCCTGTCCGGCGGCCCACGCTTGGCCGGTGAGCGCAGTGATGACTGAAGCTGCCGCCAAGGCTGGCAAACGTTTGAAAATATTGGCAATCATGCAAACCCTCGTTGTGATTGGATTGATCGATGCAACTGAATAAGCGCCCTAAGGCTTTGGCGCAAAGTTAATCGATTCAGGCAACTTGCAGAACGAAGGTTTTCGGCAATGCTTATATGGTTTTTGCCTAGAGCAATCTTTTAAAAGAGATATTACAATATCCTTATTGAAAAATAAGATATTTAACTATCTTTTTCAGGAAAAGATACTATACTATTCTTAAATCCATAAAAGATAGTTTATTAATCTTCATGAAAACCTTGAGCGAACTCTCTTCCATCCTGCGCCAGGCCAAGCAGCGACTGGCTTTGCCGGTCATAAGCATGAGCCGCGTCAGCGGGCTGACGGCGGTAACGATACGCGGCGTCCTGTCCGGCAAGAACGATCCCCGCCTCAGCACCCTGATGACGATAGCCGACCAGCTGGGGCTGGAACTGATGCTGCTGCCCAAGGCGGTAGCGTCTTCGATTGCCGCAACAACGCCTGCCGAAGAAGAAGTGCAAAGCCTGGTCGCCGCAGCGCTGGCGCGGCAAGAGGGGCGCAAATGAACCTGAGCGCACTGGATATTTTCGTGGCAGAGCGCCTGGCTGGCGTCTTGTTCCAGTACGGCGACATGGTGCGCTTCCAGGTCGACCCCGCCTATGCGCAAGATCCGCAGCGTCCGACCTTGTCGCTCTCGATGCGCGCCGCCACGCCGCAACAGGACACGGCCCTGCTGCTCAATCCGCTGGCGGCGATTTTCAATTCGCCAGGCCAGATGCGGCTGCCCGCCTTCTTCCAGAACCTGCTGCCGGAAGGCGTATTGCGCAAGCAAATCGCGCTTGAGCGCAAATGCGCGGAGGATGATCATTTCGAACTGCTGGCAGCCTGCGGCCGCGACCTGCCGGGCGCCGTCAGGGCTATCCCGACCAGGCTGACG
Source organism: Collimonas fungivorans (assembly GCF_001584145.1). NCBI lineage: Bacteria > Pseudomonadati > Pseudomonadota > Betaproteobacteria > Burkholderiales > Oxalobacteraceae > Collimonas > Collimonas fungivorans. Next base: position 2,580,682 of record NZ_CP013232.1, on the reverse strand, counting down.
CGGGCCACGATGACGCGCCTGGTGACACAAGACAAGGAAGCCATAGAAGAAAGCGTGAGCGCCGCCCCGCTGGTGGACGGCGTATCGATTTCGGGCATGCAGCCGAAACTGGCGCTGATCCTGGAAGGCGGCAGGTATGTCAGCCGCACCCGCCACAAGGACGCTCATATCATCGGCAAGCTGCCCACCGCGCAATACGACCACCTGCCGGAAGTCGAGCACCTGTCGCTGCTGCTGGCGCAAGCCGCCGGCGTTACCGTATGCAGCGCCAGCCTGCAGCCGCTGGCGGCGATCATGGCCGAACATCCGCATGCAGAGGCAGACAACCAGCAATTCCTGGCGGTGCAACGCTTCGACCGCGACCAGCCCGGGCGCCTGCACGTAGAAGATTTTTGCCAGATACTGGGCGTCGATCCCGACAAGAAATATACCGGCGCCACCTATGCCGACATGGCGCTGGTGATGCAAGCCGTGCCGGGACTGGGTGAAGCGGCCTGTCATGAGCTGCTGCGCCGCATCGCGGTCAACGAACTGATAGGCAACTACGACGCTCACCTGAAAAATTTCGGCATCCGCTACCTGGCCGACGGCAGCGTCGAATTCTCGCCGGCCTACGATGTCGTAGCGTACAGCGTGTACCTGAACGGCAGCGGCCATGCCCTCAAGTTTGCCGAGGGCCAGGCCAAGCGCTCGTTCCTGTCGCCGCTTACCCTGCGCGAGTTCGCCAACCGCAGCGGCCTGCTGGAGCCGCCGCTGCGCCAGGTAATCAGCGAGGTCTGCAAAAAGGCATTGGCGACATGGCCCGGCCTGATTGCCGCCAGCCAGTTGCTGCCGCACCAGAAAACCAGGCTGACCGAATATTTCATGGGCCGCGGCATCATCGCCGGCTTGCTTGCAAGACAGGCCAGGCAGAGCGCAAAAACCGCGGGAGGTTAGTGCTGCGCGCCATCGATACAAAAAATGGCCGCCTCGCAAAAAGTCGCCAGAATCCGCTAATATCACACCCTTTCCTCGCTCTCTTTCTTTATTAAGGATCAGCAATGCCAGCAACAGCAGACCAAGCCCAGCCAGGAATCCTGGAAGCACTCGCGCCACTCGGCCGCTCGCTCACATTTCGCCTTGGCGGCCACAATCCGCAGGCGGCGCTGATACGGCTGCGCGAGGTTTTTGCGGCGGACTGGGCGTGGTCGGACTAGGCGCCCCCCTGGTCCAGGCGCTGGAGCAGCATATCGGCGGCCTGCGCCCGTTTCCGGCGCTTGAAGGACAAGGCTGCGCGGCGCCGTCGACCCAGCAGGCCATGTGGATCCTGCTGCGCGGCAGCGACCGCAGCAGCCTGTTCGAACGCAGTGCGCAACTGGTCGAGCTGCTGGGAGAAGCGCTGGTGCTGGAAGATGCGATGGATACTTTCCGCTATCGCGACAGCCGCGACCTGACTGGCTACGAAGACGGCACCGAAAACCCAAGGCCGCGGCAGCCATCGCCGCCGCGCTGGTGGCGGACGGCGCCGGCGCCAAGGCTCAAGTTTTGTTGCGGTACAACGCTGGATCCATGATTTGCCGCGTTTCCGCGGTTTCCCTGCGGCACAGCGCGACGCCACCATCGGCCGCCAGATCGCCGACAACGAGGAAATCGAAGATGCGCCCGAATCAGCCCACGCCAAACGCACGGCGCAGGAAAGTTTCACACCCGAGGCATACATGGTGCGCCATTCCATGCCATGGGATAACGGCCTGCAGCAAGGCACGGAATTCATCGCCTATGGCGAATCCAGCGACCGCTTTGAAAACGTCCTGCGCCGCATGCTGGGCCACGAAGACGGCATCGTCGACGCCCTGTTCAGTTTTTCGCGCCCGGTCACCGGCGGCTACTACTGGTGCCCGCCGCTGCAGGACGGCCGCCTCGACCTGTCCAGCGTCGGCATCTGATCCCGCCTCGGCATGACGACCATCCAGCTCTCCCTGCCTGCCGCGCGCGCCTTGCAACTGGCCGCCCAGGGTTTGCTCAACCCGGTGCGCAAGAAGGCCGTCAAGCAAGACGTGCTGGCTGCCATCCGCCAGATGGGCGTGCTGCAGATCGACACCATCCACGTGGTGGCGCGCAGCCCTTACCTGGTTTTGTGGAGCCGGCTCGGCAGCTACCAGCAGAGCTGGCTGGACGAGTTGCTGGAGGAACGCCAGCTGTTCGAATACTGGGCGCACGAAGCCAGTTTCCTGCCGATCGAGGATTACGGCCTGTACCGGCATCGCATGATCGACCCCGGCTCCATGGGCTGGAAGTACTCGGCCAAATGGATGGAGCAGCACGCCGCCACCATAGAGCAGCTGCTGCAGCATATCCGCCAGCACGGCCCGGTGCGCTCGGCCGATTTCAAGCGCACCGACGGCAAAGGCGGCGGCTGGTGGGAATGGAAACCGGAGAAACGTTCGCTCGAGGTGCTATTCACGGCAGGCCGCCTGATGATCGCCAAGCGCCATAATTTTCATCGGATCTATGACCTCGCCGAACGCATCCTGCCAGGCTGGGACGATGCCCGCATGCCGTCCACCGCGGATACCCAGCGCACCTTGCTGCTCAAGGCGGTGCAGGCGCTGGGCGTGGCGAAAGCCAGCTGGATCGGCGACTATTTCCGCACCGCCAAGAGCCGCCCCAGTCCCGATCCCGAGACCCTGGTCGAAGACGGCAGCCTGCTCAAGGCCACAGTCGAAGGCTGGCAGCAGCCGCTGTATATCCACCCCGCGCATCGCGAACTGGCGCTGGCCGCTGCCGGCGGATTGCTGAAACCCAGCGCTACCTGCCTGCTGTCGCCTTTCGACCCGCTGGTATGGGACCGCAAGCGCGCGCTGGAGCTGTTCGATTTCGATTACCGGCTCGAGTGCTACACGCCGGAGGCCAAGCGCAGCTACGGCTATTTCACCCTGCCCATCCTGCATCGCGGCGTCCTGGCAGGACGGCTGGACGCCAAGGCGCATCGCAGCCAGGGCGTATTCCAGGTCAAGGCGCTGTATCTTGAACCAGGCACGCGCACCAGCCAGAGGTTCGCCACCGAACTGGCGGCAACCCTACGGCGTTTTGCCAGCTGGCACGGTACGCCGCAGGTGGTGATCGACCAATGCACGCCACGGGCGTTCCGCACCATGCTGAGGGCCGCGCTCTAACCGGCGTTCAGCAGGTTCTTGTCGACGCCGATGCCAAAGGCGCGCGGCCGTCCGATGCCGTAGCCTTGAGCGAAATCGACGCCGATCTCGGTCAGGGTGCCGATGATCCTTTCATTGACGGCGAATTCGGCGATCGTCTGCTTGCCCATCAGATGGCCGATCTTGTTGATCGCCTCGACCATGGCGTAGTCGGTCGGGCTGTTCAGCATGTCTTTGACAAACCCGCCGTCGATCTTGATGAAATCGACCGGCAGATTCTTCAGGTAAGCGAACGAAGACATGCCGGCGCCGAAATCGTCGAGCGCAAAGCGGTAACCTACTCCTCTCAGTTCCTCGATAAAATGCGCAGCCTTGGCAAAATTGGCGATCGCGCTGGTCTCGGTAATCTCGAAGCAGATGATTTGCGGCGCGATACCGTACTTCACGTGCTGTTCCTGGACAAAATTGAGGAAATTGCTGTCGCCTATGCTGGTGCCTGAAAGATTGATGGCGCAGGTCTGGATTTCCCGGTCGCGCCCTTGCTGCCGCATTTTGGCCAGGGTGGCGAACACCGTGGAAACGACCCAGCGGTCGATCGCCGGCATCAGGTTGTAGCGTTCCGCGGCAGGAATGAACACCATCGGCAGCACCAGGTTGTCATCCTTGTCCAGCATGCGCAGCAGTATCTCAAAATGGGCGCCGTGGCTGGGAGGCTTGCCTAAGGCGGCAATCTCTTGCGAGAACAGGCAGAATTTCTCTTGGGTGAGCGCTTCATTGATACGGGTGATCCACTCCATCTCGCCATGCCGTATCGACAGCTCGCTGTCGTCCAGCCGGTATTCGTGCACGCGATTGCGGCCCTTTTCCTTAGCCAGGTAGCAGGCGGCGTCGACCGCGCTCATGATCTGGCCCAGCGTATGCATTTCGCCCGCCAGGTTGATCAGGCCGATGCTGACGCCGATAGTGAACGGCTTGTTGGTCCAGACAAACTGGAAATCGGCGACTGTCTGCCGCAATCCTTCGGCAATCCGCAGCGAATGCTCGACCGGACAATTCTCCAGCAAGACGCCGAATTCGTCGCCGCCCAGGCGCGCGATGGTGTCGGTATCGCGCAAGCGCTGTTTCAGCAAGACGCTCACCTGCCGGATCAGCTCGTCGCCGGCGGCATGGCCGCAAGTGTCGTTGACCACCTTGAACTGGTCCAGATCCAGGTACAGCACCGCATGCTGGCGCTGCTGGTCGCGCGAGGTGATCATCGCCACCGTCAGGCGCCGCTCGAACTCGCGCCGGTTGATAAGCCCGGTCAGCTCGTCGTGGCTGGCCTGGTACGACAGCTGGGCCGCATATTCCCGGTCCTTGCTGACATCGTGCAGCACCAGCACCGTGCCTATGGTTTCGCCGCTCAGGTTACGGATCGGCTCGGCCGACAGGTTGACCGCGACTTCGCTGCCGTCGTCGCAGACCAGCAGCAGGTTGGAAGCGCGGTCGATCGGCATGCTGTTGTCGAGGATCTGAGGGATCAGGTCGGGAATCCGGTTGCCCGAGCTTTCGCCAACCACGTGCAGGATTTTTTCCAGCGGCAAGCCACGCGCCGATGCCAGCGTCCAGCGGGTCAGGATTTCCGCCGTCGGATTCAGGTATTCGACCAGGCCGTCGGTGCTGAGCGTGATCACCGCCTCGCCTATCGATTCCAATGTGACCTGGGCGCGTTCCTTGGCGGCATACAGCTGCTCCTCGGAGCGCTTGCGGGCGGTGATGTCGGTAAACGAACCAGCCATGCGCACCGGCTCGCCCGCCGAATTGCTGGTGGACTGCGCGCACGAACGGACCCAGCGCAATTCCCCGCCCTTGGTGACGATCCGGAACTCGATGTCGCACGGCGAATTGTCGTGCAGGTGCGAAGTCAGTTTGGCGCGCACCGCATCCAGGTCCGACGGATAGATGCAGTTCAGGAACTGCAGCGGCGTCGGCTCCTCTTCTTCCAGGGAGTACCCCAGCAACTCCTTCAGGCGCGGCGAATAGTAGATATTGTCGGCCTGGATATCCCAGTCCCACAAACCGTCGTTACTGCCCAGCATCGCCAGGTGCAGCCGTTCCTGGCTGACCTTCAGTGCTTCTTCGAACTGGTCGCTCTTGGTCAGGATATAGCGCGAAATCCAGCTGCCGAAAATCATCAGCCCGACGGCGATGGTCAGCGTCGCAAACAGCAGCAGGCGCTGGACCCGGCGCGAGGATTCCCCCAGGCTGGCGGAAAAGCGCAATTCCAGGGGGGCCAGGCGGGCGTCGATCTCGCGGATGCGGGCGACGCTGGCGATCATGGTTTGCGGATCCGGATTGCCGCCGGCAATCGCCGCATGCAGACGGCTGGCTTCCACGCTCAGATCGGCGATCAGCTGGTCGCCTATCTTCCAGTTGGCGATCGGTTCCCGCAACAGGCTGAAATTCTTGAAGTTGCGGTACAGGCTGATGATGCCGTCGATGTCGTCGGGATGGTTGCCGCCGTCCAGGACACCTTGCCGCACCACTTGCAAATCCGGCTCGGATTTGTCCAGTTCATCCCTGGCGCGGCGGCCGCCCATGGGCACCGCCAGCGCCTTCAGCACATTCTGGTAGTCGGCCTCGGCATGCGTCACCGCATACTGGTTCAGATAGAACACCGCCTCTTTCTGCGCCTTCGACCACAGGCTCTCGCCGCCGACCAAAGCGCGCACCGAAGACAGGATGTTCATGCTGAACGCCAGCAGCCCCACCATCAAGGCCACAATCGCCAGGAAAGGCAAGATCACCTTGATCCAGCGCATGCCGCTGTCCATGGTGAAAAATTTCTTCAATCGCTGCATCACAAAACCTCACTGATCTCCACTGGCAAAAACACTGCACAGTCAGAAAGCTTTAGCGGAATTGCAGGAAATTGCGAAAAACGACAGTACTTGAAACCCGGCCCTGAATACCCCATCATACGACCAATAGTTTCCAATTTGCAAGTTAGTTAGCGGGGAATAAAAAAATGCCTTGCCTACACTCGCGTAAACGCCCTCGGACAAGCGCAGGTGAGGCCCGCCGCCAGCAGGAAAACCACAGCGTCGGTCCAGCGCAAAATTGTCTGAACGTTACCTATATCAGCGTGCTACCATCGCCCGCTTGCCATCGTTCACCCGTCCCTTTTATTTGCCTTATCCATGACTCAGTCTTTGCTCGCCGATAACGCGGCTGCCAGCGGTTTTTCCAGTCACCCGGACGTTCTGCAAGGGCCGGCACGGCCTGAGCTGATACGCGATGAGGTACTGGCCGACTTGCTTGAAGCGACCGCCGAGCGCATGCCGGCCCAGACCGCCATGGTGTTCGGCGAGCGCCAGCTGAGTTATCAGGAATTCAACCATTGCGCCGACCTGGTCGCTTCACGCCTGATCGCTGCAGGCGTCGGTCCGGGCCAGATCGTCGGCTTGTGGCTGCCGCGCGGCATTGACCTGCTGATCATGCAGGCCGGCATCGCCAAGAGCGGCGCCGCATGGCTGCCGCTGGATGCCGATACGCCGCCGGAGCGGATCGCTGTCTGCCTGGAGGACGCGCAAGCGCCGGGTATCGTCAGCTGCCAGCAGTTCGCGCCGCGCCTGGACGCGGGCCGCTGCCAGGTCTGGACCGCCGAGCAATTGCTGGCGCCCACAGAGGCGCCGTTGCTGCGCCGCCAGAACGTGCAGCGCGGCGATCCGGCCTATGTCATCTACACTTCCGGCTCGACCGGCAAGCCGAAAGGCATCGCCATCACCCAGGGCGCGATCTGCCATTTCCTGCGCAGTGAAAACGCGGTATTGGGAGTTACCGCCAGCGATCGCGTCTACCAGGGCTTTTCGGTAGCCTTCGACATGTCGTTCGAAGAAATCTGGATCAGCTACCTGGCCGGCGCCACGCTCTGGATCGCGCCCAAGGAGCTGGCGTCCGATCCGGAAGCCTTGCCGCCGGCGCTGGCCGCACAAGGCATTACCGTATTGCACGCCGTGCCGACCCTGCTGGCCTTGTTCAACCAGGACGTGCCAAGCCTGCGCATCATCAACCTGGGCGGCGAAATGTGCCCGGAAGCGCTGGTCAGCCGCTGGACACGGAGCGGCCGGCATATCTTCAACACCTACGGCCCGACCGAAGCCACGGTATCGGCCAGCCTGGCTGAGTTGCATGCCAATGAAACGGTCACCATAGGCCGGCCCTTGCCGAATTACGGTTTGCTAGTGATTAAGGTGATGACTGAGGTAGTGACTGAGGTGGGGACTGAGCCGTCTCCGGAAAACGGCCTGCTCCTGCTGCCGCGCGGCGAAGTCGGCGAACTGTGCATTACCGGCCCCGGCGTTGCCGAAGGCTATCTGGGACGGCCGGAACTGACTGCCGAAAAATTCCTGGCCAATCCTTGGGCCAGCGGCGAACATGACCGCCGCCTGTATCGTACCGGCGACCTGGCCCGGATCGAAGCCGATGGCCGGGTCCAGTGCCTGGGCCGCACCGACGACCAGGTAAAGATCCGCGGCTTCCGCGTCGAACTGGGTGAAATCGAAGAAGTGCTGGCGCGCCAGCCGGGAGTCGGCACGGTAGCGGTCGTATTGCGCCAGGAGGATGGCATCGACCAGCTGATCGCTTTCATCGTCGCCGAAAGCGGCGCAGAAATCGTGCCTGCGGTTCTGCGCAGCGCCTTGGCTGAACGGCTGCCGCCCTATATGGTGCCGGGTTTCTTCGAAGCGATGCAAGAGATGCCGCGCCTGACTTCCGGCAAGATCGACCGCAAGACTCTGAAAGCCAGGCCGTTGGCGCTAACCAGCGCCGGCGGCCTTGATTCCGACGTCCCTGAAACGCCGGCCGAACTGGCCCTGTTCGCGGCGTTGAACAAACTGTTCCCTGGCCAGCCTATCCAGCGCAGCGCCGATTTTTTCAACGATCTCGGCGGCCATTCGCTGTTCGCGGCAAAACTCGCCTCCGCCCTGCGCGCCAATCCCGATTTTGCCCATGTGACGGTGCGCGACATTTACATGAACCGCACCGTCGGCCGCATCGCCCAGGTGCTGGCGGTAGCGCCGGCGGCCGGCATCGCGGTCGACACCAGCTGGAGCCCGCCGTCGGACCTGAAACGCTGGCTGTGCGGCGCCGCCCAGGCCGCCGCCGTGCCGTGGCTGGTGGCAATGCGCATGATGCAATGGCTGGCGCCGTTTTTCACCTATCACTTCTTCACCGGCGATCCAGGCGATTCGATTGCCCTGGCAATCGTGGTGTCGGTAGGCGTATTCCTGCTGGCCACCCTGTTTGAGTTCGCCATTGCGATTGCCGCCAAATGGCTGATCGCCGGACGCCTGAAAGCCGGCCGCTATCCGCTCTGGGGCTTGACCTATTACCGCTGGTGGCTGGCCGACCGCCTGATCGAAGCGGCGCCGGCCTACCTGCTGAGCGGCTCGACCTTGTACAGCTGGTGGCTGCGGGCGCTGGGTGCGCGCATCGGCTCGGAAGTCGTTATCGGCTCCATGACCTTGCGCGCGCACGACCTGCTTACCATAGAGGACGGCGTGAGCATCGGCAATGCCGTCAATTTTGAAAATGCCCGCGTCGAACACGGCGAGCTGTGGCTAGGCCCGATTACATTGCAGCGCGAAAGCTGTATCGGTTCCTATGTCGTCATGGAAGGCAACACGAATGTCGGCGCCTTCGGTCATGTGGAAGGCCAGAGCGCCATCAGCGAAGGTCAGGCGGTGCCGGCGGGCCGCATCTGGACCGGTTCGCCGGCGCGCGATGCCGGTGTTTTCGATCACGCCTCCAAACCGCCGCGGCCGCCGGTTACGCGCAGGCGCCAGCTGGGTGAATCGGTATTTTTCCTGTTCGGCGCTTTCCTGATCACCACCCTGTTCTTCATGCCGGTGTTTCCCAGCTTCATCCTGATCGACTGGCTCGACGATACCGATCGTTTCCCCTGGCTGCAAAGCAACGGCAATGTGCCGTTCCAGCTGTCCAAATATTTCGTCATGGCGTTCCCTGCCACTGCCGTGCTGATCGTGTGCACCGCCCTGCTCTCGGCCGGCATCCGCTGGAGCCTGCTGCCGCGCATGCGGGCCGGCAGCTGGCCGGTGCGCAGCAATATCTATTGCAGCAAATGGCTGGTCAACCAGATTCAGGAATCCAGCCTGAGCGTCTTGCATGGCGTCTACGCTACCGTCTACGCGCCGCTCTGGTACCGCCTGCTGGGCGCCAAGGTCGGCCGCCATGCCGAGATATCGACCGCGCTGGGCGTGGTGCCGGACATGCTGACCCTGGGCGACGACACCTTTATCGCCGATGCCGTCTTGCTCGGCGACGAACAGATCGACGGCGGCTGGATGACCATGAAGCCGACCGTAATCTCGCGCCGCAGCTTCGTCGGCAACGGCGCTTATGTGCCGGACGGCAGCATCCTGCCGGAAAATGTCCTGATCGGCGTCCATTCGCGCACGCCGGACAATGGCCGCATGCAGCCCGGCGACACCTGGCTCGGCTCGCCGCCGATCAACCTGCCGGCGCGCGAGCAGACCAGCGGTTTCCCGGAACACCTGACGTTCCGTCCGTCGCGCCGGCGCCGCCTGGGCCGTGCGCTGGTGGAAGGCTTCCGCATCGTGTCGCCGCATGCGATCGTGATCGCGGTCGGTTATACCGTTGTGCTGAACCTGATGCCGCTGGCCGGCGCCGGCCAGTGGGGCGAAGTGGTTTCCTTGCTCACCAGCGCCGGCCTGCTGTACGGCATCGGCACCTTCATCTTCATCGCCGCCCTCAAGTGGCTGCTGATCGGGCGCTACAAGAAATGCAGCGTACCGATGTGGACGCGTTTCGTCTGGCTGTCTGAAGGCGTCACCAATTTGTATGAAGGAATCGCAATACCGAATTTCATGAGCTACCTGCGCGGCACACCGTGGCTGCCGCTGGCCCTGAACCTGCTGGGCTGCCATATCGGCCGCGGGGTTTACATGAATACCACCGACATCACCGAATTCGACTGCGTCACCATCGGCGACTACAGCGAACTGAACGCCCAGGCCTGCCCGCAGACGCACTTGTTCGAAGACCGGGTCATGAAGATCGACCACGTCAACATCGGCAGCCGGGTTTACATGGGGCCGCGCAGCTTCGTGCTGTACAGCGCGACGGTCAACGACAACGCCAAGCTGGGCGCGCTGACGCTGGTGATGAAAGGCGAATCGATTCCGGCAGGCACCAACTGGCGCGGCTGCCCGGCGGCGCCGGCCAGAATCTGAAGCCGCTTGAATCAAGGATCAGGACGGCGTTTGCTCGCGCTCCCGCAGCAAACGCTCCAGCAGCCGATCGCGCGCGTGGCGCCGGCGTTCCAGAGTATCGGCCTCCTCGCCCAGCGCGCGGAACAGGCTCACGCACATCAGCAGCATGATGATCATGAACGGCAAGGCAATCACGATCGAGGTTGTCTGCAAGCCTTTCAAGCCGCCGGCCATCAGCAGCACCGCCGCGATCAGGGCAGTCAGCACACCCCAGGTCAGCTTGATCCGGGCCGACGGCGCCGGGCTACCCTTGCTGCTCATCATGCCCAGCACGAAGGTGGCCGAATCGGCGGAAGTGATGAAAAATACCGACACCAGCACGATCGCAATCAGTGACGTCAAGGTAGCCCACGGCAGGTGATCGAGCAAGGCAAACAAGGCCAGCGAACTGTCCTGCTTGACGATATCCACCAGCGGCAGATGCTCGAACATGATGCCGTGCAGCGCGGCGCCGCCAAAGGTGGCGAACCAGAGGAAACTGATCAGTGACGGCACCAGCAATACGCCGGTGACGAATTCGCGGATGGTGCGGCCGCGCGAAATGCGCGCAATGAAGGTGCCGACAAACGGCGCCCAGGTCACCCACCAGGCCCAGTAGAACAAGGTCCAGTCGGCAATCCAGGTGCCTTTGGAAAACGGCGTCATGCGCATGCTCATGCTGATCAGGTTGTCCAGGTAATCGCCCAGCGTGGTGGTCAGCGCATCCATGATGAACAGGGTCGGCCCCAATGCCAGCACAAACAGCATCAGCAGCAGCGCCAGCACCATGTTGAGGTTGCTGAGGATCTTGACGCCGCGGTCGAGGCCGCTGAGCGACGAGGCCAGGTAGAGCACCGCGGCCACCGCAATTACCGATAGCTGCAAGCTGAGGCCGTTATCCAGTCCAAACACCTTGTGCAAGCCGCTGCTGATCTGGAGGGTGCCGAAGCCGAGCGAGGTAGCGACGCCGATGGCGGTAGCGATGATCGCCAGGATATCGATGGCCTGGCCGAGGAAACCTTGGGCATATTTGCCGATCAGCGGCTCGAAGGTGGTGCTCATCAGCATCGGCCGATTGCGGTTGAACTGGAAAAATGCCAGGGCCAGCGCCACCACGCAATAGGCCGCCCATGGATGCAAGCCCCAATGGAAAAACGCATAGCGCAAGCCGATCCGGGCTGCCTCGGGACCGCCGGCCGGACCGCTGGGCGGCGTGGCAAAATGCGAAACCGGTTCCGCCACGCCCCAGAACACCAGCCCGATTCCCATGCCGGCGGCAAACAGCATGGCAAACCAGCTATGCCGGCTGAAATCCGGCTCGGCATCCTCGCCGCCGAGGCGGATCGCGCCAAAGCGGCCGAACGCCAGGTAAAGCGCAAACACCAGGAAGCTGAACATCGAGAGCAGGTAGAACCAGCCGAAATTAACGATCGTGCTGCCCAGCGCCGCTTGCATCACAGCAGCCAGGCTCAGCGGCGACAGCGCACCCCACAGCACAAACAGGGAAAGCAACGCGAGCGATGCGATAAAAACCATGGACAGCCTCGAACTTGTTATGATTTTTACATAATACGGCAAACTTCCCTCATGACAAACCGGCAAAGACAGCCCGGAAAACAAAAAAACCGCATAAACATGACTGTTTATGCGGTTTCTCTACACTTCTCACACCAGTTTCCTGGTGCCCACGGAGGGACTCGAACCCCCACACCTTGCGGCACATGGACCTGAACCATGCGCGTCTACCAATTCCGCCACGTGGGCCGTAATGCGAAGCCCCGTAAGACTCACTGCAATTCCGAAGACCGAATAATACGTGCATTTGATAGCTTCGGTCAATCGGAGTTTGCGATTTTTATGCAATTTTTTACGACGCTTGATAGACGGCGCCCTGGTCCGGCATCGGATCAACGCTGCAACATCCATTCATGGGCCGGATCGTTCTTGAAATGCCATTCACGCCTGGGCCCCGCCATCACGTTCAGGTAATAGCTGTCGTAGCCGTGCGGCGCCACCACCGGGTGATAACCGCGCGGCACCATCACCACATCGTGGTTTTCCACCGCCATCGATTCGTCGAGCGAACGATCATCGGTATATACGCGCTGGAAAGCAAAACCCTGCGGCGGATTGAGGCGATGGTAATAGGTCTCTTCGAGCGAACTCTCTTGCGGCAGGTTATCGGTATCGTGCTTGTGCGGCGGATAGCTTGAAGAATGGCCGCCGGGCGTAACCACTTCCACCACCAGCAGATGGTCGGCCGGCTCGCCCTGCGGCAGGATATCGCAGACATAGCGCGTATTGCTGCCCTGCCCGCGCACCGAACGCTTGGCCATGCCCGGCTCGATCAGTCGCGCCCCCAGGTCGCCATGGCCGGGTGCGCTGCAGACTGCAATTTCCGCGTCGCCGTGGGCGCCGACGGTGACGGCATGGTTGTGCGGCACATACACGGCGTACGGAGAAACCTGGTCAAATACACTTTGGCGCTCGCCGATTTCTTTCCATGTTTGGTCGCCGGCTTGCACGCTGACCACCCCGCGCAACACCACTATGCACACTTCGCGCTCGGCGGTATCGAAGCGGATCCGTTCAGCAGCCGCCAGGCGGTAGGCGGCAAAACCGACAAAGCGCCAATTGGCCGACTGCGGCGTGACGCTGACGATTTCCCGTCCTTGCGGCTGGCCTTTGACAAGCAGGCTCATGCTGCCTCCTGCTCGTTGCCGATGGCCTGCACCAGTCCGGCCAGATGGCGATAACCCATGTCGGCATATTGATAGCTGGGAGCGACAGCCGGATCCTGCTCCGCTTCGACCACCAGCCAGCCGGCGTAACCATGCCTGTGCAGCAGACGCAGCAGACCGTCGAAATCGATGGCGCCGTCGCCCGGCACCGTAAACGCACCGTTGATCACCGCCTGCAGGAAACTCCAGTTGCCGTTGCGCGCCATTTTCACCACCGCCGGCCGCACATCCTTGCAATGGACATGGCAGACGCGTTTGATATGTTGCTGCAGCACCTGCAAGGGATCGCCGCCGGCAAACATGATGTGACCACTGTCGAACAGCAAACCGACTTCATCGCCGGTCAGTGCCATCAGGCGTTCGACATCGGCCGGGGTTTCAACGTAGGCGCCCATATGATGGTGGTAAGCCAGGCGCACCCCGTGCGACAAGGTGAAGCGCGCAAAAGCGGTCAACCGGTCGGCATACTGGCGCCATTCCAGGTCGTTCAGGAAACGTGGCCGCTTGTACAAGGGATCCGGCCGACCCTGGATGGCGTTGGCTACTTCGCCATACACCATGACCTTGGAGCCGTTTTCCGCCAGCAGCCGCAGATGCGGGCCGACAGCGGCGATTTCATCCTCGACCGAGCCGGTCGCCAGGCGGCCGGAATACCAGCCCGAAATGCATTCCAGCTGGTATTTGCCGAGCACGGCCGCCAGCGCAGCCGCCTCCTTGGGAAACTTGTTACCCAGTTCGAAGCCGCGATAGCCAATCTGCGCGCCTTCGGCCAGCGCCGTTTCCAGCGGCGTCTCGCCGCCCAGCGAAGGCAAGTCGTCGTTCATCCAGGAAATCGGGTTGATGCCGATCTTTACGTTAAATGTCATGGTCTCTCCGCTGCATTACATTATTAACACTCACACTTTTTGACTGTGGCGGGCTTGTTCATATTCGGCGCGCGCGGCTTGCACCTGCGGCCGTTCAGATACCTCCGGCACCGCCACCTCCCACCAGCAGCCGCCATCGTCGGTAGTGCGCGCGGGGTCGGTATCGATGCATACCAGGTAGGTGCGGTCGGCGGCGCGCGCCCGTTGCAGCGCAGCTTCCAGCTGGGCGATGGTCTTGACGTTTTCCGCCAGCGCGCCAAGCGATCTTGCATGCCCAGCAAAATCGATGGCCGGCGCCCCCTGCGGCCCTTGCAGGCAGTCTTCCAGCATGTTGTTGAACGGCGCCCCGCCGCAAGCCTGCTGCAGGCGGTTGATGCAGCCGTAGCCGCGGTTGTCCAGCACCACGATGATCAGTTTCTTGCCCAGCATGACTGAGGTGGCGATCTCCGAATTCATCATCAGGTAGCTGCCGTCGCCCACCATCACGATCACGTCGCGCTCCGGCTGCGCCAGCTTGACGCCGAGCGCACCGGCGATTTCATAGCCCATGCACGAATAGCCATATTCGACGTGGTAACCACCCGGCGTCGAAGTGCGCCACAGCTTGTGCAGCTCGGCCGGCAAGGTGCCGGCGGCGCAGACCACGATATCGTGCACGGTCGAGTCGATGCTGGACCGCTGGACCGCGCCAATCACCTCGCCGTCATACGGCAGGGCCGGCGCTTCTATTTCCCTCTGGCCGGTGATCTTGTCGACCGTGGCGCGCCAGCTGTTGGCCTGCTCCAGCGCCAATGCGTGCCAGCCGGTGCTGGAACGCCAGTCCTGCAAGCCTTGCGACAAGGCAGCCAGCCCCAGCCGGGCGTCGGACAACATCGGCGTGCCCTGCCATTTCATGGCGTCGACCGCGTTGACATTGATGCACAGCAGTTTTGCCTGGCCGAACAGGGAGTGCGAACCGGTAGTGAAATCCTGCAGCCGGGTGCCTACCGCAATCACAACATCGGCCTTCTGCGCCAGCGCATTGGCAGCCGGCGAACCGGTCACGCCGAGCGCCCCCAGCTGCAAGGGATGGCGCCAGGCCAAGGCGCTTTTGCCGGCCTGGGTTTCCGCCACCGGCACCGCATGTTTTTCAGCAAAAGCACGCAGCGCTTCGGTGGCTTCGCCATACAACACGCCGCCGCCGGCCACGATCAAGGGCTGCCGGGCGTTTTTTAGCAATGCCAGCGCCTCTTGCAGCTCGTCCGCCGCCGGTCCGCGGGCGCGGAACCTGACCGTCTGCGGCGCAAAAAACTCAACCGGATAATCGTAAGCCATGGCCT
The DNA here is from genome assembly GCF_001584145.1 of Collimonas fungivorans. NCBI lineage: Bacteria > Pseudomonadati > Pseudomonadota > Betaproteobacteria > Burkholderiales > Oxalobacteraceae > Collimonas > Collimonas fungivorans. The sequence goes on along the minus strand of NZ_CP013232.1, from coordinate 2,565,351 downwards.
GAACGTCTTGCGGCAACGCCAGCGTCACCGGGCCGCATTCGGCGGCATCGGTCAGCACCTGGATCGCGCGCGGCAAGGCTGTCAGCAACTGCTCCGGATAGCAGATGCGGTCAAAATAACGCGACAGAGGCTTGAACGCATCGTTGGCGGAGACGCCGCCGTCCTGGAAATTTTCCACCTGCTGCAGCACCGGATCGGGCCGCCGCGAAACGAAGATATCGCCCGGCAGCAGCAACACCGGCAAGCGGTTCACGTGAGCCAGGGCCGCCGCCGTCAACAAGTTGGTGGCGCCCGGGCCGATCGAGCTGGTGACCGCCATCATGCGCCGTCGCATGTGCGTCTTGGCATAGGCGATCGCGGCATGCGCCATGGCCTGTTCGTTATGCGCGCGATAGGTCGGCAACTGTTCCCGATGCTGGTACAGCGCCTCTCCCAGGCCAGCCACGTTGCCATGGCCGAAGATGGCAAAGACGCCGCCGAACAATGGCGCCTGGCCGTCCGCCGTATCGACCCGCAAGGCGGCCAGGTAACGCACCAATGCTTGCGCCATGGTCAGGCGTATGGTTTTTGCATTCATGCTGCGCGCTCCGCTGCCTGCTCTTCGCTGCGACTGGCCTGCCAGACGCCGATGAGTTTTTCGAAAGTGGTTCTTACCTGCCGGATCAAGGCGGCATCGTCTATTTGCCCTTGCAGCCACAGCTTGGATGGCTCATGGAAAATCGTCCGTCCCACCATGAAACCACGGCAGGTCGTGCTGTGCCGCGAGGCACGGAAGCCCGCGGCCAGTTCTTCCACCGGCGCCGCCAGCCCCAGCAGCACTACGCCGCGGCAATAGGGATCGCGCTCGGCAATCAGGCTGTCGATCGCCTGCCACTGCTGGGCCGACATCGATTCCAGCTTCCACCATTCGGGATAAACTCCCAGGTTGTACAGGCGCTTGATGCCGCGCAGCACGGTATCGTCAGCCCTCGGCAAATCCTTGGGCGGGATGATTTCCAGCAGCAGTTCATGGCCGCTGACCTGCACCGCGTTGTACAGGCCGCGGATCTGCGCTTCCTGCTCCAGGCGTTTTTCTACCGCATCGTCCGGATGAAACTGCACCAGGCACTTGACCACGTGCTCCTTCGGCCAGCTCAGCAGATGCGAACCTATCGAACGGCCGTAGTCGAATTCCAGCGGATTCGAGAGCGGCAGTTCCACTGTGCGGCCGATCCACCAGCCGCGTCCGGTAGCGGCATTCAACGCATCCTGGCCATAACGGTCATCTGACAATATGCCGATCTTCCCTTGCAATCCGAGCGCCTGCTCGGTAGCCGCCACCGCCTGCACCAGCAGCTGCTTGAGCTGCGGCAGGCGCGCTTCGCCGGCGCCGCCGCCAAATTCGCGCGCCAGCTCAAAGAACTGGTTGCGATGGTCAAAGGCGAAGACATTCACCTCATCCCAGGTTTTGCGTGGCGCCGTGACCCGGTGCAGGCGCTGCAGGTGTGCATCCTGGTCGGGCCGCTGCATGCGTTCTGCATGCTCAAGGAAATATGCCAGTTCGACCGGCGTCGGCATCGCCGGCGCACAAGCATGGCGCGATACCACCAGGGCGCCGCAAGCATTGGCGTAACGGCAGCAGCTTTGATCGTCTTCGCCGTTCAGCCAGCCCTTCAGGAAACCCGACAGGAAGGCATCGCCGGCGCCCAGCACATTGAGTACTTCGACCCGCACGCCCTTGTAGTTGAAACCTTCATCCAGCGACTTTGGAATCGCGCCGTGGATCACGGCGCAGCCCAGCGGCCCGCGCTTGACCACCAGCGTCGCCTGGCTGACGGCGCGCACCGCCTGCAGGGAGGCGATGATGTCGCGGCCGCCGCCGGCAATCATGAATTCTTCTTCGGTGCCGACCACCAAGTCGAATTTCGGCAGGATGCCTTGCAGGTGACTGGTTACGCCGTCGTTGGCGATGAACCGCGTCTCGCCGTCGCCCTTTTGGGCCAGGCCCCACAATACCGGCCGGTAGTCGATGTCGAGCACCGTGCGGACGTTGTTGCGACGCGCGTATTCCAGCGCCAGGCTGCTGCTGCGATGCACCTGCTGCGTGGAAAAATGGGTGCCGGTAATCAGCAGCGCCTTGCTGGAGGCGATGAACGCCTCATCGATGTCTTCTTCCGCCAGCGCCATGTCGGCGCAGTTGTCGCGGTAAAAAATCAGGGGAAAAGTGTCTTTGTCTTTCAGGCCCAGCATCACCAGCGCGGTCAGCCGCTCCGGATCGACCTTGATCTGGCTGACATCGCAGCCTTCGGCCGCCAGCGCCGCAGTCAGGAACTGGCCGTTATGCTCATTGCCGACCCGCGCCAGCATCGCCGATTTCAGGCCCAGCCTGGCGCAGCCGAAAGCGATGTTGGCGGAAGAGCCGCCCAGGTATTTGGCAAAGCTGCTGACATCCGCCAGAGGCGCGCCGACCTGCTGCGCATACAGGTCTACCGCCAGGCGCCCGATGCAAATGACGTCGAGCTTACGGTCTGCGGCGAATTGATTGTTTGTGGCTTGCATGTGTATTCCTTTAAACCTGGATGCCTTCTAACTGGTTCATCAGCGTTTGCATTTCCGCGCCGCCCGCCATCATGTCCAGCACTTCATCCTTGGTCACATTATCCTTGGTGAAAGTACCCATCGATTTACCGCGGTTGAGCAAGGTAAACGAGTCCCCGATCGGGTAGGCATGATGCACATTATGGGTGATGAAAATCACCGAAATGCCGCGCTCGCGCGCTTTGTGGATCAGCTTGAGCACATTGAAAGACTGCTTGACGCCAAGCGCCGCGGTCGGTTCGTCCAGGATCAGGACGCGGGCGCCGAAATGGATTGCACGGGCAATCGCCAGGCACTGTTTTTCGCCGCCCGACATGGTGCCTATCGCGTGGTGCGGATCGCGCACCATGATGCCCATTTCAGCCAGCTTTTCACGCGCCGTTTCGGCCGCATAATTGATGTCCATGACGGTGATGCCGAATACCTTCTTGGTTGGCTCGCGCCCCATGAAAAAATTGCGCGCCACCGACAGCAGCGGCACCAGGGCCAGGTCCTGGTACACGGTCGCCACGCCGACATCCAGCGCCTCTTTCGGCGAATTGAAAGAGACCGGCTGGCCGTCGACCAGGTACTCTCCTTCGGACGGCTTGTGTACTCCCGCCAGCGTCTTGATCAGGGTCGACTTGCCGGCGCCGTTGTCGCCCAGCAGGCAATGCACTTCGCCCTTTTTCAAGCGCAATGTGACATTCTGCAAGGCGATCACCGAACCGAAATATTTGCTGACGTTTTCCAAGGCCAATATGGATTCACTCATGATTACCTCGCCTCCGTCACGCGGCGACGGACATAATTATTGAACAATACAGCCACCAGCAGCATCACGCCAAGGAACACGCGGAACCAGTCGGAATTGAGATTGGTATAGGTAATGCCGATCTGCACCACGCCGAAGATCAGGGCGCCGAAGCAGGCGCCGATCACCGAACCGTAGCCGCCGGTCAGCAAGGCGCCGCCGATCACGGCAGCAATGATGGCTTCGAATTCCTTCTGCAAGCCGCGGTCGGCCGCAGCCGAACCGACGTCCGCCACCTGCAGCACGGCAAACAGGCAGGCGCAGAAAGCGGTGAATACGAACAGCGAAATCTTGACCCGCTTCACCGGCACGCCGACATTCTTGGCGGCGTTGGCGTCGCCGCCGACGGCGAAGATCCAGTTGCCGAACTGGGTGCGCGCCAGGACAAAACTCGCCCCCAGCGCCAGCACCAGCCACCAGGCGATCACCTTGGGAATGCCTGCCACCAGCGGCTGGCCGTTGGCCATGGTGGCGATCCAGCCATGATTGGCCATCCAGTGGAACAGCCCGCTGCCGAGATTGCCGGTGAACAGCCAGCTGCCCAGCCAGTCGTTCGCGGCGAGGTCGCCGACGCCGCTGACGATGGTACGGTTGGCGAACATGATCGATAACGCCAGCGTCAGGCCGCGCAGGATGAACATGAACGCCAGCGTGACGATAAAGGAAGGCAGCCTGGTCTTGACTACCAGGTAGCCGTTGAGCCAGCCCAGCGCCATCGAGCCGGCAAAGGCAAACAGTACCGCGAGCCAGAACGGCCAGTGGAAATAGACGGTGGGAATCGCCACCATCATGCCGGCAAAGCCGATCATCGAACCGATTGACAAATCGAACTCGCCGGCGATCATCAGCACGCAGGCGCCGATAGAGATCAGGCCCAGGTAGGCCGCCACCTGCATCCAGTTGACGACGCCATCCAGGTTGAACATGCCGGAATCGCCGGCGGCGAAACCGAATACGATAAAGACCAGGATCGCGCCTGCCAGCGAGGCAAATTCCGGACGTCCCAGGAACCGTTTCAAAGCCCCTTCCTTGCGGACCCGCTCATCATTCGGCGCCGCCTTCTGCTGCGCCGGGGCGACACCGTCGGCGCCAAGCTTGTCAGCGTGCACACTGCTTGAATTCATTGTGTATCTCCTGCATGTATTAACTTAACCGCGTTAGCCGCGTGTCGGACCGGCCTGGCGGGGGAATGGCGAAATGCGGCGGGCGTAACAAAGCCCGGGGTGCATAGTCCCCCTGGATTTCCGTTTGCCGGCTGCCCGTGCCGTCGCCGTTACGGGCAGCCGTGTAAAACAAGGCCCGGATCAGCGATACTGGCCAGCGTATTTCAGCACTTTGTCGAGATTATCCTTGGTGATGTAGCCAGGACCGGAGCTGATGTGGCGCGGTCCGTAGAGCGGCGCCAGCCCATATTCGGCCAGCCGGGCCTGGAACTTCGGATTGGCTTTCAGCTTGGCCTGGATGGTGGCGACATCGGTGGTCTTGTTTTGCGTCATGATGGCCAGCACGGCGACCGGGATATAACCTTGCAGGTAGGGTTGCTGGTCAATCGCAAACTGCACGGAACCATCCTTGATGCCCTTGGCTACTTCTTCCGACAGGTCGAAGGTAGCGAACCACATCTTGCCTTTCAAGCCCATTTTTTGCAGCGCGCGCAAGCTTGGCGAAGCCGAATCCGGACCAAGCGCCAGCACCGCCTGGGTGCCGGGATTGTTGCGCAAATAGGCACTGACCTTGCTCTCTATGCCAGTCGGATCCTGGCCCGCATCCAGCGTTGATTTTTTATAATCGACACCGATAGCCTCGGCAAAACCGCGGCAGCGTTCGAAGGAAGAAGGATTGGTGGCATAGTGATTGACGCACAGGAAAGACTTGATGCCGGCGGCCTTGGCTTTTTCGCCGGCGCCCTTGCCCGCGTCGTATTCCGGCTGGCCAACGTGCATGATCGCGCCCAGCTCTTCACTTTGCTGCTGGGTGCCGGAATTGATGGTGACCAGCGGGATTTTCTTGGCAGTGACGTTTTCCATGGCTTTTTTCAGCACGCTGAAATCGGCGATGCTGGCGATCACGCCATCATAATGACGGGCCGCGGCCTGCTCGATCAGACGCGACATGTCGGCCAGGTCGCCATTGGGCGGATTGCGGTAATCGACTGTAACGTTGAAATCTTCGCCGGCCTGCTTGATGGCGTTCTTGATAGTGTTCCACCAGGAATCGGAATCCGGTGCGTGGCTGATCAGGACGAATTTTTCATTTGCTGCATAAGTGGCATTCATCGCGCCAAAGCTCATCGCCAGCGCCGTCACCATCAGGACCCTGGCCAGGCCCTTGCATCTGATTCGTTGCATAGTTGTCTCCGTTGTTGTTTTGTTCACTACCCTTTAGGCTGATCGCCCGGATCCGACAGCGTCATCGGTATTAAACAATAGAACAAGCGGATTCAATATGCAACGTTTTTTTCAATTAAATTTAAATTAGAATTTTATTTTCACTTGCCAAATTTTCTTTATAATTGCTTCACGACATAAATCAGAAAGAACACCATGGCAGATACGCCGACTGTCGACCAGCTGATGCTGCAAATCGCCGAACAATACGCAACGCTTTCGCGCCAGCTGAAGATTATCGCCACCTATGTGGAGCAACACCGCAGCAGCCTGATGCTGGAACGGATCAGCGACATCGCCGAGCATTGCGATGTGCAGCCGTCCGCCATCGTGCGCTTCGCCAAGCAATTCGGCTTCAGTGGCTTCAGCGAGATGCAGGCGGTTTTCCGCGATGCCTATACGGCGCAGGCGATCCCTTCGCAAAACTACCAGCAACGGATACGCAAGCTGATCGACGCCAAGCCAACCCCGCTCACCGGTGGTTCGATGGCGCGCGAATTCATCGCCGCCAGCCGCAGCGGCCTGGACGAACTGCTGAACGGCATGGACGACGTGCAGTTCGACGCAGCGGTCAAGCTGTTGCAGAAGGCCGAAAATATCTATGTGATCGGGGTGCGCCGTTCCTTCCCTATCGCCAGCTACATCGTATATGCCTTGCAGCACACCAACAAGCGCGTGCACCTGCTGTCAGGCCTGGGCGGCATGATCCGCGAGCAGATCCGCAGCATAGGCAAGAACGACGTCGTGATCGCGATCAGCTTTACGCCCTACGGCAAGGAAACCCAGGCCTGCGTGCGGTTGGCCCATCATCACCAGGCAAAATCGCTGGTGATCACCGACAGCCAGCTGAGTCCGCTGGCCCGCCATGCATCGGTATTGCTGACCGTCAAGGAAGGCAGCGCATTTGCATTTCGCTCGCTGACCAACGCCATGTGCCTTTGCCAGGCCCTGTTCATTGCGCTGGCTTATAGGCTTGAGCTTAATGTGGAGGAAACGGGCGCAATCGAAGGTTACGATGAATAAATGACAAGATAATTACAGTACAATTTCCCATCTGCAGTCGCCGTAAGCTGGCAATACGGATTGGGGAGAAATATGGCTGAACTTAAGCATATCGAGAGCAAGGGCAGTACGCGGCGGAGCGAGAAATCCGGGCTTGCCACGGGTGGAGGCGGTGGTTATGATGATGCCATGGAAGCAAGAGTCAACAAACTTGAAGAATTCGCGATCGAGACGCGCGACCGCCTTTCTCGTATAGAGACCAGGCTGGATAACTGCGCGACAAAAGCGGACGTTAAAGATCTTGAAGCCACTATGTACAAAGAATTCGCTGTTATGCACAAGGAGTTCGCCACCTTGTATAAAGTGCTGGACGGGCTGACCTGGAAATTGACAGGCGCTGTGGGACTGCTGGTTTCAGCCGTGTATTTCATTGCTACGCAAGTAAAACCTTGACCCCGCATTTTCTCCCCCGTCGCCAAATATCGCATTCGATCAAATAGTCACTTTCCCCGATCAAATGCCGCTGCCATCGCGCAGGCAAACGCTGTCAGAGCAACACCGGCTGTTTCGACAGCAGCGATTCGCGTAACGCGATGCCGATGCGAGTCGCCTCGGTAGCGTCATCCAGAGTCAGCTCCAGTTTGCGCTGGCGGCGTATCGCCTCCACGAAACTGGTGACCTCGGTCAGGAAAGCATCTTCGAAGCGCTCGAAGAAACTGGGCAGGCACTCATTGCGAACGCCGTGCGCGTCGGCAATCTCCAGGCGGTTCTTGCGCGCATTGCCGCCCACGGTCAAGCGCCCTGCCGTTCCTGTAATTTCAGTCATGGTGTCATGCCCATGCGCCATGGTGCGCGACGCATAGAAAGTGGCCAGCTTGCCATTATCGAATTCGCAAATGGCGACGCCGTTGTCGACATCCTGGAACTGCTGCAGGTCGTGATGGATCGCGCGCGTGCCGCTGGCGTAGACCCGGACCGGTTGTGGATTGCCGAGCAGCCAGCGCGCCAGGTCGATATCGTGCACGCTGCAGTCGAGGAATATGCCGCCGCTGGTCGCTGCAAACTTGACGAAGAAACCATCCGGATCGTATTGATCGCAGGTTTGCGAATACACCATGAATGGCGAACCGATGGCGCCTTGCTGGATTTTCCTGTAGGCGTCCTGATAGCTGGCGTCGAAGCGCCGCACAAAACCGATCATGACCTGCAGCTGCGGATGCAGCGCAGCTTCAGCGCTGACGCGGCGGCAATCCTCCAGGTCAAGCGACAGCGGCTTTTCGCAAAACACGTGCTTGCCGGCCCGCAGGGCCTGGATGATCTGCTGCGGATGCAGGGATGTCGGCGTCACCAGAAACACCGCATCCAGGCCGCCATGCGCCAGTAAAGCGGCGTAGTCTTCGTACAGGTGCGGCACCTGCAAGGTATCGCGCGCCCATTCCAGTTCACTCTGCAGCGGACTGCAGGCCGCAACCAGGGTTGCTCCGGCGACGCGCGACATGAGATTTTCTGCATGGCGGCGCCCTAACCTGCCAAGGCCGACGATGCCGACCTTCAGTATTGGCGCGTGATGTGATGATGGATTCATTTTGCCAGCTCGATAGTACGATTTTCACGCCAGGACAGCGTCGCCGCTTCCGCCAGTTCCAGCGCCTTGACGCCGTCTTCGATGGTGGTGCGCACCGCAGCCTGGTTGACCACGGCATCGAAGAAATGGGCAATCTCGCTGGCATATGCAGCCCGGTAACGCTCCAGGAAGAAGTGCTCCGGCTTGTCCTGGCTGACGTGATGGGCGCCGGCAGCGACTACCTCGGTCGGCTTGTGATTGCCGGCTTGCAGCATGCCTTTGCTGCCAAGCACTTCAAAGCGTTGATCGTAGCCATAGGCGGCGCGACGGCTGGTGTTGATCTGGCACAAACGGCCGCGGCGGCTGCGGATGGTGACAGCCGCGCAATCGATATCGCCGGCTTCGGCAATCGCCGGATCGGTCAGGCAACTGCCGGTGGCCGAGATGCTGACGGCTTCGTCTTCCAGTATCCAGCGGAAAATATCGAAATCGTGGATCAGCATGTCCTTGAAAATGCCGCCTGAGCTCTTGATATATGATACCGGCGGTGCACCAGGGTCGCGGCTGGTGACGATCAGCATTTCCGGATCGCCGATTTCGCCGGCTGCCAGGCGCGTTTTCAATGCACTGAAGGTCGGATCGAAACGGCGCTGGAAACCGATCATGCAAGTCACTCCGGCGTCTGCTACCGCGCGCGCGCATGCCTTGGCGCGCTCCAGCGTCAGGTCTACCGGCTTTTCGCAAAAAATCGCCTTGCCTGCCGCCGCCGCGCGCATGATCAGGTCTGCGTGAGTGTCGGTGCTGGAGGCTATCAGCACCGCGCCTATGCTCGCATCGGCCAGCACACTGTCGATATCCGCCACCTGCGCGCCATGCTGCTGAGCCAGTTCCTGTGCGGCTTGCGTATTGATGTCGCTGACATATTTCAGGTTGGCGCCTGGCTGCAGCACCAGGTTGCCCGCATGGATCTTGCCGATGCGGCCGGCGCCGAATACTGCGACCTCAGTTACCACGTTCGTCATGTTTTATCTCCGTGTAATTGGCGTAGTTTGTTTTGGTATCGCTTTCCGCCATTGTAGGCACGAATCCCTAAAATAGAAACAATTTTTCGTTTATTTTTTTAATCGAATATTTTTTGCATGACAGACAAGCCACACTGGCGTCGACTGTCATGCATTTCCTGGACGGGCCGCGCAGGCCGTTAGCGCAGGCGCAACTTGTAACGCGCTGCAAGCGTAGCGATCACGCTCAATAATGCACCGCCGATTACATAGAAGGTCACCGCCAGCTTGTTCTCTGTAACGGCGATCAGCCAGGTGATCGTCATGCCTGCAAAACCGCCGAAAATCATCACCGCGATGTTGTAACTCAGCGACATGCCGGTGCCCCGGGTCTGGACCGGGAAAATATCCGACAGCAGCGCCGGCATCGAGGCAAAATACATGGTCATCAACAGGCCGATCACGCCTTGCACCAGCAGCAGGTTGATGAAGCTCGGGTTGAACGACAGCCAGGCGAACAAAGGATAAGTCAGCAACACGAACAGCACGCTGCTGGCCAGCATGAACGGGGTGCGCCCATATTTGTCGGAAAGCTGGCCGACCACCGGCGAGAACAGCAGCATGATCAGGCCGGCCAGGATAGTAGCGCTGAACGAAGCGGTCGACGTCATGCCCAGCTGCTTGACCGCATAGGTCGGCATGTAGACCACCAGGTAGACCGACACGGTAGCCATGATGACGCTGCCGGAACCGATCAGCAGCCGCATCTTCTGGCTGGTCATGATGTCGCGCAGCGGCGTGCGGGTAGCGTCGGCCTGGGCGAATTCAGGCGACTCTTCCAGGTTCTTGCGGATGTAATAACCGGCCGGTCCGATCAGCAAGCCAAAGAAAAACGGCAGGCGCCAGCCCCAGGATTCCAGCTGTTCGGTACTGAGCTGGGATGACAGCAGCGCCCCTGCCAGCGCCGCCAGCACGATGCTCAGGCCCTGGCTGGCGACCTGCCAACTGGAAAAGAATCCGCGCCGGTGCGGCGCATGCTCCACCAGGAAGGCGGTCGAGCTGCCGAATTCGCCGCCGGCGGAAAAGCCTTGCAGCAAGCGCGCCAGCACGATGCCGGCCGGCGCCCACAAGCCGATCTGGGCATAGGTCGGCATGATCGCGATCAGCAAGGTGCCGATCATCATCAGCAGGATCGACAGCGTCAAGGCCGCCTTGCGGCCGACACGGTCGGAATAGGCGCCGATGACGACCGCGCCCAGCGGCCGCATGAAAAACGACACACCGAAAGTGGCAAAGGTAATCAGCAGCGAAACGGTCTGGTTCGCCGTCGGGAAAAACAGTTTGGCGATGGTGACCGCCATGGCGCTGTACAGCAAGACATCGAACCATTCCAGCGCATTGCCGATGGACGACGAAATGACGGCGCGCCAGGTCTGCGGGTGCTGTTCGAAAGGCGTTGCGACGGTGCTGCGGCTTGCAATGCTGCTCATAGACATATCCTTTTTTGTTTGACCACGGTGATACCCTCGGTTTTGGTTTTCTTCCCTTTACTGCTTCCTTTACTGCTTCCTTTACTGCTTCCTTTACTGCTTCCTTTACTGCTTCCTTTCCTGCGCTTCGATTCTCCCCCTCCTTGCCTTTTCCAAGTTCGATTTTGATGTTGCATCACAGCATGAATTCATCTTGCCAGCCACGCGGCGAGCACGTATAAATCAAATGTAATCGATTACATTTAAATTGACCACCGCAAACGAATTCCTCACATGCCGCCTAAATCCACGTCTGCCTCGATCTCCGCTGTCGCCCTGCATGCCGGCGTATCCGTGGCTACCGTGTCTCGCGTCATGAACGACATGGATGGCGTACGGCCCGGGACCCGCGACAAGGTAATGACCTCCGTGACAGCGCTGGGCTATCGGCTGAACCACCTGGCGCGCAACCTGCGCACCGCCACCAGCCGCCTGCTGCTGACCATGGTGCCGGACGTCGGCAATCCGTTTTATTCGGAAATCGTGCGTGGCATCGACAGCGTGGCGCGCGAGCACGGTTATTTCGTCATGCTGTGCGACACCGGCGCCGAAGCCGGGCGCGAGAGCGCCTATTTCGACCTGCTGCGCACGCACCGCGCCGACGGCGCGATCTGCCTTGACCCGGATACCGTGCAGCATGCCCTTGCCAATGAATCGAATATCCTGCCGTGGGTCGCCTGCTGTGAATTCGATCCCGACATCGCCGTACCGTATGTCGGCGTTGACAACTACCGCGCCGCCGGCGACGCCGTGCGCCACCTGATAAACCGCGGCCATACCCGGATCGGCCTGATCAACTCGGACCAGCGCTACCGCTATGCGCGCGAGCGCCAGCGCGGTTATCTCGACGCCCTGCAGGCGGCCGGATTGCAGGCACGCCCTGAATGGCGGCAGCAGGTCGACAACCTCGACTATGAGGCCGGCAAACACGCCACCTTGCAGATGATGGCGCAGCCGGACGCGCCCAGCGCCGTCTTCGCCGTATCCGACACACTGGCTATCGGCGCCCTGAGCGCCATGCGCCAGTTGAACAAGCGCGTCCCCGAAGAAGTCGCCGTGGTGGGCTTCGACGATATTGCCATTGCCGCGCAAACCTGGCCGGCGCTGACCACCATCGCCCAGCCCATGCGCGCCCTCGGCGAAACTGCCGCGCAGTTGCTGCTGCAGCGGCTGGCCGACCCGGAAGCAACCGTGCAAGGGGTGCTGCTGCCGCATCAACTGGTCCAGAGGGAGAGCAGTTGAGATGAGCGTCGCCGTCCGCTTCGAGAATATACGCAAGGATTTTGGCGCAGTGCGCGTGCTGCACGGCGTCAGCTTCGACCTCGAACTGGGCCGGGTCTACGGCTTGCTGGGTGAAAACGGCGCCGGCAAATCGACCTTGATGAAAATACTGGCCGGTTATGAAAGCATCACCGAAGGCGAGCTGACGATTGACGGCAAGAGTCGCCATTTCACCGGTTCGCGCCAGGCCGAGGCATGCGGCATCGTCCTGATCCACCAGGAATTCAACCTGGCCGAGCACCTGACCATCGCCCAGAACATTTTCCTCGGCCATGAAAAACGCAAGGGCTGGCTGCTGGATGACGCCGCCATGCGCAGCGAAGCAGCTGCCTGCCTGGCCCAGGTCGGCCTCGACCTGAGCCCGGACACCAAGGTCAGCGCCCTGATCGTCGCCGAAAAACAGCTGGTGGAAATTGCCAAGGCCTTGTCGCGCAAGGCGCGCCTGCTGATCATGGACGAACCCAGCGCGACCCTGACATCGAACGAGACGCAAAGGCTGTTTGCCTTGATGGCGCAGCTCAAGCAGCAAGGCGTCACCATCATTTACATCTCGCACAAGCTGGATGAAATCGAGAACCATACCGATGAAGTGATCATCATGCGCGATGGCCGTTTCGTCGCGCGCGAGCCGACCGCCAGCCTGGACCGCCACCAGATGGCGAACCTGATGGTGGGACGCGATGTGTCGGACATGTTCCCGCCCAAGGTGATGCCGGCGGCGGATGCGCCGGTGCTGCTCAAGGTGGAAAACCTGGCGGTGCCGGGCTGGATCCCGGACCTCGGTTTTGAAGTACGCGCCGGTGAAATCCTGGGTTTTGCCGGGCTGGTCGGCGCCGGCCGCACCGAAGCCATGGAGGCGCTGATCGGCCTGCGCCCGCGCAGCGGCGGCCGCATCGCCATCGGCGGCAAACAACTGGACTTGCGCAGCCCGCGGCAAGCCATGCAGCATAGCCTGACTTACCTGAGCGAAGACCGCAAAGGCAAGGGCCTGCACGTAGATCTCGGCCTGCGCGAAAACCTGACCCTGATGACGCTGGAGCGCTACAGCCATCCCCTGCTCGACCTGCAGGCGGAAAAACAGGCGCTGGCCCGCGCCATCCAGGACTTCAACATCCGCACCGGCAACCCTCAGGCGCAGGTGCAAATGAAGGCGCGCATGCTATCCGGCGGCAACCAGCAAAAGCTGGCGCTGGCCAAATACCTGCATGCCGACCCGCAGGTTGTCATCCTCGACGAGCCGACCCGCGGCGTCGACGTCGGCGCCAAGCGCGACATCTATTTCCTGATCCAGCGCCTGGCCGCCGAGGGGCGGGCGGTAATTGTCATTTCATCCGAACTGATCGAACTGATCGGCCTGTGCCATCGCGTCGCCGTCATGCGCGCCGGCGTTCTGCAAACCACGTTGGCTAGCGATCAGCTGACCGAAGAGGAGTTGATTTCCCATGCTACCGGCACCCGTTGATTCCCGCGCATCCGCCCGGTTCTTCCAGTACCTCAATCATCTGAAGGGACTGGGCCCGGTGCTCGGACTGGTCGGCCTGTGCATCGCCGGCACCTTGCTCAACGGCGATTTCGCCACCGTCGACAACCTGATGAACGTGCTGACCCGCACCGCTTTCATCGGCATCATTGCGGTTGGCATGACGTTTGTCATCATTTCTGGCGGCATCGACCTGTCGGTCGGCTCCATGGCCGCGCTGATTGCCGGCAGCATGATTTATTTCATGAACATGCTGATGAGCGCAGGCACCCTCGGGCCGCTGGCCATCGTCGTGACCGGCATCGCGATGGCGCTGCTGCTTGGCCTGGTCTTCGGCTTGCTGCACGGCTTGCTGATCACCAAAGGCAAGATCGAAGCATTCATCGTCACGCTGGGCACGCTGGGCATCTTCCGCTCGGTGCTGACCTACCTGGCGGACGGCGGCGCGCTGACGCTGGACAACCAGCTGTCCGACCTGTACAGCCCGGTCTACTACACCAACCTGCTGGGTGTGCCGATCCCTATCTGGGTGTTCCTGGCAGTAGCGCTGGCGGCGCGCTGATACTGAACCGTACCGCTTTTGGCCGCCACGTGCAGGCGATCGGCTCGAACGAACAGGTAGCCCGCTACGCCGCCATCCGGGTCGATTTCGTCAAGACCTGCACTTATATGCTGCTGGGTGTATGCGTCGGCATCGCCACCGTGCTGTACGTGCCGCGCCTGGGTTCAGCCTCGCCCACCACCGGCCTGTTGTGGGAACTCGAAGCGATTGCCGCCGTGGTAGTAGGCGGCACCGCGCTCAAGGGCGGCTCCGGCCGCATCGTCGGCACCGTGGTGGGCGCGATCCTGCTATCGGTGATCAGCAACATCCTTAACCTGACCAGCATCATCAGCGTGTACCTGAATGCGGCAGTACAAGGCGTCGTCATCATCGCAGTCGCTTATTTCCAGCGCGGCCGGCATTGAGTGTTGCTGCCGGCAGCGTTATGTCGTTTGTAGTTTCAAAACCGGATGCCGATAGCGGCACCACCAACTGGAGGAGATACCATGCATTCGATCCATCGTATTTTTAGCCGCGGCTTGCTGCCGGCTGCCGCCCTGGCCGCATTTGCATACAGTGCCGCCCTGCCCGTCCACGCCGCCGAAAAGGTGACGCTCGGCGTCGCCATTCCTACCGCTACCCACAGTTTCACCGCGGGCATCGTGTGGTGGGCCAACGAAGCCAAGAAAGAACTGGAAAAAGCCCATCCCGACCTGAAAATCATCGTCAAGACATCGGCCGCGGCATCGGAACAAGCCAACCAGCTGCAAGACATGCTGACCGTCAACAAGATCAACGCGCTGGTGATCTTCCCGCTGGAATCGGCTGCGCTTACCCAGCCGGTGACGCAAGTCAAAAGCAAGGGCGTGTACGTCACGGTGGTTGACCGCGGCCTGACCAATACCGCCGCCCAGGACGCCTATGTCGCCGGCGACAATACCGCCTTCGGCAAGCTGCCGGCCGAGTACCTGGCCAAGCAGCTCAACGGCAAGGGCAACATCGTGGTGCTGCGCGGCATCCCGACCACCCTCGATAACGAACGTTTCGACGCCTTCAGCGCCGTCATGAAAGGCCATCCTGACATCAAGATCCTCGACGCCAAATACGGCAACTGGAACCGCGACGACGCCTTCAAGGTAATGCAGGACTACCTGACGCGCTTCCGCCAGATCGACGCGGTCTGGGCGGCGGATGATGATATGGCGGTCGGCGTGCAGAAAGCCATCGACCAGGCCAAACGCAGCGACATCAAGGAGATTTTCGGCGGCGCCGGCGCCAAGGGAGCCGTCAAGAAAATCATCGACGGCGACAAGATGATCAAGGCCGACGTATCGTATTCGCCGAAATTCATCTACGACGCCATCAAGATGACTGCCGAGGCCCGTCTCAAGGGTGAGAAACTGCCGGCGACCACCATCATCCCGTCGGTCCTGATCACCAACCAGAACGCCAAGCAGTTCTATTTCCCCGATTCGCCGTTTTAATGCGGGGCCGCGCCGCTTCGGCGGCGCAGTTGCTCTGCACGAAAGGATTGCACCGTGAAAACGATACTAGGTCCGGCCCTGTTTCTGGCCCAGTACATGGGCGACAAGGCGCCGTTCGACACATTGGAAAACCTGGCCAGGTGGGCTTCCGCGCTGGGCTACAAGGCGCTGCAGCTACCCACCGATGTACGCCTGTTCGACCTCGAACAGGCGGCGCAAAGCCAGGCATATTGCGACGACATCGCCGGCATGCTGGCCGGCTACGGCTTGCAGGTCAGCGAACTGTCGACCCACTTGCAAGGCCAGCTGCTGGCGGTACACCCGGCCTACGACGTGCTGTTCGACGGCTTCGCGCCGCCGGCGCTGCGCGGCAATACGGCGGCGCGCAGCGCCTGGGCCGAGGACCAGCTGCGCTGCGCAGCCATCGCCTCGCGCCGACTGGGCCTGCGCGCACACGTCACTTTTTCCGGCGCGCTGGCCTGGCCCTACCTGTATCCCTGGCCGCAGCGTCCGGCCGGACTGGTGGAAACTGCATTCGCCGAACTGGCGCGGCGCTGGCGTCCTGTGCTCGACGCTTTTGACGACGCCGGCGTCGATCTTTGTTATGAACTGCATCCCGGCGAGGACCTGCATGACGGCGTCACTTTCGAACGTTTCCTGGAAGCGGTCGATCATCATCCGCGCGCGAACATCTTGTACGATCCAAGCCATTTCTTGCTGCAGCAGCTGGACTACCTGGCGTTCATCGACATCTACCACCGGCGCATCAAAGCCTTCCACGTCAAGGACGCCGAGTTCCGCCCTAACGGCCGGCAAGGCGTCTACGGCGGATTTTCCGACTGGCAGGAACGTGCCGGACGCTTCCGTTCGCTGGGCGATGGCCAGATCGATTTCAAAGCCATTTTTTCCAAGATGGCCCAATACGATTTTCCCGGCTGGGCCGTGCTGGAATGGGAATGCGCACTGAAACATCCGGAAGACGGCGCGGCCGAGGGCGCGGAATTCATCCGCCGCCATATCATCCGCGTCAGCGAACGCGCCTTCGACGATTTTGCCGGCGGCCAGGTGCAGGCGGCGCAAATTGCACAAATATTAGGATTGGACTAGACATGGGCATCAATCACGGCAAGCAGGAAACCAGGCTGCCACGGCGTTTGCGCCTGGGCATGGTGGGCGGCGGCGACGGCGCTTTCATCGGCGCCGTGCACCGCATGGCTGCGCGGCTCGACGACCACTACGAACTGGTGGCGGGAGCGCTGTCCGGCAACCCGCTGCGAGCGGCGTCCAGCGCCGCCGCGATACGCCTGGACCGCAGCCGCAGTTATTCCGATTATCGCGACATGGCGCGGCGTGAAGCGGCCCGCCCGGACGGCATCGACGTGGTGGCGATTGTCACCCCCAACTACCTGCATGCGCCGGTCGCCACCGCTTTCCTGGAAGCCGGCATCCATGTCATCTGCGACAAGCCGCTTGCCGTCTCACTGCAAGAGGCGCAAACGCTGGCGACCCTGGCGCAACGCAAGAACCTGGTGTTCGCCCTCACCCATACGTACACCGGTTATCCGATGGTTCGCCATGCCAAGGAACTGGTCGAATCGGGCGCGCTAGGCGAATTGCGCCTGCTGCAAGTGGAATATTCCCAGGACTGGCTGGCCGACGAAATACCCGCTGCTGCCGCCGCTGCCGACGACGGCACGCAAGATCCGGCGGCGCTCGGCTGGCGCTCCGATCCGGCACGCAACGGCCCGGCAGGCACCCTGGGCGATGTCGGCAGCCATGCCTACCAGCTGGCGCAATACGTCAGCGGCGCGACGCCGACCCAGTTGCTGGCCGAACTGCATACCTTTGTGCCGGGACGACTGGTCGATGACCATGTGCAGGTGATGCTGCGCTACGCCAATGGCGCGCGCGGCACGCTGTGGGCCAGCCAGGTCGCCACCGGCTGCGAGAACGCACTGCGGCTGCGCCTGTACGGCAGCAAGGCCAGCCTGGCGTTCGACCAGGAAAACCCGAACCAGCTGTGGTTCACGCCGCAAGGCGGCCAGGCGCAATGCCTGACGCGCGGCCGCGCGCAGGGCCAGGCAGCAGCGCACGCTACCCGGGTGCCGGCCGGCCATCCGGAAGGCTACCTGGAAGCGTTTGCCCAGCTCTATGTCGACGCCGCCCAGCAGATCGCCGCGCGCAACGATGGCCGGCCCATTCCGAGCCATAGCCGTTTCCTCACCACGGTCGAGGATGGCGTGCAAGGCATGGAATTCATTGAAGCGGTGTTGCGCAGCCATGCGCAGGACGCCAGCTGGGTCAGCCTCGGACAATAGGCGTAAAAAGCCCCGTTGTATAAGCAACGGGGCTTTTTGTTCAGCGCGTTCGATTATCTCGATACGCCTTTTTTGCTCCATGCTTCCAGCTGGTGCGGACGCAGGCTGTCGTATTCTTCAAAAGGCTGGTGGATCCACGGATTGGTCGGCAGGTAATCGACATAAAAATCCGGTTTCAGCGAAGAACATGCCTTCCACCAGATCACTGCCGATTTCACCTCGGTCACCGGCGCATAGTTTTCCTTCAGGTGATGCAGGACCTTGTCCAGCGTCACGCCCGAATCGACCAGGTCGTCTACGACCAGCACCCGGCCCGACAAGGCGCCGCGGCTCATGGTGATGTGCTTGCCGATATCGAGTTCGCTACGCACCGTGCCGGCATCTTCGCGATAAGAACTGGTGGACAGGATCGCCAGCGGCACGTCGAAAATGCGTGAAAACACATCGCCCGGACGCAAGCCGCCGCGCGCCAGGCACAAGACCTGGTCAAACTGCCAGCCGGAGGCGTGCACGTTCAGTACCAGTTTTTCAATTATGCGGTGATATTCATCCCACGAGACCCACAGGTCTTTATCATCTGATTTGTTCATATTGCTTTTATTTAAATGGATGGCGCAAAACGATGGTTTCTTCGCGGTCCGGACCGGTCGAAACCATATCGATAGGCACGCCTACCAGTTCTTCGATACGTTTGATGTAGGCACGGGCGGTGGCCGGCAAGGCGTCCATCGATTTGGCGCCGACCGTGGATTCGCTCCAGCCCGGCATTTCTTCGTAGATCGGCTGGCACAGTGCAGCGTCTTCGGCGCCGACCGGGAAGATGTCGACGGTCTTGCCGTTGAGCGTGTAGCCGGTGCACAGCTTCAGCGTTTCCAGGCCGTCCAGCACATCCAGCTTGGTCAGGCACATGCCGGACACGCCGTTGATCTGCACCGAACGTTTCAGCAGCGCGGCATCGAACCAGCCGCAGCGGCGGGCACGGCCGGTCACCGTGCCGAATTCGTGGCCGACGCTGGCCAGGTGCTTGCCGACGCCCTCGTCGGTCGCCAGTTCCGATGGGAACGGACCGGAGCCGACACGCGTGGTGTAAGCCTTGGTGATGCCCAGGATGTAGTGCAGCATGTTAGGACCGACACCGCTGCCGGCAGCGGCATTGCCGGCCACGCAGTTGCTCGATGTGACGAACGGATAAGTGCCGTGGTCAACGTCCAGCAGGCTGCCCTGCGCACCTTCGAACAGCAGGCTGGCGCCGTTGTTGTAGGCTGCGTACAGGTCGCTCGACACATCGGCCACCATCGGCCGCAGGCGCGGCACGGTCGCCAGGGCGTCGTCCAGCGTCTTTTGATAGTCGACCGCCGGCGCCTTCAGGTAATTGGTCAGGACAAAGTTGTGGTATTCCAGGTTGGCTGCCAGCTTTTCCGCAAAACGCTTCTCGTTGAGCAGGTCGGCGACGCGGATCGCGCGGCGCGCAACCTTGTCTTCGTAGGCCGGGCCGATGCCCTTGCCGGTGGTGCCGATCTTGGCGTCGCCGCGCGCTGCTTCACGCGCCGCATCGAGTGCGGTGTGGTAAGGCAGGATGATCGGACAGGCTTCGGAGATCTTCAGGCGCGATGCCACTTCCACCCCGGCCACCTGCAATTTGTCGATCTCGCGCAGCAAGTCGGGCACCGACAGCACCACGCCGTTACCGATGTAGCAAGCCACGCCGGGACGCATGATGCCGGACGGGATCAGCTGCAATGCCGTCTTGTGGCCGCCGATGACCAATGTATGGCCAGCGTTATGGCCGCCCTGAAAACGCACGACTGCCTGTGCGTGGTCGGTCAGCCAGTCAACGATCTTGCCTTTTCCTTCGTCGCCCCATTGGGTGCCAATCACAACGACGTTTTTTGCGGTGCTTTTCTGTAACATCACTTAGTCCAAATTTTTGATAATCCAGTTTCCATTTTCGAGTACAACCGCGCGGTCGCAATCGAACTCGTCTTGATCGTTTTCATGGCCGGGCAGACTCTGGATCACAACTTCCCCAGCCTTGCGCAATTCAACGATCTTTTCCTTCAAACCTGCTTCAATTCCCCAAGGCGCATGGATCGCGCGCTTGCGGGTTGCTACCGGAATCAGTCTTGCCAGTTCCCGCAGATCCATCGAAAAACCGGTGGCCGGGCGTGAACGGCCGAATGCCGCGCCAACGTCGTAACGGCCGCCGCGCAGAATCGCATTCGGCAGGCCAGGCACGTAAGCGGCGAAAATCAGCCCACTTTCGTAATGATACCCGCGTAAATCGGCTAAATCGACGGTAACGCAATCTTTCCCGGCCGCTTCTGCCAAAGTTTCCAGTTCATCCAGGGCTTTGGCGATGGCCGGCAGCGCAGGCAGCACCTGGCGCGCCTGCTGCAAGACGCCGGCGTCGCCATACAGGCCGGGCAAGGCCAGCAAGGCGGCCCGGGTATCCGGCTTGTAATTGACGCTGATGGTGCGCAAGCCAGGCACATCCTTGGCTTCCAGCAAGGCGACCAGCTCGGTTTCATCCAGCTTGGCGGCATCGTCGCCGCCGATAATCGTGCGCAAAATGCCAACATGGCACAAATCCAGGCGTACTTGGGTGATCCCGGCCAGGGCCAGGGTCGCCAGTGCCAGTTCCTGGATCTCGGCATCGGCTTCCAAGCCCAGGTGGCCGTAAATCTCGGCGCCGATCTGCAGCGGCTCGCGGGTGGCGTGCAAGCCGATCTGGCGGGTATGCAAGACGCTGCCGACGTAACACAGGCGGGTGACCGATTCGCGGTTCAGCAGGTGGGCGTCGATGCGCGCCACCTGGGTGGTCATGTCGGCGCGGATGCCGAGGGTACGGCCGGACAGCTGGTCGACCAGCTTGAAGGTGCGCAGGTCGGTATCCTGGCCGGCGCCGGCCAGCAAGGATTCCAGGTACTCCAGCATGGGCGGCATGACCAGCTCGTAGCCGTACAGGCGGAAATTATCCAGTATCAGGCGACGCAGGTCTTCGATCTTGCGCGCTTCGGACGGCAAGACGTCGGCGATGTTTTCAGGGAGAAGCCAATTCGGCATAAGAAAAATGAATCTAGGGAAAATTACTTTTGTGGATCAATTCGGCTAAATGCAGGGCCCGGTTATCAATACGGCAATAACAATATACGGCTGTCGAAAATAAGGAATGGCGCCGCTAGCGAGGGCGCCATTCCCGGATAATTCAGCCCAGCAGAAAAGGCCTATTTTTTTGCAGGCGCTGCCGCCCGCCGCCAGCCGGACTACGGAAATATTTAAAGAATTCCGAGTTCGGATCGATCACCATCAGATCCTGGCGGGTCTTGAAGCTGGCGCGGTAAGCCTCAAGGCTACGGTAGAACTTGTAGAATTCCGGATTCTGGCCGAACGCTTGGGCATAAATCTGCGAAGCCTTGGCATCGCCCTCGCCGCGCATCTTTTCAGCATCGCGATAAGCTTCCGCCAGGATCACGGTACGCTGCTTGTCGGCGTCGGCGCGGATCTTTTCCGAATCCGCGGAACCGGTCGAACGCAATTCATTGGCAACCCGCAGGCGCTCGGACTTCATGCGGTCGTACACCGAGGCATTGATCTGGTCGACATAATCAACCCGCTTGAGGCGCACATCGATGATATCGACGCCGATCTGCTTGGCTTCTTCCGCCACTTTGCTGCGGATCGCGTCCATCACCTTGCCACGCTGGCCGGAGATCACTTCACGCACTGTGCGCTTGGTGATTTCATCGTTCAGCGCCGCCTTGACGATTTGCGACATGCGGTCCTGGGCGCGCTTTTCATCGCCGCCGAAACTGACGAAATACAGTTTCGGATCGGTAATCCGCCATTTGGTAAAGGCGTCGATCAGGATGTTCATCTTTTCCGCCGTGATGAAACGGTCGGTATCCGGCGGATCGATGGTCAATATGCGCTTGTCGAGGAACACCACGTTCTGGAACGGCGGCGGCAGCTTGAAATGCAGGCCGGGCTGGCTGATCACCTGTTTCACTTCGCCAAGGGCGAACAGGATCGCGTACTGGCGCTGGTCAACCACGAAGATGGTCGAAAACACCAGCCACAGCGCGGCAAATACGAATATCAGCAGGGAGATAAGGCGGTTCATTATCGTCCCTCCCGATCACGCGAGTCGCGGCTGTCGCGCGAACGGTCATCCGGCTGCGGCCGGGTTTCGACCGTGCTGGCGCCATCCTTCATCACCGATGACGATGCACTGGTGCCGGCGCTGCTTGCCGCCGCACCCGGCACGGCATTGGCCACCGACTGCGAAATCAGCTTATCCAATGGCAAATACAATAAATTACTCCCGCTTTTAGCATCAACCATCACTTTTGTCGTATTCGCAAAAATCTGTTGCATGGTGTCCAGGTACATCCGGTCGCGCGTCACGGCCGGCGCTTTCTGGTATTCGGTCAGCACTTGCTTGAAGCGCGAAGCATCGCCCTCGGCATTGGCGGTGACGCGGGCGCTGTATGCTTCCGCTTCCTGCAGCAGGCGCGAAGCCGCGCCGCGCGCTTTTGGAATCACGTCGTTGGCGTAAGCCTGGCCTTCGTTTTTCTGGCGCTCGCGGTCCTGCCCCGCTTTTACCGCGTCATCGAATGCGGCTTGCACTTGTTCCGGCGGCTGTACGCCCTGCATCGTGACATTGGTGATCTGCACGCCGACCTTATAGCGATCCAGGATCTGCTGCATCAACTGGCTGGTGTCGAGCGCGACTTTTTCACGGCCTTCGTACAGCACGAAGTCCATCTTGTTCTTGCCGACTACCTCGCGAATCGCGGTTTCCGCCACCTGGCGCACGGTTTCTTCCGGATCGCGGACGTTGAAGACCCAGTCCGATGCGCTCTTCAGCGTGTACTGGACGGCGAACTGGATATCGATGATGTTTTCATCATCGGTCAGCATCAGGGCTTCTTTGGGTTGCTTGTTCTTGGCGTTGGCGCGATAGCCGACTTCGACCGTGCGCACCTGGGAAACATTGACGATTTCATGGCTCTGGATCGGGTAAGGCCAGCGCCAGTTGAAACCAGGAGTGGTTGAGTGGCTGTACTTGCCGAATGTCATGACAACGCCGGTCTGGCCTTCCTGCACGGTAAAGAAACCGCTGGCCAGCCACAGCAAGGCCACCACCGCCGCAATCGCGCCGACGCCGACACCGGCGCCTTTCATGCCCGGATTGAAGCCGCCGCCGCTGGAATCGCCGCCACCGCCGTTTTTATTGCCCAGCAGGCGCGCCAGGCGCTGGTTGAAATCCTGCCACAGCTTGTCCAAGTCCGGCGGGCCGCCGTTATTCGGCTTTTTGCCGTCATTGTTTTGCTTGTTGTCATTTTGCGAATTCCGGCCCCATTGCGGGTCGTTCAACGAAAATTTCACACCAAGTTTTTTGAATAAGGTACCAAGCATTCGATCGTTATCTTTAAGTAAATAAAACAAATAGGTGGGAATGCTCGTTTGAGGCGCTTACTTTTGAAACAACGGCTTAACAATGCTTTACACCTGCTGCTGCGTATTTTCCGCGGCTGGCAACGGATATACAGTTGCCACCGGATCGCCGGCCGCCGGATCGCCGCCCGGCCGATTGCCGGTCACGAATTCCGCGATGGCCTGCCTTAATAAATCCAGGCCCAGGCCTTTTTGCGCGCTAACAAAAACTCGCTGAATTTTATCATACTCATCACGTTCGACCGCCGGCTCCAGTTCCGCTGCGTCAATCTTGTTCCACACCAGAATCTGCGGAATATGGTCGGCGCCGATTTCTTTCAACACCAGGTTCACCTGCTCGATCTGCTCCAAACGCGCCGGACTTGCAGCATCCACCACGTGCAGCAACAGGTCGGCATGGATGGTTTCCTCCAGGGTTGCCCGGAATGCGGCAACCAGTTGATGCGGCAGCTCACGAATGAAGCCGACCGTATCGGAAATCACCACACTGCCCGCTTCGCCCAGGTAAACCCGCCTGGATGTCGTGTCCAGCGTAGCAAACAGTTGATCCGCGGCATACACGCCGGCTTTCGCCAGCGCGTTGAACAAGGTCGATTTGCCGGCATTGGTGTAACCCACCAGCGAAATCGAGATAGTCGCACTGCGCCCGCGTGCGCGCCGTTGCGTTGCATGTTGCCGGTGCAGCTTGTCGAGCCTGGCGCGCAGGGCCTTGACCCGGTCGCCGAGCAAACGGCGGTCGGTTTCCAGCTGGGTTTCACCTGGTCCGCGCAAGCCGATACCGCCCTTTTGCCGCTCCAAGTGAGTCCAGCCGCGGATCAGCCGCGTCGCCAGATGTTGCAGCTGCGCAAGCTCTACCTGCACTTTACCTTCATGGCTTTTGGCTCTTTGGGCAAAGATGTCGAGTATGAGGCTGGTGCGATCCAGCACTCTTACTTTCAGTACACGTTCGAGATTGCGCTGCTGGGCTGGCGACAAGGCGTGGTTGAAAATGACTATTTCAAGCTCATCGTCAAATACCGCGTCGGCGATTTCCTGTGCTTTGCCTGAACCGACAAACAAGGCGGCGTCAGGACTGCTGCGCTTGCCGGTGATGGTGACGAGAGGCACCGCGCCGGCTGACTTGGCCAGCAAAGACAGTTCTTCCAGACTTGCGGCAAAGTCGCCTTTGCCGAAGTCCACTCCGACTAGCGCTGCGCGCATGGGTACATTCGTGTAGCTGCGGCCCTCGCCGACAGTGAATAGTTATTCTGCTTCGGCTTCAAGATTCAGATTGACAGCGCGTGCAGGAACAACGGTTGAAATGGCGTGTTTGTATACCATTTGGGTAACGGTATTACGCAGTAAAACGACGTATTGATCGAAGGATTCGATATGACCCTGGAGCTTGATGCCGTTGACCAGATAGATCGACACTGGAACATGCTCTTTACGCAAGGCGTTCAAAAACGGGTCTTGTAACAATTGCCCTTTATTACTCATGGCTACTCCACTGTGTTGTTGTGATTAGAAGTCAGATGCAAACTAAAAATATAGAACCAATAAGATTCTAAGCGAATGACTCGGTGGGTGTTTTACGAATGTAAACGATTTTCGGATTTACTGCTCGGAAAAAGTGTTTTTAAAAAATTATTTTTCCTGGCGAGCGTATGGATTCCGACTGGATCTGAACTCGATGCGTAATGGAGTCCCAACCAGCGAAAAAGTTTCTCTGAAATGTTTTTCGAGATAACGCTTATAGTTGTCTTCGATCGACTCCAGGGCGTTGCCGTGGATCACGACGATAGGCGGATTCATGCCGCCCTGGTGGGCATAACGCAGCTTCGGACGGATCGAACCCTTGCGCCGCGGCTGCTGGTGCTCTACTGCTTCGATCAGGGCGCGTGTCAGCTTCGGCGTAGTCAGGTTGGACATGGCCGCCGCGTATGCGGAATCTATCGATTTCATCAACGGCGTGATGCCGGTAGATTTCAGCGCCGAAATGAAATGGAATTTCGCAAATGACAGGAAGTTCAGCTTGCGATCCATGTCCATCTTGATTTCATCGCGGCGGTCGCTGGTCAAGCCATCCCATTTGTTGACGCCGACCACCAGCGCACGCCCGGTCTCCAGCACAAAGCCGGCGATGTGGGCATCCTGTTCGGAAATATCCTGTTGCGCGTCGAGCAGCAGCAAGACCACATTGGCTTCCGAGATCGACTGTAAAGTCTTGACCACGGAAAACTTTTCGATAGCTTCGAAAACTTTGCCGCGGCGGCGGATGCCGGCAGTATCGATCAAGGTGTATTTCTTGCCGTCGCGCTCGAACGGGATCTCGATCGAGTCGCGCGTGGTGCCCGGCATGTCGAACGCGATCACACGCTCTTCGCCCAGCAAAGTGTTGACCAAGGTCGACTTGCCGACATTCGGACGGCCGACGATGGCGATCTTGATGCCGCGCTCCTTGTCTTCCGGCTCAGGCTCTTCCGACGGGCGCTGGGAGAAAGCCAGGTCGAGCGACTCTTCCACCAGGTCAGTCACGCCGTCGCCGTGGGCGGCGGAAATGACGTAGGGATCGCCCATGCCGAGTTCATAGAACTCGGCGGTGACCGAGGTGTACTTCATGCCTTCGGATTTGTTCACCACCAGCATCACGGAGCGGCCGGATTTGCGCAAGAAATCGGTGATGGTCTTGTCGTGCGGCGTCAGGCCCTGACGGCCGTCGACAATGAAAATCACGATATCGGCTTCCGCCACCGCCTGCTTGGTCTGCTTTGCCATTTCGTGCATGATGCCGTCTTTGGCAACCGGCTCGAAACCGCCAGTATCGATCACCAGGAACGGGCGTTCGCCGACCCGCCCTTCGCCGTAGTGGCGATCGCGAGTCAAGCCGGGCAAATCGGCGACCAAGGCATCGCGTGAACGCGTCAGGCGATTAAACAGGGTCGATTTGCCGACATTGGGACGTCCTACAAGTGCAATTACTGGCTTCATTAAGTTGTTTTCACTCAGTTGTTACTTAGTTGTTACTCTGTCGCGATAGCGATCAGTGTTCCGGATTTTGTTTGAAAAATCACATTGGAGCCTGCCACCACCGGATTCGGCAGCACCGCACTGCTGTCTGCACGGATCCGTGCTATCAGGGCGCCGTCATCGCGCGACAAGAAGTGAATATAACCTTCAAAGTCGCCCACGACTACCGCTTTAGGCAGGACTGCCGGGGCAGTCAGGACACGGTTGGCGAGCTGCTTGTTTTGCCATACTACCGCACCGCTGTCCAAGGTGAATGCCGATACCGCGCCATGCTCGTCGGCTGCATAGATATTCTTGCCGTCGCTGCCGACGCCGACATCGCTGGAAAACGGCTTGGCCCAGTGTGCAGTGCCGCTGCCGGCGTCGAAGCAGCCGACCCGTCCCTGGTAGGCGACGGCGCAGACTTCACGGCCGACAATCACCGGCATGCCGGAAGCGTCGGCTACCCGTTCCAGCTCGGTAGTGCCGCGCGGATCGCCGATCGCCATTTCCCACCAAGGACCGCCGTTAGTCAGGTTCAACGCTGACAGGCGGCCGCCCGGCAAGGACAGGAAAGTTGCCTGCGGCACAACCAGGATGCCCGGCGCCGAACGCAGGGTCAACGGCGGCAAGGTGCGCAGCACGGCCCAGCGACGCTCGCCGGTTGCGGCATCATAAGCCGCAATCCGGTTGTCCTGGCTGCGTACGATCACCAGGCCCTGGCCTACAGCCGGAGCCGACAAGATCTCGCTGGAAGCTTGCGCCTGCCAGATTTTTTTGCCCTGGCCGTCAAACGCCAGCACAACGCCTTTCTCCCCGCCACCGCAACCGTATTACCGTCGCTGCCGGCGCCGGCGGTCAGGCGCGTGCCGGCGCTGATGCGCCAGGCAACCGTGCCGTTGGCGGCGTTGATGCGCGTCACTGTACCGTCAGCCGCTGCCGCAAACACGCTATCGCCTGCAACCACGGGCGAGAAGGTGAAGATGGCGGCGCTGCCGACCGACTGCTTCCAGACTGGTTGCACCTTGAGGCTTTGGGTAAATTCAACCAAAGGCGCTGGCTGGTTACTTGTCTTCTTGCTACTGAACAAGGAGCAGCCGCCCAATATCAACAACGCACCGGCACAGGCGGCAACAGCTCGCAGAGTAGCTCGTAGAGTCTTCACACGCATATTCTTCCTTTTTCCGAATTATCAGGCCGCGGCTTTGGCTGGAGCTCCGCCAATCGCATCAAGTTTCAATTGAATCAATTCCTTGCCAGGATTTTTGCTTTCCATCTTGTCCAAGGCCAGCTGGTAGGCGGCGCGCGCTTCGTCCAGCTTGTTCTGGGCTACCAGGATGTCGCCCTTGCGATCGGCCGCCGCGCTGGCGAAAGGCGCCGGCAGGTCTGCCGCCAATACTTTCAAGCCGTCGTCATAGGCCTTCTGGTCGAGCAGGATGCCGGCCAGACGGATCCGCGCCAGCGCCTTGTAGTCTTCGTCGCGGCCATGGTCGACCACCCATTGCAGCTGCTCCTTTGCCGCATTCAGGTCATTGGCGTCAAACGCCACCTTGGCGGCCGACAAGGCCGCCATGCCGGCATACGCCGTACGGCCGAATTTCTGCTGGATATCGGCAGCGGCGCGCTGCACCTTGGCGTTGTCCTTGCCCGCCACCGCCTTTTGCTGCTCGTCGTAAAGCTGCGACGCCTGCAAGGACTGGCTGCGCTGGTAATAATTCCAGCCGGACCAGCCGGCGTAGGCAGCCAGGGCGATAATCAGCACCCAGGTCGTCAGATTGCCGTATTTATTCCACCAATCCTTAAGCGTTGCCAGTTGTTCCTGTTCGTCGAGATCGAATGCCATATGATTTTAGTTTTTAGTGATGAATTTAATGATGATAGTGAACATGTCCATGGCCATCATGATCACCATGGTCGTGGTCATGATCGTCGCCGGCGCCGACGATCTGGTCGACCAGATAATCGCTTACCGCATCGAAAGGTACGACACTTTGATTGCCGGCACTAGCTTTTTCGGCATCGCCGTCGCCCTCGGCGCGCAAGGTCTTGACGGTCGCGGTCTGGTTCGCCACTTCGTCTTCGCCGATAATGATGGCGTAGGCCGCGCCGCTGGCATCAGCGCGCTTCATCTGCGACTTGAAGCTGCCGCCGGCATTGGCCGAGGCGCAATGTAGCACAACATCCAGCCCGGCATTGCGCAAACGCTCTGCCAGCACGAACGATTGCAGCTGCGCCGCCTCGCCCTGATGCACCAGGTACACATCGCACTCGTTGCGCACGGCTTGCTCGCCGTTCGCGCGCATCAGTTCCAGCAAGCGCTCGATGCCCATCGCAAAACCGCAGGCCGGAGTCGGCTTGCCGCCGAACATTTCCACCAGCGGATCGTAACGGCCGCCGCCGCATACCGTACCTTGCGAGCCGAGCTGGTCGGTGACCCATTCGAAGACGGTACGGTTGTAGTAGTCCATGCCGCGCACCAGGCGCGGGTTGATGGTGAAAGGAATATTGTTGTAGTTCAGGATCTTTTGCACGCCTTCGAAGTGCGCCAGCGATTCCGTGCCCAGGTAGGACAGCAGTTGCGGCGCGCCGTTGACCATTTCCTGCATGGCCGGATTCTTGGTGTCCAGGATGCGCAAAGGATTGGAGTGCAGGCGACGCTGCGCATCGGCGTCCAGCAGTTCCTTGTGCTGCTCAAAATAGGTAATCAGGTCGGTGCGGTGACGGTTGCGCTCTTCCGCATCGCCGATCGAATTCAGTTGCAGCTTCACGTCCTGCAAGCCGAGGTCGTCCCACAGCCGCTGGCACAGCATGATCAGCTCGGCGTCGATATCCGGGCCGGTAAAACCAAGCGCTTCGGCGCCGACCTGGTGGAACTGGCGGTAACGGCCGCGTTGCGGACGCTCGTGGCGGAACATCGGGCCGCTGTACCAGAGCCGCTTGGGGCCGTCGTAAGTCAGGTTATGCTCGATCGCCGCGCGCACCACGCCGGCCGTGCTCTCGGGGCGCAGGGTCAGGTTGTCACCGTTCATCGCATCGGTGAAGGAATACATTTCCTTTTCGACGATGTCGGTGACAGCGCCGAGGCCGCGCGCAAACAAGGCGGTAGGTTCGACGATAGGCGTGCGGATTTTCTGGAAACCGTAGCTCTTCAGCACCGACTCCACCGTGTTTTCAAACAATTCCCACAAGGCGGCATCGGCCGGCAGGACATCGTTCATACCTTTTACGCCGACGATTTTTTCGGCTTTCTTATTTTCAGACATTCTTTTTCAGTACACCAGTAGTGGTCAGTTTTTATGGTTGATATTTATTCGGATCAGGCCGCTGCCTGGCCATAATGGCTCTTCACGTAATCCAGCACCACCGCCTGGAACTCTTCGGCGATCCGCTCACCGCGCAGCGTCAGTTTTTTCTCGCCGTCGATGAACACCGGCGCAGCCGGCGATTCGCCGGTGCCAGGCAGGCTGATGCCGATATTCGCATGCTTGGATTCGCCCGGGCCGTTCACGATGCAGCCCATCACCGCCACATTCATGCCTTCGACGCCGGGATAGGCTTTTTTCCAGA
Organism: Collimonas fungivorans; assembly: GCF_001584145.1. Lineage (NCBI taxonomy): Bacteria > Pseudomonadati > Pseudomonadota > Betaproteobacteria > Burkholderiales > Oxalobacteraceae > Collimonas > Collimonas fungivorans. The sequence continues at coordinate 2,535,382 of NZ_CP013232.1, read as the reverse complement.
CCGGCATCTGGTCGCGCAGATAGGTCTGGATCTTGTCGGCCAGGTCCTGGAACACGGTCGAGGTAGTGCGGCCGCAACCAGGGCAGGCAATCACCATCGGCGCGAATTTGCGCAAGCCCATGGTTTGCAGTATTTCCTGGCCGACGATCACTTCTCGCGTGCGGTCGCCGCCCGGCTCCGGCGTCAGCGAAATCCTTATGGTGTCGCCTATGCCTTCCTGCAGCAGCACCGACAGGGCTGCGGTCGAAGCCACAATACCCTTGCTGCCCATGCCGGCTTCAGTCAGCCCCAGGTGCAGGGGGTAGTCGCAACGCCGCGCCAGTTCGCGGTACACGGCGATCAGGTCCTGCACGCCCGACACCTTGCACGACAGGATGATGCGGTCGGCTGCCAGTCCCAATTCTTCCGCGCGCTGCGCGTTCTCTATCGCCGAGGTCACCAGCGCTTCATACATGACCGCCTGCGCCGGCCATGGCTGGCTGCGCAAGGCATTCTCATCCATGATGCGCGCCAGCAAGGCCTGGTCCAGGCTACCCCAGTTGACGCCGATGCGGACCGGCTTGTCATACTTGCAGGCGGCTTCGATCATCTGTGCATACTGGGTGTCGCGCTTGGCGCCCTTGCCGACGTTGCCCGGATTGATGCGGTATTTCGACAAAGCCTGGGCGCACTCGGGAAATCGTTCAGCAGGGTATGGCCGTTGTAGTGAAAATCCCCCACCAGCGGCACATCTATCCCCATCTTGTCCAGCTGCTCGCGGATCGCCGGCACGGCCGCAGCCGCTTCCGGATTGTTCACGGTAATGCGCACCAGCTCGGAACCGGCACGCGCCAGGTCCTTGATCTGGATCGCGGTGCCGATCGCGTCAGCGGTGTCGGTATTGGTCATCGACTGCACCACTACCGGCGCACCGCCGCCGACCATGATCTTGCGCTCGCCATAACTGATCGTTGCGCCGCGGCTAAGGCGGCGCACGCTGGGGCCTGAGCTTATTGCTAAATTCGTTGGCAAATTCGTCTGCGGCATGGGCTGCTCTCTTTCCATCACGCTTATTTCAGGGTCAATCTGGCCACATTGGTTTTCGAACCGGCCTTCAAGTCCACCGGCACACCGCGCAGCGTCGCGTCGACGCCGGCAAGATTGCCGATAATGATATTGACCGGCTGCGACATGTCGACTGTTTCCGTACTGCCGGCCTTGGCCAGGCGCGAAACCAGCACGGTGTTGTCAGCGCGTTTGATTTCGACCCATGAGTCCTGGCGGAAGTTCAGGTTCAGCTCGCCGCCGCTGGCCGTGGCCGGGTTCGCTATCTGGGTGTTCGCCGGGACCGCATTGACGCCGGTCTCGGACACCGCCGCCGCACTCGCAGCGGGAGCCGGTGTGGCAGTCAAGGCCGCATTGGCTGCCGTATCTGCCGCCTGCGTTTCGACTGCAGGCGCAGCAGTCTTATCCTTGTCTTCCGTGCTTGCCGTACTGCCCGCAGCAGCTGATTTTTCAGCCAGCGACTGCAACGTGTTCTGCACCACCGGCAACACGTCCAGCCGTATCGCCACCGCCAGCAGCAACAGCAGCACGGCCAGCACCACCAGCCACTTATAGGCAAATTTATTACGCCCCATCAAGCTGAAGCGGGACTCCGAGAAAGGCGTCGACAACGGGCTGCCATGCACTACGCTGACTGTCGCTCGCGCCGTTGCCGGCGGTGCGATGGTCGCCAGCAAGGCGGCTGCATCCAGGCCCAGCAATTTTGCATAGGAACGGATGAAACCGCGCGTCATCACCATGGTCGGCAAAGCAGCGTAATTGTCCTTTTCCATGGCGTCGATCTGACGCGGCGCCAGCTTCAGGTGGCTGGCCACGTCCTGCACCGACCAGCCCAGCTCTTCCCGCCTGCCGCCCAGTTGCGCGCCGAGCGAAAGCGGTTCGGAGCTGGCAGTTGCGGGAACTACTGCGTCCTCGCCAGAATCGGCATCGGTGATTTTCAGCTGTTCAGGCTCACTCATTAAACGCCCCGCGCTGATAAGCTGCGAATTCCGGGGAGCCGCCAAAACGACGGCGCAATTGCGTCACCAAACTTGCCTCTGCAGCTGTGTCACCCAACTTTCGCTCCACTTTGATAGCTGTCCACAATGCTTCCGCATTCTGCACATCGGTTTTTAATACGAGGCCGATATAAAACCGGGCCTTTTCATAATCGTTGCGGTCATACGCCAGCTGCGCCAGCTTGGCGTTGGTCAGAGGATTGCTGGCGTCGAACTGGAACGCCTGCGACAGGTAACGCTGCGCCGCCACGGTATCGTTGAATTTGAGGCTGCAGACACCGGCGTTGGTCAGCGCTTTTGCCGGCGACTGGTAATTGCGGCTTTTCAGCGCCGTCTCGAAATGCACTATCGATTCCTTGGCGCGGCCGTTCTGGCACAGGAACCAGCCATAGTTGTTGGCATAATCCGGATTGTTCGGTGACAGCCGCAAGGCGCGCTGGAAATTGTCGTCGGCCAGGCGGTTTTCAGACATGCCCATGTAGATCAGCCCGCGCACGCTATACGCGTCGGCCAGTTCAGGATCTGCCGCCAGGGCCTGCTTGATCTCGTCCAGCGCAACTTCCAGCTGGTGCTGCTCGTAATAACCGACCGCCAGCTGCAAGCGAATGCCGGCGCGGCGCTGAGCTTCAGTCTGGTCCGAACTGGTAGCCAGTTCGCGGCGCGAACCACCCTCGCTGTCACTGCTGAGCGGCGGGCTGGTGCAAGCACTCAAGCCGGCCAATAACGACAACGCGGCCGCGGCGAACACCAGCCGGCCTTGCCAGCTCCCGAGCTTGCTACTTGCTTTTTCTATCACTGAGACACCTCGATGATACGGCCAAAGTTCTTTCCGAATTTCTGCTGATATTCGGTCATTTTCTGCATGCGTTCCTGCACCCGCGTCCGGTCCTGCACTTCGCCGGCGAGCTGGCCGCAGGCGGCGTCGATATCGTCGCCGCGCGTCTTGCGCACGGTGGTGACGATGCCGGCGTCCATCAGGATCTGGGCGAAGGCCTTGATGCGCGGATTGTTGGAGCGCTTCAATCCCGATTCAGGGAAAGGATTGAACGGGATCAGGTTGAATTTGCAAGGCACGGCCGGCCCGCCTGCGTGGCCCTGCACCAGGGCGATCAGCTCGCGGGCGTGGGCGTCGGTATCGTTGACGCCGTCCAGCATGCAATATTCAAAGGTGATGAAATCGCGCGGCGCAAACTCCAGGTAGCGCTTGCAGGCAGCCATCAGGTCGCGCAGCGGGTATTTCTTGTTGAGCGGCACCAGGCCGTCGCGCAAGGTATCGTTGGAGGCGTGCAGCGATACCGCCATCGCCACCGCGCAATCCTGCGACAGCTTGTCGATCATCGGCACCACTCCGCTGGTGGACAAGGTCACGCGGCGGCGCGACAGGCCATAGGCGTTATCGTCCAGCATCAGCTTGAGCGCGGTCACAGTCGGTTCGTAGTTCAGCAAGGGTTCGCCCATGCCCATCATCACGACGTTGGTGATCTGGCGCTCGCCTTTATGGCCGGGCTCGATGCCCTTCGATTTACGCAGTTCAAACTCGGCCATCCACAGCTGGCCGATGATTTCACCGACTGTCAGGTTACGGCTGAAACCTTGCTTGCCGGTGGAACAGAAGCGGCAATTCACCGCGCAGCCGGCCTGGGTCGAAATGCACAGGGTGCCGCGGTTCTCTTCGGGGATGAACACCGTCTCCACCGCATTGCCCTGGCCGACATCGAGCAGCCACTTGCGGGTGCCGTCGGTCGAGGTGTGATCGCTGATCACTGCGGGAGCGGCGATCATGGCCCGGGTCGCCAGCTTGTCACGCAATGACTTGGCCAAATCGGTCATTGCATCGAAATCGTGTGCGCCGAATTGATGAATCCAGCGCAGCAGTTGTTTTGCACGAAACGGCTTCTCACCCAACTCGCCGCAATAGGCGGTCAGTTGTGCGGGATCCAGATCCAGCAGGTTGGTGAGAGCAGTCATGGCATTTCCAATTCAAGATAATTGCAGGACAGGGTCGCCGCACTTTACAACAATGAGCGTTTTTCCCTGCCCCCAACTATGCAAAACATTTAAAACAAATTACGCCGGGAAGAAATAGGCGATTTCGACTTTCGCCGCTTCCACTGCGTCCGAACCGTGCACTGCGTTAGCGTCGATCGAGTCAGCGAAGTCAGCACGGATAGTGCCTTTTTCTGCCTTCTTAGGATCGGTTGCGCCCATCAGGTCGCGGTGCTTCAGTACTGCGTTTTCGCCTTCCAGCGCTTGGATCATCACTGGGCCGGAGATCATGAAATCGACCAGATCCTTGAAGAAAGGACGTGCGCTGTGAACCGCGTAGAAACCTTCAGCTTCTGCGCGCGACAGGTGCGTCATGCGGGCAGCAACGATTTTCAGGCCAGCGTTTTCAAAACGGGTGTAAATTTGACCGATTACGTTCTTTGCCACTGCGTCCGGTTTGATAATCGACAGGGTGCGTTCAATTGCCATCTGAAAAACTCCAATAAAATGAAAGGGTTAAGCTGCTTATTTAAATGACTGGTTAATAGTTCAATCAACCTTTGATTTTAACACGAATCACCCATGTAGAATCGTCAAAACCAGCCAAAACGCAAGCTGCATGCCATAGAAAAGTCGTAAAATACGCCCGAGAACCACTTTGCGGCGTTGTTGTCTCATGTAATGATGTTGAAGTTAGATGCTATGATCGCAACAATTTAGTATTTTTGCAATTTCCAAAGGAGTCCCTGATGAACCCGAACCTGCAACCGACCTACTCGCCCGGCAGCACCGCGCTGAGCGCACAGCACCGCGTACTGCGCAACACGTACTGGCTGCTGGCCCTGTCCATGTTGCCGACGATTGCGGGCGCGTGGCTGGGTGTACAGATGGACTTCAGTTTCTTCAGAAACAGTCCGCTGATCGGCTTCATGGCTTTCATGGCCGTGGCGTTTGGTTTCTTTTATGCAATTGAAAAGACCAAGAACACCGGCTGGGGCGTATTGCTTCTGCTCGGTTTCACCTTCTTCATGGGCCTGATGCTGTCGCGCCTGATCGGCCATACGCTGGTCGGCTTCTCCAACGGCGCCTCGCTGATCATGATGGCTTTCGGCGGCACCGCCAGCGTGTTTGTAGTCATGGCAAGCATCGCCACGGTCAGCAAGCGCGATTTCTCGAACATGGGGAAATGGCTGTTCGCCGGCGTCGTGGTGCTGCTGCTGGCATCGCTGGCCAATGTTTTCCTGCAGATACCGGCGCTTTACCTGGCGGTATCGGTGATCGCCATTGCGATTTTCTCGGCCTACATCCTGTATGACGTGCAGCGCATCATCAACGGCGGCGAGACCAATTACATCTCGGCGACGCTAAGCCTGTACCTGGATGTCTACAACATCTTTGTCAACCTGCTGTCGCTGCTGGGGATTTTCGGCGGCAACCGGAACTAAGCAGCACCAGGTATAAAAAAACCGGCCCTCTGGCCGGTTTTTTTATTGTCAGGCGAAACGCATCAAGGCATGTCGAACACCGCAATCGATTCCACATGCGCCGTATGCGGAAACATGTTCACCACCCCGGCCTGGCTCAGGCGATAACCGCCGGCGATCAGCAAACCGGCGTCGCGCGCCAGGGTCGACGGGTTGCAGGAAACGTACACAATCCGCTTCGGCATCAATGCCGGGTCGATTGCCGCCAGGCCGACCAGAGCTTCACACACTGCCGCCGCACCGTCGCGCGGCGGGTCGATCAGCATCCGGTCGAATTTGCCCAGCGCGACAAAATCCTCGGCGCTCGCCTCAAACAGGTTGCGGCAATGAAAAGTGGTTTTATCCGATAACTGGTTGACCGCGGCATTTTCGCCGGCACGGTTGATCAGGGCCTGGCTGCCTTCGATGCCGACCACCTGCTGCGCCTGGGTAGCCAGCGGCAAGGTGAAATTCCCCAGGCCGCAAAACAGGTCAGCCACCCGCTCGTGCGGCTGCACGTCCAGCAGGCGCAAGGCGCGCGCCACCAGCACCCGGTTGATCTGATGGTTCACCTGGGTGAAATCGGTGGGCTTGAAAGGCATCCGCACGCCGAATTCCGGCAAGGTGTAATACAGCTCGCCCTGTGCCGGATAAAACGGATAGGCGCTGTCGGGGCCGGCGGTTTGCAGCCACCAGTTCACCTGGTATTGGTCGGCAAACGCCTTCAGCTTGACCTCATCGTCGGCCGTCGGCGCCGCCATGATGCGCAGCACCAGCGCGGTAACCTTGCCTTGCGGCCCCTCGCCCACCGCCAGTTCGATCTGCGGAATCTGGTCGATCAGGCTCAGCGAACCGATCAGGTGGCGCAGCGGCACCAGCATCGCCGACACATTCGCCGGCAATATTTCGCAGGTCTTCATGTCGGTGATGAAAGAGGATTTCCTTTCATGGAAACCGACCAGCACACCGCCCTTTTTCGGCACGTTGCGCACTGAAATGCGGGCGCGGTAACGATAACCCCAGGTCGGGCCGTAAATCGGCCGCAGCATCGATTCCGCCTTGACCTTGCCGATATGCCACAGGTTGTCTTCCAGCACGCGCTGCTTGATCGCCACCTGCGCCGTCGGCTCCAGGTGCTGCATGGCGCAGCCGCCGCACATGCCGAATACCGGACACTGCGGCCTCACCCGCAACACCGATTCCTTGTGCAAGGCAGTCATGGTGGCCGCCTCCCATTTCGGCTTCTTGCGATACGACAGGAAACTCACCCGCTCGCCCGGCAAGGCGCCTTCGACAAAAATGACCTTGCCCTGGCTGCCGTCTTCATTTTGCAGATGGCCGATGCCGCGCGCATCCATGTCTAGGGATTTGATATCGATAGTGTCTTGTTGCATAGGAAACAGTTATTCATCGCCGGAGGCGATAGCAGAAAGAAAATGGTGCGAGATTATAGCGCCAGCCGGCGCAGGTTTAAAGAAAGGAGTCTTTGCCGACGCCTTTGGCGCCCAGCAAGCGTTTCAGCTTGAGCAGCGCCTCCTGCTGAATCTGCCGCACCCGCTCGCGGGTGACGCCGATTTCGGCCGCCAGTTCTTCCAGCGTCGAAGGGTCGTCGTTGTCCAGGCCGAAACGGCGCATGATGACGTTACGCTGCTTGTCGGTCAGCTTTTCCAGCCAGACCCGCACCAGGATCGACATTTCCTGCTGTTCGGCGCGCGAATCGGGATTTTCCTCGGTGGCGCTCGGCAGCAGGTCCATCAAGCTGGCCAGCGGATCCTGGTCCAGCGGCGCATCCAGCGACGCCGCGTGCTCGGACAAGGCCAGCACATCCTGCACATCTTCCACCGGCCGGTCGACCAGGTGGGCGATATCTTCGGCGCTGGCGTCCTTGCCATCGTGATGCTGCGCTTCCAGGTGGTATTTGGCGCGCAGGATCTGGTTCAGTTCACGCACCATGTGCACCGGCAAGCGCACGGTGCGCGCCTGGTTCATGATGGCGCGCTCGATGCTCTGGCGTATCCACCAGGTGGCGTAAGTAGAGAAACGGAAACCGCGCTCAGGCTCGAATTTGTCGATCGCCCGCATCAGGCCGAGATTGCCTTCCTCGATCAGGTCAAGCAAGGCGACGCCGCGGTTGATGTAGTGCTTGGCGATCGAAACCACCAGCCGCAGGTTGTGCTCGATCATTTTCTGCCGGGCTTCGAAATTGCCTTGTTTCGCCAGGGTGGCGAAATGCACTTCTTCGGTCACAGACAGCAGCGGCCGGGTGCCGATCTGGTTCAGGTAGTGCTGCGTGGTGTCGGTCGACAGCTCGGCGGCCAGGACTTTCTTCAGCTCCTCGACGCCGTCGACCACCACCACCACGCCATCGACCACGACCTCGTCGTCGACGTCCTGCTCGGCGGCGACAGCATCAACATCCTCTTGCCCGTCATCGGCAATCCGCTCCGATGCATCGTCAAGCTCGTCATCCTGATGATCTGTCGGCCGTTTGCTCATTTATCGACTAGGTAAGAATTTCGATGGATCCACAGGTTTGCCTTGCTGGCGGATTTCGAAATGCAGCTTGACCGCATCGCTGTCCGAATTACCCATCTCGGCAATTTTCTGGCCCTTGCTCACCGTCTGCCCCTCTTTCACCAGGATGCTCTTATTATGCGCGTAAGCGGACAACAAGTTGCTGGTATGTTTGATGATAACCAGATTACCGTAGCCGCGAATGCCGCTGCCGGCATACATTACCTTGCCGCCGGCCGCGGCGACCACATTCTGCCCGGCCTTGCCGGCAATATCGATGCCTTTCTTGCCCTGGTCGAAAGCGCCGACCTGCTTGCCTTCGGCCGGCCACATCCAGTCGACCTTGTCTTCATCGCCGCTTGCCGGCGCAGCTGTCGCGGCGGTGCTGCCGGCAGCTGCGGCAGGCGCCGCCACGGCCGGCGTTGCAGCCGCTTTAGGCGTTTCGCTGGACGCAACATCGGGCTTTTGCAACTCAGCCAGGGCGCTGTCGGAATACGGGCGCTTGTCGCCGCGCGGTCCGCTCTTGTTGCCGCCGCTGGCGACAGCCGCTGCTGATGGTGCGGATCCCAAAGAACGCACCTCGACTCCCGAGCCGGAAGCTACGCTGCCGATCTGGGCGCCGCCGGCCGGTCCTGAACTGCTGTCAGGAGGCTGCACCCGCAGCACCTGGCCGACCTTGATGTCGTTGGCGTTGTCCAGCTTGTTCCAGGCCACGATATCGCGATAGCTCTGGCCGAATTCAAGCGCGATCCGGTACAGGGTGTCGCCCTGCTTCACGGTATAAGAGCCGCGTCCTTCAGCGGCCCGCGGCGTTTCGGGCGCAGTCCCGGTAGCTACCGCGCCGCTGCCGCCTGGCCGCCGTTCGACTACCGGCGCCGGAGTGCGCGGAGTGGTACATGCGGCAAGCGTGCCTACCATTAATCCCAAAGCTATAAAGCGAGTTTTCTTCATTCTCATTACGTTAATTAGTATGTGCGACGTGGTCGCTGATTATTCGTCAATTGATTCGTCAATTCGTGCCGGACACAACAAGCGATCCGGCGCTGCTCAAACCGCGCTGTTCAAACCGTTCCAGCACGCAAAGGCACAAAATGGCAGTCTTCCAGTGTGGTGCTGGTCCAATCAAATTTACCGGTTCGCTGGATCAGCTGCAGTACCTGGTGACGGGCGCCGACCGGAGCCACCAGGCGGCCGCCGATCGTCATCTGGTCCAGCAATGCCTGCGGCACTTCAAGGCCGGCTGCAGCCAGGATGATACCGTCGAAAGGCGCCACCTGCGGCAGCCCAAGCATACCATCTCCGTAATGCAAACGGATGTTGCCGATCCGCAGCGGACGCAAGTTGCTTCTTGCCAGTTCGTGCAAGGGCTTGATCCGCTCTATCGAATAGACTTCCTTCGCAACCTGGGACAGCACCGCCGCCTGGTAACCGCAGCCGGTGCCGATTTCCAGCACCCGGTTCAAGACCCCGCCTTGCTGGTTGTCGCGCATGATCTCTATCATGCGCGCCACGATATACGGCTGCGAAATGGTCTGGTGGTGGCCGATCGGCAGCGAAGCATCGATGTATGCCTGGCTCGACATGCCCGGTTCCATGAACATGTGGCGCGGCACGGCTTCCATCGCCGCCAGCACCTTGGCGTCGCTAACGCCCTGCCTGGCGACCCGGTCCACCATGGCTTTGCGCACGCCGTCGGATACCATCGAGCCTGAGCGGTCGACATGGCTCGCACTCTGTGCCGGCCGCGCCATCGCCTTGCCTGCCGGCGCCAGCGGCGGCGTGCCGGCGGCAGTCCGCGGCGCCGGCCGAGAGTTCTCCCAGGCGGCATTTTTTGTTGCCGTCTGCGGCGTGGCTACGCTGCGCTTGTTCTGGTCGGCGCCTGGCTTCTTGTCGACGACCGACGACAGCGTCAGCGGAAAACGCTTGGCCTTGTCGGTCATGACAAATCTTTCCTCAGCGCGGCCAGCTGCGCCGCATGGGTCAGATCTATCTGCAAGGGAGTAATCGAAACATGGCCGTTGGCGGTCGCATGGAAATCGGTGCCCTCGCCGGCATCGCGCGCCGCGCCCGGCGGACCGATCCAGTATATGTCGCGGCCGTGCGGATCCTTGTCCTTGATGACAGCTTCCGATTCGTGCCGCTTTCCCAGGCGGGTCGCCAATACCGGTTTCAGCTGGTCGTAAGGCAGGTTGGGAATATTCACGTTCAGCAGGTAGGGCTGCGGCAGGTTGCCGAAGCGGCGTTCGACGATTTCCCGCGCCACCATGGCCGCCGTTTCCAGCTCGTCCCAGCCTTTGTGCAACTGCGAAAAAGCGATGGCCGGAATGCCGAACAGGAAACCTTCGGTGGCCGCCGCAACGGTGCCGGAATACAGCGTGTCGTCGCCCATGTTCTGGCCTTGGTTAATGCCGGAGACGATCAGATCCGGTCGAAAATTCAGCAAGCCGGTCAAGGCAATGTGTACGCAGTCAGATGGCGTTCCATTGACAAAATAGAAACCGTTTTCGGCACGTTGCACGGATAAAGGGCGATCCAGGGTCAGCGAATTGGATGAGCCGGAGCGATTGCTGTCGGGGGCTACCACCACGATTTCGGCTATCGGCGCCAGTGCATCCGCCAAGGCGATGATGCCCGGCGCCAGGTAGCCATCATCGTTGCTGATCAAAATTTTCATATCTGGATTTTACCCGAAGCAATGTTACTCATTTATGAAGATTTTGGAATTTTACCGAAGTACCGCGGAAACACACTTTGCACGGTGTTTTAGTTGCCTTTTCTCTATGTAAACAGGGCAATTGCAAAATTATGTTGCAGCGCCACATAAAAGCCACAGCGAATGCCTAAAAAGGGGTATTGTTAGCGCTATCAAGGCCATTTGGTCCCAAGGAGTCACCATGAAGTCGTACCGAGTCCGCAACACCGCCGTCGCCAGTCCTGCCAGCCCTTTCAGCGCCTGGACCGACCTGCTGTTCAAAACCGGGGAAATGATGAACGCCTCGGCAGAAGTGATTGGCCATCGCACCGCCCGCATGGCCCTGGCCGGACCAGCGCCAAGCCAGAGCGACCGCAATGAATTCAACCTGATGAGCCAGGAAAAAATGGAAGTTGCCGCCGAATCGGCGCATGCCATGGCGATCCGCATGATGAGCTTGCATCAGGAAGTGGCCAGGCTGGCGATCCAGCACATGCTGGACGGCACCGCCAACCTGCTGTCAGTGGCCAGCAGCAGCAGCCTGCACCAGTCCGGACACCGCCAGAGCAAGCTGGCGCACGACACCATGCGCAACTCGGCGGAGGTCGTTTCGCAATTGAACACTTCGCTGGCGCATATTGCGCAGACCGGCCTGCAGCCGATTCATGCACGCGCCACTGCCAATGCAAAACGCCTGAAAAAACTCTAAGGCCGGCGGCTGTCCAGCTGTAGCCTCCAGGCCGATGGCGCGGCGCCGAGCAGGCAAATCCGCGCTACCGATTGTAAACGCTCGCGACTGCACAGAGTAATGACCAGGCCCTGCTGCGTCCACGTGCGAGCATGCCAATCCTGTCCTGAACGCAAACGTGCGCCTGCGGCCACGTGTTCCGGCGCTGGACTACTGCCGTACCCCTGCACCGACATCAATTTAAACAGCGCCTCTTTGCTGCTCCACAAGGCATAGAAATCCGCCGCTTTATCCTCGGCAGGACGGCTCGACAACCAGTTGCTCTCTGCCTCTGAAAAAGCGGCGCGGCCAATGGCGTCCACATCGCGCTCGGCATCCAGCGTCTCGGCATCGAGACCCAGTGCGGTATCGACACTGGCGGCGCAAGCCACCCAACCGCGGCTATGCGACAAACTGAAAAAAGGAAGCGCAGCGCCGCCGACAGCCAGCTGGACTAATGGCGCCTGGTTTTTACGCTCGGCGACCTGCACAACATCAAATGCGACTCCAGCCAGGTGCGCAACCGCGAAGCGCAGCAATATCCGCCCCAGCAAAAACTCGCGCTGGCGCAGCGGCCGCAAAAACCGCCGGTAACGCAGCAACTCCGACTCGCCCAGGCAGGCAAGAAAACGGTCGCGGTCATCGTCCGCCAGCTGACTGGCGTCGTATAGCAGGATGAACGCGGACCGCATGGTTTAATCCAGGCGTTTGAAAATCAATGAGGTATTGATGCCGCCAAACGCAAAATTGTTCGACATGAAATACTCGCATTGCAAGCTGCGTCCCTCGTCGACAATGTAGTCCAGCTCGGCGCATAGCGGGTCCAGCTGCTTCAGGTTGATGGTCGGCGCGAACCAGCCGGAACGCATCATTTCGATGCCGATCCAGGCTTCCAGGGCGCCGCACGCGCCCAGCGTGTGGCCGGTATAGCTTTTCAGCGAACTGATCGGCGTGTGCCGCGCGAATACGGCGGCGGTTGCATGAGATTCGGCTATGTCGCCCTGCTCGGTGCCGGTGCCGTGGGCATTGATGTAGCCGATGGCGCTTGCCGGCAAAGCGGCGTCGGCCAGCGCCAGCGTCATCGCAACCTGCATGGTGTCGGCGTTCGGATGGGTGACGTGGCAGCCGTCGCTGTTGGTGCCGAAGCCTACGATTTCAGCGTACATTTTTGCGCCGCGGGCGTGCGCATGGTCGAAATCTTCCAGGATCAGGCTGCCGGCGCCCTCGCCGATCACCAGGCCGTCGCGGCTGCTGTCGAACGGGCTGGGCGTCATGGCCGGCGTGTCGTTGCGCACGCTGGTGGCGAACAGGGTGTCGAATACCGCAGCCTCGGTCGCACACAATTCTTCGGCGCCGCCGGCGATCATGATTGCCTGGCGGCCGCTGCGGATAGCTTCATAGGCGTAGCCGATGCCCTGGCTGCCCGAAGTACAGGCGCTGGAAGTGGTGATCACGCGCCCGGTAATGCCGAAAAATACGCCGATATTGACCGGCGCCGTGTGCGCCATCATTTTGATATAGGTAGTGGCGTTGATGCCGCGCGTGCTGCGTTCATCCATCATCCGGCCGAAATCGCCGATCGCCTTCGGTGTGCCGGCAGACGAACCGTAAGCGACGCCGCAGGCGCCGCTTTTCAGCACCGGATCGTCAATCAGGCCGGCATCGGTCAGCGCCAGTTCGCTGGCGCGGGTCGCCATCAAGGCCACCCGTCCCATGCTGCGCATGCTCTTGCGGTTATAGCGCTCGGACAGCGCAAATTCCGCGGCCGGCGCGCCTAGCTGGGTGTTGAGGCCGTCGTATCCGGCCCAGTCGTCCATACGCACGATGGCGTTGCGATAACTGCCGAGGTGGCTGCGAATCGCATCCCAGCCGTTGCCGATCGGGCTGATGCCGGCCATGCCGGTCACCACTACCCGCCGTTCTGTCAGCGTACGCGTCATGCCATGCCTCCGTTGACCGAAATCACCTGGCGCGTGATGTAGGCGGCATCGGCGTGCATCAGGAAGGCCACCGTCGCCGCCACCTCTTCCGGCTTGCCGACCCGGCGCGCCGGAATCAGCTTGAGCGCTTCGTCCAGCGGCACCTCGCTGATCATGTCGGTTTCGATCAGACCTGGGGCGACGCAGTTAACCGTGATGTTGCGCTTGGCCAGCTCGATCGCCAGCGCCTTGCTGGCGCCGATGATCCCAGCCTTGGCGGCGCTATAGTTGACCTGGCCGCGGTTGCCTATCAGGCCCGACACCGAAGCCAGGGTGACGATGCGGCCAGGCGCACGCCGTTGCACCATCGGCATCACCAGCGGATTGAGCACATTGTAGAAACCGTCCAGGTTGGTCTTCAGCACCAGGTCCCAGTCTTCGCCCGGCATGGCAGGGAAAGCGTTATCACGCGCCACACCGGCATTGCATACCACGCCGTAATAACAGCCATGCTGCTCGACATCCGCCAGCAAGGCGGCAGCGCTAGCCTGACGGTCGCCGATGTCGAATTGCAGCACCCGCGCCTGCACGCCCAGCTCACGCACCGCCAGCTCCACGGCATCGGCTGCCGCGCGCTGTTGGTGGCAATGCAAGACGATATCGTAGCCCTCGCGCGCCAGCCGCAATGCAATCGCCTTGCCGATGCCGCGGCTGGAGCCGGTGACCAGCACGCTCTGGGTCAGGCGGGCAGCCGGCGCTGCCTTGTTCGATTCCAACATCATTCGGTACTTCCCTCAAGAAAAACAGCCGCGTCAGCCGGCTGGAATACGGTAATAGTGGCGCTTGCCAGCTGCTGCCCGGCGGCATGGATCTGGCATTCGAACGATCCTATCCCATTGTCTGCCTGCAGCAGCTTCTGCACATGGACCTGCAGCACGCTGCCGACGGCAAAACCGGGACAATTGACCTCATAGCAGCGGGTGCCCAGCAGGAAGCCGATTTTCACCGCTTCGCCGCGCAACTGTGCGGTATACCCGGCGTAGGCGGCGATCGCCTGCGCCATGTACTCGACGCCAACCCAGGCCGGCACGCCTTGGCCGTCGCAAAACAGGCTGTCTGGCCGGATCGCCACTTCCGCCCGCAAATCCTCTACGCCAACTTCCAGCAGCCGGTCCAGCAGCACCATGACGCCGGAGTGCGGCAAAAAACGGCGGATGTCCAGGGTTTCGACCGCATGCAACTGATCCATCATTCGCGCCCCAGCAGCAAGCTTGCATTGGCGCCGCCGAATGCAAAAGAGTTACTCAAAGCCCAGCGCAAGGGATGTCCAAGGCGGGCGCCGACCGGCGCCAGGTTCAGCTGCGGCAAGCCAGGATCGCCGACGCCATCCCACAGATGCGGCGGCAGCCGGCCCAGTGGATTGTCGTCCTGCATCGCCAGCCAGCACAAGCCGGCTTCCACCGCCCCGGCCGCTCCCAGCGCATGGCCGGTAAACGGCTTGGTCGAGCTGAGCGCCACATGGTCCGCAAACATGGCGCCGACCACTTGCCCTTCCATGGCGTCGTTCTGCACGGTGGCAGTGCCATGCAGGTTGATGTAGTCAACTTGCGCCGGCGCCACGCCGGCGCGCGCCATGGCCTGTTCCATCGCGCTGCGCGCACCGGCGCCGGACGGATCCGGCGCTGAAATGTGATAACCGTCGGAAGATTCGCCCCAGCCGCGCAGGCTCACGGCTGCCTCGACCTTGCTCATCAAAAACAAGGCGGCGCCTTCGCCGATATTGATGCCGTTGCGATTGGCGCTGAACGGGTTGCAGCGCGCCGCGCTGACCGATTCCAGTGCGCCGAAGCCGGCCACGGTAAACGCGCAGAGCGAATCGACGCCGCCGGTCAGCACCGCATCGCACAGTCCCATCTTGATCAGGCGCGCGGCGCTGGCCATCGCCTTGCTGCTCGAGGCGCAGGCGCTGGAATGCACATAAGCGGGCCCGATCACGCCCAGCACCGACGCCAGGGTCGCCGCCGGCGAAGCCATTTCTTGCTGCGCATAGTCGAAATCGGCGGGAAATCTCTGACTTTCCAGGCGATGGCGAAACGCCGCTTCGCTCTGCCCGATGCCGGAAGTGCTGGTGCCTAGCACGACCGCCACCCGCTCCGGGCCGAACCGCCGGATCGCGGCATCGACCTCGGGCCGGATCTGGGCCAGCGCGGCCAGGGCCAGCTGGTTATTGCGGCTGCGCTGGCCCAGCGGCAGCGTACTGAGATCGGGCAGCAAGGTCTCGACGCAACCCAGCGCCAACTCCCGCCCCGGCGAACAGAGCGCGGTCATGCCGACGCCGCTGTCGCCGGCAAACAGGCGGCGGCTGATCTCCGCATGGTTTTCACCGAGCGGGCACACCATGCCGAGTTGATTGAGATAAAACATGGTTATGGCGCCGCAGCGGGGGTAACGGCGGCAGCGGCAGGAGCGCCGGCGTCGCTGACCGATTCAATCGTCAAATGATAGTGATAGCGCAGATTGTCGAGTTGCACTTTGCCCTCCCATGGGATCGGCGCACTGTAGTCGATCACCATGACCGGCTCGCCCCGCAGCGACAGTGTGCGCCGCAACCCTTGCTGCTCGATCTGCCAGTCCTCTGGCAAAGCCGCACGGATCGCAGCGAGCGGCCATAGCGTCAATTGTGTATCTTCCATCACATCTTCCACCCGCACCTGGGAAGGCAGCATGGGATGGCGCCAGGACTGCAAGGTCTTGCCGTCGTAGTTCATGCTCAGGACGCGCTGGCCGAACACCAGGCCAACCATGTTGAACTGCTGCTGGTCGACTTCCACTGCGGCGTCGAGCTGGTCGACGCGGCCTTGGCGCTCCACCGTCAAATGCTGCTGCAAACTGATGTTGGCGCCCAAGGCCGCCGGCGCCAGCTTCAGTTCGAGCCGCGCAAGCGCAGGCGCTGGTGGCTTCGGCGTGGTGGTGCAGGCGGCAAGCGCCAGCATCCAAGCCAGACGGCCAATCAGCAAACCGGTACGCAGCCAGCCGCTACGGCCGGTCAGTTTCAGCTGCATATTTCCTCCAAAGCTCTCAGGCGCCGCCTGCTTTCCTTTGCATAGGGATTGCTGTCGTCCCAGGCATAACCGGCCAGGATGGCAGCAATCATGCGGCGTACCTCGGGCTGCTGTTTTTCGTAAAAAATGACTTTCTGGAAACCGCCCGAATACCAGGAATCGACAAAAGTGCGGAAAGTATCGACGCCTTTTTTCAACGGTATCGCATATTCGCTTTCCCAGTCCACGGTTTCTCCTGCGAACTGGCGCTGCAACACGGCAGCGGCCAGACTGGCCGACTTGAGCGCGATGGTGACGCCGGAAGAAAACACCGGGTCCAGGAATTCCCCGGCGTTGCCGAGCAAGGCATAGCCCTTGCCGCACAAAGATTTGACGTTGGATGAATAACCGACAATCTGGCGCGCCGGCGTATCCCAGCCGGCATTCTGCAGCAATGCACGCGATGCCGGATCCTGCATCACCAGCGTCTGCAGGCGTTCGGTTTCACTACCTTTGAACTGTTCCAGGAATGCGGTTTCCGCCACCACGCCGATGGAACAGCGGCCGCCGGCAAACGGAATCAGCCAGAACCAGACATCGCAGTGCTCCGGATGCACCGTGACGCGGATCTTGTTGCGATCGAAACCAGCTGCGGTTATGCCATCTTCGATGTGAGTGAAAATGGCGCCGCGCACCGGGAAATTCGACGGCGACTCCAGCTGCAGCAGGCGCGACAGCACGCGCCCGAAGCCGCTGGCGTCCAGCACAAAACCAGCTTCCACGATATATTCCGAGCCGTCCGACGAATCATCCATGTCATGCACCGTAACCCGCGACTTTTCCCCATCGGAATCAAACGCGGTGACGTTATGCCGATAGCGCACTTGCGCACCTTGGCGCTCGGCCTCATTGGCCAATAGCTGGTCGAACTGGGCGCGCTGCACCTGGTAAGTGGTGCCCCAGCCTGCCGAATGCTTGTCGCGGAAGTCGAAGTCGGTATAACGGTCGCCGCGCACGAAGGCAGCGCCGTTCTTGTACTGGAATCCTGCTTCCACCACGGCTTGCAGCATGCCGGCCTGCTGCAAGTATTCCATGCTTTGCGGCAGCAGGCTTTCGCCTATGCTGAAACGCGGGAACTGTTCCCGCTCCAGCACCAGCACCTGCCGTCCCTGCTGCTGCAGCAATGCCGCCGCCACCGAACCTGCCGGGCCGGCGCCGATCACCAGAACGTCACATTGCTCAACTCTTGTTTGCATTTTCTTTTTCCTGTGGTGAATCCTGGCTAAAACAAGGGGCGACCAGCCAGACGACTGCAATCCCGATCAACATCGTGAATCCGAATGCATGCAGCGGCGGCGTGGCGGACAAGGCCAGCAAGCCGAACGACAGCAAGGCGCTGGCGGCGGACAGGCCAACCGTAAGCCAGGCGAAGCGGTCGCGCTGCATGCTTTGCTCCTGCAAGAAAATCCCGTAGTCGACGCCCAGGCCGAGAATCAGCATCAGCGCCAGCACGTGAAACAGTTGCAACGGCTGTCCCAGCAAGCCCAAGGTGGCCAGGGTAGCGATGCTGGCGACCGCGGGCGGCATCAGCACGCGCCAGGCCGAGGTCCGGTAGCGGCTGAACAACAACAGGCCGATTGCCGCATAAGCGCCCAGCAGCACCCACCCCATGTATTGCCGGTAGTGCCCCAGCACCGCAGATATTTCACTGACCTTGTCGACCCAGGACACGCCTTCCAGCTGTCCGGCTGCCTGTTTCAAGACCGGCAAGTCGCCGTAATTGTTCAATCCGCGCAGGGCAACGATGCTGGCATAAACCCGCCCTTGCGCGCCGGTCACTTCTCCCAGCCAGAGATGGCGCGACGGCTCGCTGGCTGCGCTCTTCAGGAATTCGGCAGGAGTCAGGCCGCGGCCGCCGTTGGCGCTGGCGGCCGCGGCCAGCGCCCGGCTGCGCATTTGCGCAATCCAGTTTTCGTCTTCGCCCAGTTGCGCGGCTAACGACAGCAACGGACCGTCGGCGGCAAGCAAGGCCTGCGTGACCAGGGTCCGGTTCGCTGCTTGTTCCCGCAGCGACGGCGTCCAGTTGGACATCGCCTGGTAACCGCTGATGACATGCCTGGCGATCAGAGGCTCCAGGCGCTGCTTTAATGCTTCCTCACGCTGCAGCACCTGTTCCGCGCTGGCGCCGCGCACCAGGTAGAACTGCACCGGGGTCGGCGCGTCCAGCAGTTTGCCCAGCTTGATCTGGTCCGCCAGCAACGCTTTCGGCGGCGTCTGCAAGGAGCGTATGTCGTCGTTCACCGTCAGGCGCGTTATGCCGGCTACGGCAAAAATGCCGAACAGCAGCAGCGCCAGGGCCGAGGCGTGATTCCAGCGCAATAGCGGCCAATGGCCCCGGGTCTGGCCAAACCAGCCGGCAAAGGCCGAACTCTTCAAGGTATGCGCGGTTAACAAAGCCGGGAACCAGCAAATCACCGTCAGCCAGGCGAACACCAGGCCCAGCACCGAGAACACGGCCATCTGCCGCAAACCTGGAAACGGCGTCAGCGCCAAGCCGATGTAACCGATCGCGGCGGCAGCCAGGGTCAGCGCCAGGCCCGGCATCAGGCGCCGCAGCAATTGCCGCGAGCCTAGCGAGCGGTCGGCGGCGACCCGGCTGCAGAGGAAATAGATCCCGTAATCCTGGGCCACGCCGATCAGGCTGGCGCCGAACACCAGCGTCAGCAAATGCACTTGTCCGAAAATCATCCAACACAGGGAAAACGAGGCCAGGCAGCCGATGCCTATCGACAGCATGATCAGCGCGATCGGCCGCAGGGAACGAAAAGTCAGCCACATCAGCAGGATCACGCCCAGCAGCGAACCGATGCCGATGGTCGACATTTCCCGGCTGGCTTGGGCGCTGCCGGCTCCCGCATGCAGCACCACGCCGGCGCTGACCAGTTCCACCGCCGGGACGGCCTTGCGGGCGGCAGCGCCTGCCTGTTCCAGCAGCGGCAACAGCGCCTGCTGGGTCGCCATCGAAAATGCCGGCTGCTGCAAGTTCATCAGCAGCAGGATGTAAGGACGGCCGTGGTCTTCGACAAACAGGTAACCGTCGCGCGGACGCACCGGCGTTTCTTGCGCGCGCGCCTGCACCCAGCCGCTGAACAGGCCGAATGGATCGTCTTGCCAGGCGCCTAGCTTGGGACCGGAGAATGGGCTGTACAGCTGTTGCAAGGCAGTGTCGACCCAATATTTGGCCGGTTGCCGGCGCAGCGCATCCTGTTGCGCCGGCGTCAACAGGCTGAGCCGCATCTGCTGCGACGGCGCCAGCCAGTCTTGCTGATTCTGCGCCGACAGCTGCACTGAACTTCGCAGCAGCGCCGGCTGCCTGGCCAGCACTGCGCTGTAGGCATCGGCGGCTGCGCGCGCATGGTCCCAGTCGTCGGCGCCGACCAGCACGATCAGCCGTTGCTGGGCAGCGTCGACCATATGCGTGAACGCCTGCTGCAGCACCGGATCGCGCTGCTCGACCGGCAGCAAGGCCATGATGTCGGTATCCGGCACCACGCCCTTGACCAGCCACAGGTAGCCGTTATGCGCCAGCAGCAAGGCAACCGCCAGGGCCCACGCCAGCGCCGCGCGCCTGGCCCAGCCGCCGGTTGCCTTGCTGGCTTGGCCGGAGTCACTCAAATGCGGCCCCTTCTTCAGCGGTCATGGCGCTGCTGCCGCTTTGCAGCCCGGAAAAGCTGATTTCGGTGCGGTCGCCGCTGGCTTCGCTGATGGTCACCGTCTTGACATACGCCCCGCCGGTAAGGGCCAGCGTGCCGATCGCCTTGGCCAGCGCCGGTTCGCGCGCTTTCAGTCCTACTTTCCAGCTATTGCCCTGCACGCTGCCATCCAGTTCAAACAGGTTTTCCAGCTGGCTGAGATCGCCTGCCAGCAATGAAAACAGCACGCTATTGATCATCCTCACCACCGGCTCCTGCTTGGCGTCCATCCGCATCGCAATCCGGTCGCCCTGCATCTGCACGATTTCGTCGCGCTTCAGGCGCAGCGTATTGGGGAACGGCTGCAAGGTGCGCCACAAGACGCCTTTGCCGTTCACCACGCAAAAACGGCCGTTCGACAATAACGGTTTCCTGATGCCGACCAATTGCTTGCTTTGATCGAAACGGCCGCACAAGACCGGCGGCCGCGCCAGCATCGCCTGTATTTTGTCTACCGGCGCGGCAGCCAATGCCGACCAGGCGCTGCAGGCTAAAAATATGGCGGCGAGAACAACGACAAGGCTGCGTTTCATGTTTGCTCGATTCCTAGTTTCTGAAATAACACGGGCGGCGATGCAAAACACATTTCGCCGGTCGCAATCGCCACCGCCACCTGCGTGGTGGTGCCGCGGGTAAGGCGCTGGCCGCTGGCGCTGTCGGTGATGAGGTATTCGATGCGCAGCCGGTTTTCCCATTCGATGACGCTGGCGCGTACCTTGACGCGCTGGCCGAATGTCGCCGGATGCGCGTAACGCAGGTGCAGATCGATGATCGGCCAGGTATAACCGGATGCCTGCATCGCCGGATAGTTGTAGTCCAGTTTGTCGAGCAGCGCGCAGCGCGCCATTTCCAGGTATTTGACGTAATTGCCGTGCCAGACGATCTGCATCGGATCGAGATCGTAGAACTGCACTTGCAATTCCAGTTCCGCCGACCAGCGGTGCTTATGTAAATTTGCCATGGCCTACTCGTACAAAGACCAATGCTGAAGGCGTATGCGTTCCAGCAGGCGGCGTAAATCGGGTTCCAGCATGCGGTCTTCCTGTATTACGGCAATATCGGCCGCCAGCAGTTCCAGCATCTGCTGCAGGTTGTGTTGCGGCTGCGCGCCGCCGTCCACCCTGCAGCGCAGCCAGACGCCCTGCCGCACGCTGACCAGCAAGGCCGCCACCACCTGTTCGGTCAGCTGCAGCACGCGCAGGCAATCGCGGGCGGCGATGGTGCCCATGCTCACCTTGTCCTGGTTGTGGCATTCGGTAGAGCGCGAAAACACCGAAGCCGGCATGGTCTGCTTGAGCGCTTCGGCGGTCCAGGCCGAAGCGCTGATCTGCAAGGCCTTCAGGCCGTGGTTGATGCTGGCGCGCGGACCTTCCGCGCCCGACAGGTTGGCCGGCAAACCATGGTTGTAACGGCTATCGACCAGCAAAGCCATCTGCCGGTCGAGCAGGTCGGCGACATTGGCGACCGCATTTTTCATGCTGTCCATCGCGAACGCGATGTGGCCACCGTAGAAATGGCCGCCGTGCAACACCCGTTCATTTTCGGCATCGATGATCGGATTATCGTTGGCGCTGTTCAATTCGTTTTCAATCGACTCTCGCATCCATGGCAAGGCGTCGGCCAGCACGCCAATCACATGCGGCGCACAGCGGATGGAATAACGGTCCTGCAAACGCTGCTGGTTGCGCGGTGCATCGGTCACCGGCAAATCCTGGCGCAGCCAGGCAGCCACCTGCTGCTGGCCCACGTGCGGCTTGACTGCAAACAATTCGGCGTCGAAATGATGGGCGTTGCCGTCCAGGGCAAAACTGGCCATGGCCGTGATGCGGGTGGCGATACGCACCAGGTACTGCGCGCGGTCGTAAGCCAGGCAAGCCAGGGCTGTCATCACCGCAGTGCCGTTCATGATCGCCAGCCCTTCTTTCGGCCGCAACCGCAGCGGCGTAATGCCGGCGCCGAGCAGCGCTTCGGCGGCGCTGACCTTGATACCGTCGCGCCAGACTTCGCGCTCGCCGCACAGTACGGCAGCCAGGTAGGACAACGGCGTCAGGTCGCCGCTGGCGCCGACCGAGCCCTCGGACGGGATCAAGGGCAGCAGATCTTCTTGCAGCAGAAGCGCGATCTGTTCCAGCAGGCCGACGCTGACGCCGGAATAACCCTTGCTGAGCGAGGCCAGGCGCACCGCCATGATGGCGCGCGTCTGCGCCGGGCTGAACAGCTCGCCCAGGCCGCAGCCGTGGTAGGTGTACAGATGGTGCGGCAGCTCAGCGATCAGTTCGGCCGGCACGTTGACGGTGCAGGAATCGCCGTAGCCTGTGGTGACGCCGTAGATGGTGCCGTCTTCGCGCAGCAGACGGTCGAGGAAATCGGCGCCGCGCGTGATCGCCGCGCGAAAGGCCGGTGCTTCGGACAAGCTGGCCTGAGCCGCGCCCGATGCAATGTCGACAATATCTTCGATCGTCAGGCGGCCCTGGTCAAAACAGACCGTGCGTTGCAGCGGCGCGCTCGGCGCGGCGGCCGACAGGTTTTTCAGTTCAGCGAGATGCATCTTGGTATCCGGATAAATGCCAGAAATCGTAAAAATTGAACCATTGCAGCGGAGCTTTCAGGCAAAAGAACTCCAGCCTTGCCGCGTAAGCGGCAGCCAGTTCATGCAGGACTTGGTCGCGGCTCTTGCGCGGCAAGTGAATCGACTCTCGGAACAGCTCGAAATGGCATTCAGAGTGACCGTTTTTCGTGATTGAAAACAGCAGGTAGACCGGACATTCCAGCACGCTTGCCAGCACATAAGGACCGACCGGGAAGGCTGCAGCCTGGCCCAGGAACGATGCCTGCGCCACGCGCGGCACGGGCGATACCGGAATACGGTCGCCGGCGATGGCGACAAATTCGCCGCGCCCTACCTTCTCGGCCAGCAGCATCGCGGTAGCCGGCGTCATTTCGCTGACCTGCATCAGGTTCAGCTGGCTGTCCGGATCAAGCTTGGCCAGCAGGCGGTTGAACGCCTGGGCGTGCTTGGTATGCACCAGCACCGTAATCCGCAGCTCGCGGTGCTGGCGCGACAGCACCCGGCACAATTCAAGATTGCCCAGGTGCGCGCAAATCAGCAGGCCGCCGCGCCGCGCCTGGGTGTTTTCCAGCATCTGTTCGCGCCCGAAAGACAGTACGTCCGCTGTCTTGAACAAACCGCCCCACAGCAGCATCTTGTCGAGGATGTTTTCAGCGAACGCGGCCAGATGCCGGAACACGCCGCGCCAGCCTGGCTGAATCCGGTTAAGCCTGGCTACCGCGGGATCAAAAGCGCATAGCCGCTGCAAGTAATCCATGGAAGCCCGCCGCGCGGCCGGCTTGCTCAGCAAATACCAGCCCAGCACCGGATACAAGGCGAACCTGAAAGGCCAGCGGCCGGCAAACCGGTATATCGCGAACAGCAGCCGCATGCCGCCCACGAAGCTGGCTTCGTTGATCTGCGCCCAGTGGCGCCGGTTGGCGCTCAAGACTGGCCTCGCGCCGGCTGCAGCATCAACCGTAACCGACGCCCGAGCAGGCGCGGCGCGCGCCACAGCATGCCGAAGAACAAAGTGGCATGGAGACGCGATATCAGCAAGTTGTCGAGGCCGACACGAAAATGCGAGACGCCATCCATCGGATAGGTAACCCGGGTCGGCAGGTTGACGACAGCTATGCCATCCCAATACAGACGCACCAGCACTTCGGTATCGAAATCCATGCGCTCGCCCAGTTTCTTGCGTTGCATCAGACGCACCAGCGGCGGCAAGGGATAAACCCGGAATCCGCACATGGAATCCTTGATATCCAGCGACAAGGTATTGATCCAGACCCAGACATGCGTCAGGTAACGTGCGTAGAAACGCAGCGACGGCACGCTGTCGTCGTATTGCGGGCAGCCGACAATCAGGCTGCGCGGCTGGGCTGCCGCCTGCTGCAGAAAACGGGGGATATCGTCGGTGCAGTGCTGACCGTCGGCGTCGATCTGCAAGGCATGGCTGTAGCCGGCTGCGGCTGCATGCCGGATGCCGCTCAACACCGCCCCGCCCTTGCCGCGGTTGACGGCATGGCGCAACAGGAAGACCTGTCCGGGATAAGCGGCTGCCAGCTCGTCAAGCACTGCCGCGCACGCAGGCGAACTGGCGTCGTCGACCAGCACGCATGGCAAGTCGTGCGCCAGCACCGCAGCCAGCACTATGCCGATGGCGTGTTCATGGTTATAGACCGGGATCACCGCGCACGGCTTGAATGGCTCAGCTGGCAGCATGGCCGGCTCCAAAGGTGATGCGGCCGCTGGCGTGCTGCCCTGCCGCCGAGACCATGCGGAACGCCAGGCTGCTTTTCGGCACGTCATGCAGCAGCTCCAGCTGCACCACCATGCCCGGCGTAATCGCGCGCTGGAATTTCAAGCCGCGCATGCCGAGGAATTGCGGCGCCAATGCAAAGTAGCGGCGGCCATAACTGATCGCCCAGTCGAGCTGCACCACACCGGGCAAAATCGGCGCCCCTTCGAAATGGCCATTGAAATACAGGAGATCGCTGGGTACCGTCAACTCCAGCAATACCCGATGGGAATCCTGTTCCAGCAAGCGCTCGCCAGGCTGGCGCGGCGCTTCGGCCGGCGGCTCCAGCAGCGCCAGTAGATTGGCGCGCGTGGTCTTGCCTTGCGCATTCACCGGCAGCGCCTTCAGGTAGCGCCAGCTGCGCGGCAGCGCAACCGCTTCCACTGCATGCGCCATGCCGTCGCGCAGCAGGCGGTTCAGGGCCAGCTTGCCGTGCGCCGCCAGAATCCGCTCACCTTCAGCCGACAACACGACAAAAGCGGCAATCCGTTGCCGCTGCTGCCGCTGTTCCAATTGCGCCTGCTCCACCAGCAATACGCGCGCATCCGCCACCTGGACCATCGCCCGCAGCTGCCGCTCCAGGGCATCCAGGGAAACGCGTTTTTCTTCAACCTTGACGATACGGTCGACACGTCCTTTCAAGCGGAACCGCTGCTGGCTGATTGCCTGCACCTGGTCCGCCAGCGCGAACCAGCTCCCGTCGGGCAAATGGGGCGAGCGGATTTCAAGCACTTCATCGTCGGCGCCGACACGCCAGACGACCGCCGGCATCGCTTGCCAGCTGTCGTCTGCGCCGGCAAGCCGCTGGCGCCAGGCCACGCCGCCGGTTTCGGAACTGCCGTAGACTTCGATCGGCACCGCTCCCAGCGCCTGGCCGGCGGCGGCGGCAACTTCCGGCGGCAGCGCACCGCCGGACGAAAATATGACGCGTACCGCGGCTACCTGCTCCGGCGAAAATGTGGCCGGCAAGCGTTTCAGGTGAGCCGGGCTGGAGACCAGGGCAACCGCTTTGCCGGGCTGCGGCCGGAACTCGCCCAGGTAGTCGAGCTGCCGCGCGTGCATTGCGCGGCCGGCAGCCAATGGCCACAGCACCTTGAACAGCAAGCCGTAGATATGCTGGTGCGACACCGTCGCCAGGATATCGGCGTCGCCTATCCTGGCCCCAAACAAAAGCTCCAGGGACGCCACTTCGGCAGCCAGCTGCGCCATGATTTTCGGCACCGCTTGCGGCTCGCCGGTGCTGCCTGAGGTAAAAATCACCAGCCCGGGGAAATCCGGCGGCAAGGTTTTGAATGCGGGTATCGCATCCTCGGCATCCTCGGCATCCTCGTTATCGGCCATGGCCAGTGGCGCATACTGCGGCGGGAAATCGCCCAGGTAACCGTCGACCAGCGCGCCCAGGCTGGCGCAGGTGGCGGGCAGCACGTCGCCCGGCAGATAGACTGTCTTGCCGGCCTGCCATGCGCCCAGCAAGATGCAGGCGAAGGCGGCGCTGTCGCTGCAATACAAGGCAAAACGCGATCCCGCCTGGCGCGACAGCAAACGCTGCCATGCAGCAGCCTGGGCAAGCAAATAGGCGTAGCCCAGCGGTTTGCCGTCGCGCCACGCGAATGGCCGCTGCCCGTACCCCGGCAGCTGGCTCATCAACGCCAGCAGGTTGAGCGGATCAGACATGCCGCCCATCCGCTTGCTGCCCGGTTTGCTGTTCCAGCAGGCGGTGGCGGCGCCTGACGACGATCCGCACCAGGTGTTCGCCGGCGAACAGGCAACCCATCAATATGTAAGCCAGCACGCCGTTATAGAGCGACCAGACCGCAGCGGATGCCCAGATCGCAGTCAGCAAGGCCAACGTGCCGTTGACGACAAAAAAACCGCACCATACCTGGGTCACGCGGCGCGTGTAGGCAACCGCATAAGCGGGCAGCGCCGGATCGCTCAAGCGCGCCATGCGCTCGATGACCGATGGCGGAACATGCAGGCTGTAGCCAAACACCGCCAGCATGCCGAGATTGACCAGCACCGGATACAGCTTCAAAGGCAGCAAGGCGTTATTCCATATCGCCAGCGCCGCCAACAGCAAGGCGCCGGCCAGCCACCAGCGGCTGGCGCCGTTCAGTTTTAACTTCAGTTTCAGGGACGGCAGGCGGCTGGCCGCGGCCAGCACCAGCAGCAGGGCCAGCAGGCGCGGCTCGACCCGCCCGTGCCCGAGCCAGATCGCGAGCGGATAGAGCAAAGTGAGCAGCAGGCTCACTACCGTGGGTAAAAAGCGCCTGATATAGCGGGTAAAATTCAGCACGGGATCCTTGGGCGCCTTACTTTTCGTCCTCGGCCAGCAAGGCCGCCAGGGCGTCGACCACGTCCTGCACCGTGCGCACCGCCTTGAAGACATCCGGCTGCAGGCGCTTGCCGGTGAGCTGCTTGAGCTTGACCACCAGGTCGACCGCGTCGATGCTATCGATATCCAGGTCGGTATACAGGTTGGCTTGCGGCGTTACCTGCTCCTTGTCGATCTCGAACATTTCGTGCAGCACGTTCACCAGCCACAGGTAGATCTCTTGCTTGCTCATTGAATTGGTCACTGAGTTGGTCAGTTTCATGTCACACCGTCATTTCTTTCTGTTGCTGGCAATCATCGCGGCCAGCGTGCGCACCGAAGCAAAATGGTTGCGCGTCTCGGCCGAGTCCGCCGACAACGAAATGCCGTAGCGCTTCTGGATCGCCACGCCCAGCTCCAGCGCGTCGATCGAGTCCAGCCCGAGGCCGTCGACGAACAGCGGCGCGTCGCTGACGATATCGGCGGGAGTTATGTCTTCCAGTTGCAGGACATCGATGATGACCTGCTTCACTTCTTCTTCAAGCTGCTGCATGACCCTGGCTTTCTTTCCTAAAATAATCTTGCAGGTAGGCGGTTAAATGCCTGGCTGCCAACACTTCGCTACCGGCTTTTGCTAGAAACTCGTGGACATCTATATCTTCTTTTACTTCAATGCTGAAATGCGCCGCCACCGGCGGCACCTGCCACCATTTAACGCCTTTGCCCAAGGTCGGCGGCAGGCAGCGGATTACTACCGGCGTCACATTCGACAAGCTGCGCACGGCGATATTGGCGGCGCCGCGCTTTAAACTGATCTGACCGTCGCAAGCGGTGCGAGTGCCCTCGGGAAAAATGATCAGGTTGCCGCCGCCGCGTAATGAACGGATGCAATCCTCGACCAGGCCGCCGCCGTATTCGTTGCTGATGTAGCCGGCAGCCCGCACCGGCCCGCGCGTAAACGGGTTGTCCCACAGCCGCCCCTTGACAATACAGTCGGCGCGCTTGACGAACGCCATCAGGAACACCGTATCGATCAAGGTCGGATGATTCGCCAGGATCAGCAAGCCTTGCCGCTCCAGCCGCTCCAGTCCGCTGATATCGTAGTCCAGCACGCCGAGCCGGCGCATGCAGCCGACAAAACAGCGAAATACCAGGCGTATTATCTGGCGCGCCACCAGCACCCGCAACTGCCGCTCCCAGACCAGCAAATTCAACACCGGAAACACCAAAATCCGCAACAGCAAGCCGCCGACGGCAAACAGCACAAAACTGAAGCCGGTCGCCAGCACGCGCCAGCAGCGCTCCAGGCGCTTAAACAAGACGGCTCCAGCACCAGTTGCGCCCATCGGCCTTGCGCACCAGCTGGCGATCCTGGCGCAGGTAGAACGCCAGCACCTCCAGGCCGCCAGGCTGCCGGCTGCCGTTGGATTCCAGCGGCGCGGCATTGGTTTCAGCGCCAGCCTCGCCGCTCCAGGACAACCCGATCAGGTTGCCGGCATCTGCGCTTTCTGCCCGCATCAGCCAGGCCCAGGCAAACGGCTGCTCCTGGCAATCCTGGTACTCGAAAAACACTTCCGGCAACACGCCGTCATACACCACCAGCAGTACTTCAGCGGCGCCGTCCGCCAGCAGGCCGCAGGCTTCAATCACCGCATGTTCGACGCCGCTGCGCCCGGCCGCCATGGCGGAGTGGCTGGCCTGGTCCCGGCGCGCGACCGAAAACAGGCCGGCGGCGGCGTTATGAACCGACAAACTGAAAGACGTGGGAGATAAGGGTTGGCCCTGGACCAGGTCGGCCAGCAGCTCTACCGAACGTGTGCACTCGCCGTGACGGGAACAAAACACGGTCGGCACGCCGACCTTGCCGTCGAGGCAGCGATAAGCCGTTTCCAGCGCCATTTTACCCATGGCGCCGGCACGCCGACGCAGCATGGCAGGCATGGCGGACACGGCCGCATCGCCACTGCCTGTGATGGCATATGGCTGCCGTGCCCAGGCCAGCCATGCGGCGGCCGTATCCAATCCTGGCGCCCATGCTGCATCAGATACTATTGAAAACCTAACTCCCCGAGTTTCATCTCACCATTCTCCAACGCCCGTTATATCGATTTTATTTTCTGCCAGCAATCTAGGGAGTTGAGCCGACGGCATTTCTTGCATTTTGGGCCGAATTATAAAGTATATGCCGCAGAGAAACTTACTTAATCACTCTGTATCACCATCTTTAACCTTTGCCCACAATGTCTCACGGCATGGCGGTTTTTACGCGGGAATATACAGTAAGTTACAGTCTGTTTTAGCACTAAAATACATAAAATGCGGCCCAAAACCGATTGATTTCAATAAATTACATTCGCTTTGACGACCAAAAACAACACTATCCTGGCGACCGGCGGTGCTGGCCATATTGGTTTCGATGTCTGCGCGGCGTAGCTGTCGAAAAAGCATTCCGCCGCGCCGGACACCGACTACGGAGCGGCGGGCAAATGCCGCTTGCCTGTCATCCTTGGCGGCGCGGATAACCCTCGGCGGTGATCCGTTCCCAGACTTTGGTTTTCTCTTCCTCGGTCATGAAGACCCAGTGCGCCACCTCATTGACGGTGCGGCCGCAACCGCGGCAGACATCGTCGAAAGTGGTGGAGCAGACTGCCACGCAGGGCGTGTCGGGACGTTGCGGAGGAGACTCTGACATGCTGACCTTTTAAGATGTGAAGCGTTGCTGCGGTTGAGACCAGGCGAGTCGAGGACAGGCGCCGGTCCCCCATTTTATAACAGCGGCAGGATGGCCGCCGCCATGCGCAGGCAGGCAGCACTGGCGGGAAATGCAATTACTATCATTTCAGCAATACAATTTACGACGATAGGCGCGAAGCAATATACAATCTTACTGAGCAACTTTACCAATTGGTAAAACAGCATTGCGCACTGAATAGCAGAAAGAAAACAAAGTCATGGAGCAAAAGGCGCCGCGTCGTACCCGCGAAAAAATAATGGATCTGTCGTTACGGCTCTTCAACGAGTTCGGCGAACCCAACATCACCACCACCATCATCGCCGACGAGATGAAGATCTCGCCTGGCAACCTGTATTACCATTTCCGGAACAAGGACGACATCGTCAATTCGATCTTCGTCACCTTCGAAGAAGAAATCAGCCGCATGCTGGCGATGACGCAAGGGCAGCGTCCTACCATGCACGACGTCTGGCACTATCTGCATCACATGTTCCAGCTGATCTGGCGTTATCGTTTCTTCTATCGCGACCTCAACGACCTGCTGTCGCGCAACCGCACCCTGGAGCTGCACTTCAAGGAAATCTTCGGCCACAAGATAGCGGTAGTCAAAGAACTGTGCCAGGGCTTGCATGAAGACCAGACGCTGCAGGCCAGCCCGGCCGAGATCGATGCCCTGTCGTCCAACATGGTAGTGGTAGCCAGCTACTGGCTGTCTTACCAGTACGTCCTGAATCCGCGCCAGTACACCGAACAGGCGGTAGTCGAGCACGCATTGGCGAGCGGCTGCTACCAGGTGCTCTCGCTCATGCATCCGTACCTGCGCGGCGAAACCCTGCTGCATTTCGAGCAGCTGAAAACAAAATACCTGCAAACCAACGCCTGACCGGTGCAGCGGCGCCCTGCCGCTGCAGTCACATCACCTTCCACATTTTCTATATATGCAAGAAATCAAATCTCTCTGCGTTTATTGCGGTTCTTCTCCCGGCGCTACCCCGGTTTATGCGGAAGCGGCACGCGGGCTGGCGCAAGCCATGGTCGAACAGGACATCGCCCTGGTGTACGGCGGCGGCAACGTCGGCCTGATGGGCATCATTGCGGATGAAATGCTGCGCCTGGGCGGCCAGGCCACCGGCGTGATTCCCCAGGCCCTGCTGCAAAAAGAACTGGGCCACAAGGGCCTGACGCAGCTGCATATCGTCAAGGACATGCACGAGCGCAAGGCAATGATGGCGGACCTGTCGGATGGCTTCATTGCGATGCCGGGCGGCGTAGGCACGCTGGAAGAATTGTTCGAAGTATTCACCTGGGCCCAGTTGGGCTTCCACCAGAAGCCGATCGGCTTGCTGAATGTCGACGGCTTTTACGACGGCTTGCTGCAGTTCATCCAGCATATGGTGTCGCAGCGCTTCCTGAAAGGCGAGCAGGCGGAAATCCTGATCGCGGAAGCGCACGGCGGCGCCCTGCTGCAACGGTTCAAGTCGTTTGTGCCGCACCTGGTGCCGAAATGGCTGGACCGCAACACCATCTGAAATGCAAACGGGGCGGACCATGTCCACCCCGCACGATAACCACGACTGTGCCGGCTTAAGCTTGCAGCGCTTGCCTGAAATCCTCCACCAGGTCTGCCGTATCTTCAATTCCGACCGATACCCGGATCAACGATTCGCTAATGCCCATGGCGGCGCGGCGCTCTGCTCCCATCTCGTAGAAAATGGTATGCGCAACTGCGATCACCAGGGTCCGGTTGTCGCCCAGGTGGGTGCCGGAGATCGCCAGTTTCAGCCGGTTCAGGTAATCGAAACAATCGATATTCTGCTTCAATTCAAAACTGAACAGATAGCCGTTTGAGCGAAACAGGTCGGCTGCCAAAGCATGTTGCGGATGCGAAGCCAGTCCCGGGTAATGCACCGCCGCCACCCGCGGATCCGCTTCCAGCATCTGCGCCACCGCCAGCGCACTGGCGCTGCTGCGCTCCATGCGCAACGCGATGGTTTCAGCGCCTACCGCGATATGATGCGCCGCCTCGGGTCCGAGCGAAGCGCCGAAATCGCGCAAGCTCTTGGCGCGCATTTGCGCCAGGCCCCATTGCGGCTGCGGATTGCGCTTGTAGGCATCGAGGATGTTGGGAAAGCGGCTCCAGTCAAACAAGCCGGTGTCCGTAACTGCGCCGCCCAGGGCATTGCCATGGCCGCCGATGGACTTGGTCAGGGAATTGATCACCAGGCCAGCACCCACCAGCCTGGGCTGGAACAGGTAAGGCGAAGTCATGGTGTTGTCGACCACGAACAGGATGCCGCGCGCCTGGCACAGCTCGCCGATACGCCTGAGGTCGGCGACCTGGGTACGCGGGTTGGCGATGGTTTCAACGAACACGACACGGGTAGCCGGCGTCAATGCCGCTTCCACCTGCGCCACGTCGGTGGCGTCGACCATGGTCACCTTGCCGCCCTGGCCGCCGTAGGTTTGCCACATGCTGGCGGTATTCCCGAACAGGAATGCCGACGACACCACGTGGTCGCCTTCGCGCAGCAAGCCTTGTATCACCGCGCCGATCGCCGCCATGCCGGAAGCGAAGCAGATGGTAGCCAGGCCGCCCTCCATCTTGGTGACCTTGTCCTCCAGCGCGGCGACGGTCGGATTACCCTGGCGGCCGTAGCGATAACCTGACTGCTTGCCCTGGAATACATCGGCCAGCTGGCGCGCATCGCCGTAGCCCCAGGTCACCGAGGTGTGGATAGGCTTGTGCGGGGCGCCGTGCTCGATGGCTTTCTGGCGGTCGCTATGCAGGATGGTGGTGGTGAAGCCGTATTTTTGAGTCATGTTTGATCGTTGCTTGAGTAGGGTGGGCACATCGTGCCCACGCGTGACCTCGCTACCGTGCTTGCCTTGGTAAATGGTGGGCACGATGTGCCCACCCCACTAGTCGACTTGCGCCAGGCTCAGGTTCAGCTGCGAACGCACCGCGTCTTCGCTTTCAGGCTTGGGATTGTTGCGCGCGAACTCGATGCGGTCGAGGTAGTCGCGCGAAATATCGCCGGTGATGTAGTTGCCGTCGAAGCAGGAAGCTTCGAAATTCCTCAGCAATGGATTGACGTCGGAAATCGAACGCTTGAGGGCGTCGATATCCTGGTACACCAGCGCATCGGCGGTAATTTCGCGGCACACTTCTTCATCGCTGCGGCCGTAGGCGATCAGCTCGCCGCGGGTCGGCATGTCGATGCCGTAGACGTTAGGGAATTTCACCGGCGGCGCGGCCGAAGCGAAAATCACGCGCTTGGCGCCGGAATCGCGCGCCATCTGCACGATCTCGCGGCTGGTGGTGCCGCGCACGATCGAATCGTCGACCAGCAGCACGGTCTTGCCCTTGAATTCGGAACCGATCGCATTGAGTTTCTGGCGCACCGATTTCTTGCGGATCGCCTGTCCCGGCATCAGGAAGGTGCGGCCGATGTAACGGTTCTTGATGAAACCTTCGCGGTATTCGATATTCAGCTTGAGCGCCAGCTGGATCGCGGCCGGACGCGACGAATCGGGAATCGGCATGACGACGTCGATGTCGCCGCTGGAGAATTCGCGCTTGATCTTGTCGGCCAGGTACTCGCCCATTTTCAGGCGCGTGGCGTACACCGAGGCGCCGTCGATGATCGAATCGGGACGGGCCAGGTAGACGAATTCAAAGGCGCAAGGATTCAGGGTCGGATTGTCGGCGCATTGCTGGTTGTACATCTGGCCGTCGATGTCGATGAAAATCGCTTCGCCCGGCGTCACATCGCGCAGGAAGCGGAAGCCCAGGCCTTCCAGCGCGACCGATTCGCTGGCGATGACGTATTCGGTGCCCTTGTCGGTTTCGTTGAGGCCGATGCACAGCGGCCGGATGCCGTACGGATCGCGGAAAGCCAGCAAACCGTGGCCAGCAATCTGCGCCACCACGGCGTAAGAGCCGCGCACCCGCTTGTGGACATTGGCCACGGCCTTGAACAGCACGCCCGGATCGAGCGAATAACCGCGCGTCTCTTGCTGGATCTCGTGCGCCAGTACGTTGAGCAGCACTTCGGTATCGGAATCGGTGTTGATATGGCGGCGATCGTTCTTGAACATCTCGATCTTCAGCTGCTCGGCGTTGGTCAGGTTGCCGTTGTGCGCCAGGATGATGCCGAACGGCGCATTGACGTAAAACGGTTGCGCCTCTTCCGCGCTGGCAGTGCCTGCGGTTGGATAACGCACCTGGCCGATGCCGTAGTTGCCTGGCAGTGAACGCATGTTGCGGGTACGGAAAACGTCGCGCACCAGGCCGTTGGCCTTGTGCATGAAAAATCCGTTGCCGTGGTTGGTTGCGATCCCCGCTGCATCCTGGCCGCGATGCTGCAAAAGCAACAAGGCGTCATAGATGAGCTGATTGGCGGGGTTATGGGAAGCGATGCCGACTATGCCACACATGGTGGACTCCTAAACGATAAACAATCCGGTACTCGAGGGACTTGCGATTTTGCTACGAGCTTTGCGCAGGTCCGGTCAAACAAATTCAAAACTTCAGGTGGCTGGCGAACTGTCCCGGCAAATAGGGAATCACAGTTTGCGCGGCAGCTTCCGCCAGCGGGCTCAGCATCGCATCGCGCCAGAAAGGCTGTTGCGGAATCGCCGTAGCGCCACACACCAGGACCGCCGCCAGCACCAGCACCAGGCCACGCGCCAGCCCGAACAGCACGCCCAGCCCATGGTCCACCGCCCCCAGGCCGCTGGCCTTGACCACGGCATCGAGCGCCGAACTCAACAACATCATTAATAACCTTACGCCAATAAACAGGGCTAGGAAAGCCACGATTAAGCGCGTTACATTCCCGGGAATCGCGTCGGGGAGCAATTTTGCCAGATTTTCACCATACGCGTTGGCCACCACCAAGGCTATGACCCAACTCGCCAATGACAGGATTTCCTTTACCAGGCCGCGCAGGGTACTGATCACGACCGAGCAGATCAGTACGAAAAACACCAGATAGTCGAAAATTGTCACGCTGCCTGCATCGCAGTTTGCCCACCTTTGGTCAGTGGTCTATATGGCGCCAAAGGCCGCCGAATCAAGTCGCCCACGGTCAACCCGGGATCAGGCTGCCGTTCAGCCCCAGCTTGCCCAGCTTGGCGCGGGTCTTTTCAGCCTCTTCCTTGCTGCTGAACGGGCCGACGCGGATACGGATGCGCTCACCCGCCTGAGTCGGGACTTTTTGCGTGTAGGAGCGGATGCCGGCTTCTTTCAGCTTGCCCTGCAGTTCATCGACCTTGTCCTGCGACGCCAGCGCGGCGACCTGCAGCACGAATTTCGCCGGTTTCTTGTCGGCGGCGGCCGGCGCGGCGTCGGCGCGCCCTTCCAGGATCGCTTGCGCGCGCGCTGCATCGTCATGCTTTTCCGCGACCGGGCCGGCTTTGACTCCGGTTTTGGCGCGGCTGCCGGCTTGGCTTCCGGCTTCGGTTTTGGCTCAGGCTTGGGTTCCGGCTTAGTTTCCGGCTTCGGCGCAGCTTCAGGCGGTACAATTGCCGCCACCTTAGGCGGCGGCGCGGGGGTGACGGCCGGTTTGCTGGCGACGGCTGCCGGCGGCGCGGCCGGCGTAGCTGGCATGGCCGGGGTGCTGGCCGGATCGACTATTTCTTCCTGCTGGTCGAGGCCGCTGCTATTGCTGACCGGTGCCGCCGCGCTGGCCGAGGCGCTGGCGCCGGTACCAGGTTTATCGCGCGAAGGAATCTGGATCGCAATATCGTCAGCCAGCGGTTTCGGCTCTGAATCGAGGATCATCGGCAATATGATGACGACTGCCAGCACCAGGGCTACCGCGCCCACCAGGCGGCGCCGGCGCGCTTTTTTTCCGGCAGGACCGGATCCACTGCTTCATTCGACTGGTTGCCGCCCTTGCCCGCCTTGGCCTTGCGGCTGCGCAGCGGCAGTTCGGCCTGCTCGGCGCCGGGACCGAAGGTATCGGCCTTGGAACGATAAACACCCTGGTCAGGGTCGGTTTGCTGCTTGTTTTTGCGAAGAAAAGAGAACAAACCCATGCGATATTTTTAGCTAGCTAGTGAGCCGGCGCCATCGGCGCAGGCTGATCAATCGTCAGTGAAATCCAGACTTCCTGGCTGCCATCACGCCAGCCACGGTCAGGAACGATCCGAAAACCACAATTCTATCATTCTCGCCTGCCCTGCTTAATGCATTTGCATAGGCCAGCTCGGGAGAATCGAAGGAAAGGATGCTGCTTTGCGCATCCGGCCCCTGCTCTGCATGGACACCCGCTTCCAGCAAACGTTCTTTCAACTGTTCGCCGCTGGCCGCGCGCGGCAGCGGCAAGGCGGTCAGGCACCAGTGGTCGATGCGTGTCTTCAGCTGCGCGACGATGCCTTCGATATCCTTGTCCAGCATGGCGCCGAACACGGCATAGGTGTAGGGGTGGAAACCCATGTTGTCGAGGTTCTGCGCCAGGGTGGCGGCCGCATGCGGGTTGTGGGCGACGTCCAGGATCACCAGCGGCTGTCCCGGCAAGACCTGGAAGCGGCCCGGCAAATCCATCATGACGAAACCGCTGCGCACTTCCTGCGCACTGACCGGCAGGCGGTCGCGCAAGGCTTCCAGCGCCGCCAGCGCCGCCGACGCATTCAGCAGCTGGTTGGCGCCGCGCAGGCTGGGGTAGCCGAGCGCATTGCGGCGCTGGCCGCGGCCGCCGTAATTCCACTGCTGCTTGTCGCCGGTATAGTTGAAATCGCGGCCCAGCAGCCAGAGGTCGGCGCCGATGGCGTTGGCGTGGTCGATCAGGGATTGCGGCGGCACCGGATCGCTGCACACCGCGGTTTTGCCGGCGCGGAAGATGCCGGCCTTTTCAAAGCCGATTTTCTCGCGGGTGTCGCCCAGGTATTCGACGTGGTCGATATCGACGCTGGTGACGATGGCAACGTCGGCATCGACGATATTGACCGCATCCAGGCGCCCGCCCAGGCCGACTTCAAGGATTACCACGTCGAGCTTGGCCTCTGCCAGCAAGTGCATGATGGCCAGCGTGGTGAATTCGAAATAAGTCAGGGAAATGTCGCCGCGCTGCGCTTCGACCGCTTCGAAACTGGCGATCAGGGCCGCATCCGAGGCCGATTCGCCGCCGATGCGGGCGCGTTCGTTGAAATCGAGGAAATGCGGCTTGATATACAGGCCGACCTTGTAGCCGGCGCGCAGCAGGATGGATTCCAGCATGGCGCAGGTCGAGCCCTTGCCGTTGGTGCCCGCCACCATGATCACCGGACAATCGAATTGCAGCTGCAGCCGTTCCTTCACCTGCACCACCCGGTCCAGGCCCATGTCTATGGTTTTGAAATGGCGCGATTCCAGCAGAGAGAGCCAGTCGGCCAGCGTCACGGGCTTGGCGGGGATATTTGACATTTTGACATCCAACTAAAAACAAAAGGCCTGAACCGCAACAGTTCAGGCCCTGGGGGCGAAATTCACATCAAGCGATGGATTCGACTGGCTGGTCTTGCAGCAACGCCAACAAACGTGCGATTTCTTCACGCATCTTGCGCCGGTCGACAATCATGTCGACGGCTCCCTTGGTGACCAGGAATTCAGCGCGCTGGAAACCTTCCGGCAGCTTCTCACGCACAGTGTTCTCGATCACGCGCGGGCCGGCAAAACCGATCAGCGCTTTCGGTTCGGCGATCACGACGTCGCCCATGAAGGCGAACGAAGCGGAAACGCCGCCCATGGTCGGGTCGGTCAGGACGCTGATGAACGGCAGCTTCTTCTCCGACAGCTTGGTCAGCATCGAGGTGGTCTTGGCCATCTGCATCAGCGACAGCAAGCCTTCCTGCATGCGTGCACCGCCAGTGGCGGTGATGCAGATGAACGGCACCTTCTGCTCCAGCGCCACCTGGGCGCCGCGCACAAAACGCTCGCCCACCACCGAACCCATGGAACCGCCCATGAATTCAAACTCGAATGCCGCCACCACTACCGGCAGCGTCATGATGGAACCGCCCAGCACGATCAGCGCATCGGTTTCGCCGGTGGCGTCCATCGCGGCTTTCAGGCGGTCGGGGTATTTTTTGCTGTCTTTGAATTTGAGGGTATCGATCGGCAGGGTTTCCTGGCCGATCTCGTAGCGGCCGCCGGCGTCCAGCAAGGCGTCCAGGCGTTCGCGTGCGCGTATCCGCATGTGATGGTCGCACTTCGGGCAAACATGGATGTTCGACTCCAGGTCGGTGCGATACAAAACCGCTTCGCATGACGGGCATTTGACCCACAATCCCTCGGGGATCGATTTACGGGTTGCCGAGTCGCTGCGCTGAATACGTGGGGGTAATAATTTTTCTAGCCAACTCATAGAGCGACCTCCTTCAGATTTTTTTCCTGCCGAATTGTACCTTCATCCCCAAATCGGCGAAATAGCTATTCAAGCCGGCCGGCCCAGGAAATATTTGTCATTTTGATACAAAATCACTCGTCCAGCGCCTTCCTGATCCCCGACAAGAAGCTTTCCACAGCAGCTACCGCCTGTTCGCGCGGCGTATTCTCCAGTTCCTGGATGATCCGGCTGCCGATTACCACCGCATCCGACACCTGCGCCACGGCCTTGGCAGTGGCCGCATCGCGGATGCCGAAACCGACGCCGATTGGCAATTTGACATGTTTGCGGATCGCCTCCACCCGGGCGGCGACTTCGCCGGTATCGATGTTGGCGGCGCCGGTCACGCCCTTCAAGGACACATAATACGTGAATCCGCTGCCGACCTTGGCCACCTGCATGATCCGCTGTTCGGTCGAGGTCGGCGCCAGCAGGAAAATCGGATCCATGCCGTTGGCCTGCATCTTCTCGGCAAACTCTTCGCATTCTTCTGGCGGATAGTCGACCACGATGCTGCCGTCGACCCCGGCCTCTTTCGCAGCGGCAATAAAAACATCAACGCCCATCCGCTCCAGCGGATTGGCATAACCCATCAGCACCACCGGCGTGCTGTTGTTGCTCTGCCGAAATTCGCGCACATAACCCAGCACGTCATGCAGGCTGACGCCGAATTTCAGCGCCCGTTCGCAAGCGCGCTGGATCACCGGGCCTTCCGCCATCGGGTCGGAAAACGGCACGCCCAGCTCTATGATATCGGCGCCACCCCTGACCAGCGCATGCATCAGCGGCACGGTCAGTTCCGGCGCCGGATCGCCGGCGGTGATAAAAGGGATCAAGCCCTTTTTATTGTTTGCAGCGAGCGCTGCCAAGGTAGTCTGGATTCGGGACATGGTATCTATTGGATGAGGTGATCAGGACTGCAGGGCGGGATCGCCGCCCTGCTCTTGGCTTGCTTTAGAGCTTCAGGCGCTCGGCAACGGTATGCATGTCCTTGTCGCCGCGGC
The DNA here is from genome assembly GCF_001584145.1 of Collimonas fungivorans. Classification (NCBI taxonomy): domain Bacteria; kingdom Pseudomonadati; phylum Pseudomonadota; class Betaproteobacteria; order Burkholderiales; family Oxalobacteraceae; genus Collimonas; species Collimonas fungivorans. The sequence continues at coordinate 2,496,473 of NZ_CP013232.1, read as the reverse complement.
CCGACAGATTGGCCAGGACAATCTTATCCTTGGGCAAGGTTGCCGCCAGTTTGGCCGCATACGCCAGCGCGTGGCTCGATTCCAGCGCCGGGATGATGCCCTCGATGCGGCAACAGGTATGGAACGCCGCCAGCGCCTCGTCGTCGGTCACGGTTTCGTAAGTAGCGCGGCCGCAATCCTTGAGCCAAGCGTGTTCCGGACCCACGCCCGGATAATCGAGGCCGGCGGAAATCGAATGGGTCTCGATGATCTGGCCGTTGGCGTCTTGCAGCAGGTAGGTGCGGTTGCCATGCAGCACGCCGGGCGAGCCGAGTGTCAGCGATGCCGCGTGCTTGCCGCTGGCAAGGCCCTCGCCCGCAGCTTCGACCCCGACCAGGGCGACGTCGTGATGATCGATATAGGGATAAAAAATCCCCATCGCATTCGAGCCGCCGCCGATGCAGGCGATCACGTGATCCGGCTGGCGCCCGGTCATCTCCGGCATCTGCACCAGGCACTCATTGCCGATCACCGACTGGAAATCGCGCACCATCATCGGATACGGATGCGGGCCGGCGACCGTGCCGATGATGTAGAAAGTGTCCTCGACGTTGGTGACCCAATCGCGCATGGCTTCGTTAAGCGCATCCTTCAAGGTCTTGGAGCCGGATTCGACCGGCACCACCTTGGCCCCCAGCAGGTTCATGCGGTACACGTTCTGCATCTGGCGCTTGACGTCTTCGCTGCCCATGTACACCACGCATTCAAGGCCGAAGCGGGCGCAGATGGTAGCGGTCGCCACGCCGTGCTGGCCGGCGCCGGTTTCGGCGATCACGCGCGGCTTGCCCATGCGCTTGGCCAGCAGGGCCTGGCCGATGACGTTGTTGATCTTGTGGGCGCCGGTGTGGTTCAAATCCTCGCGTTTGAAATAGATCTGCGCGCCGCCCATCTGCTCCGACCAGCGCTTGGCGTGGTAGATCGGACTGGGACGGCCGACGTAGTGTTTCAGTTCGCTGTGGAATTCGGCCAGGAACTGCGGTTCGTTTTGATATTTGGCGTAAGCCTGCTGCAGTTCGCTCAGCGCCAGGGTCAAGGTTTCCGACACGAAGCTGCCGCCGTACATGCCGAAGTGACCCTTGGCGTCAGGCAGGTTGTATTGAGCGCTCTGGCGCAAGGTGGTATTGGCGAGCGGCTGACGCTCGGCGTACTGCTCGAGGGGTGTGAATTCTTTCATGGCGTATCTTTCCGGTATCTCTCTGTATTCGTTGCTGAGCCTGCCGGCCGGACCTGGGAACTGTTGCTAAACTAAAGTCCGGCTGGATCGGCGTCCGCCTGCCGTACCGCGGCAATGAATGCGCGAATCTTGGCGGCGTCCTTGATGCCCTTGTCTTGCTCGACGCCACTGCTGATGTCGACCGCAAAGGGACGTACGCGCTTTACCGCGTCAGTCGCATTGTGCACGCTCAAGCCACCACTTAAAACGACCTGAGGCGCGAGTTCTTTTGGGATGAGAGACCAATCAAATACCTTTCCACTACCGCCATAAGCTTCAACCAGGGTATCCAGCAGCAATCCGGCAAACAAATGGCTGCTGCTGCGATATGCCTGAGCGTATTCTAGCAAATCGGCGGCGGTTGTAGCACTGCCGATGCGCATGGCCCGGATAAACGGCCGGTTTACCGCCTGCGCCAGCGCCGTGCACTGCTCGACGCTCTCGTCGCCATGGAACTGCAGCAGCGATACTGGCGCCTGCGCCACGATTTCCTGCAACTGCGCCGGCTCGATGTTGACAAACAGGCCAACCGTGGTGACGAACGGCGGCGCCTTGGCGATCAGGCCGGCGGCCTGCTGCGGCGTGACGTAGCGCGGGCTTTTCGGATAGAACACAAAACCCAGGGCGTCGGCGCCCGCCGCAACGGCGGCTTGCACATCCTGCTCGCGGGTCAGGCCGCAGATCTTGATTCGGGTGCGGTGGCTCATGGAATTCAATCTGGTCAGAAAAACATCAGGAAGCGCAATATATCATCTTGAAGCATGTCGAATTGACAGCAAAATCCTGCGACGCCTATTCAGGTCACGCGTGGGTACGGAGCACCCAGCCTACAGCCAAGGCAAAATCCCTGCCGGCTGCTGCGGCAAACGCCACTTAGGATCATAAGCCACTTGCGCCAGGTACAGGCCGTCCGGCATGAAAGTCGGCGCCGCGCGGCCGCGGTCACGCTGGGCCAGCAACTCGGCCAGCCATTCCGGCGGCTTGCTGGCGTTGCCGGCGTAGACCAGCGAGCCGACGATATTGCGCACCATATGATGCAGGAAGGCATTGGCGCGCAAGCTGAACACGATCAGGTCGCCGCGCCGCTCGATGCGGATCTCTTCCATGGTGCGTACCGGCGACTTGGCCTGGCACTCCACTGCGCGGAAGGCGGAAAAATCATGGGTGCCGACCAAGTGCGCCGCGGCCTGGCGCATCAGCTCGAGCTCCAGCGGCCGGAACACCCAGCCGGCCTTGCCTTCCAACAACGGCGAACGGACCGGGTTGTTGTACAAAAGGTAGTGATAGGTCCTGGCGGTGGCGCTGAAACGTGCATGGAATTGATCTTCGCCTTCGGCAGGAGCAGGCACTTCATGCGCCCAGCGCACCGCGATCGACGGCGGCAGGAAAGCATTCAGGCCGCGCACCCAGGAAAATGTTTCGCGCGACAACGCAGTATCGAAATGCACCACCTGTTCCAGCGCATGCACGCCGGAATCGGTACGGCCGGCGCAAGTGGTGTCGATTGCGCCCTGCGTGAATTTCTGCAAGGCGGCTTCCAGCCTGTCCTGCACGGTCTTGCCGCTGGGCTGGGTCTGCCATCCTTGCCAAGGCGTGCCGTCGTACTGCACGCCGAGAACAATACGGTTCAAATTCGGATTCAAATCCGGTTCCAATCTTGAAAAAAACAAACGGGCGCCAGCATAACGCCGCGCCCGTCAAAAGCAAAAATGCTGAAGCTATTGTACTAGTTACATCACAGCTTGGTCAGCAAGGACTTGGCCGCATCGACCTGCTCCGCGCTGCCGCCCTTCAAGACTTCTTCCAGCAGTTCGCGTGCGCCTTCCTTGTCGCCGATTTCCTTGTATGCGACGGCCAGGTCCAGCTTGGTCGCCATTTCAGGATTAGCCGTCGAGGATATGGCGGTCTCAACCGCTGCCGGAGCTGCGCTGGCGGCTGGCGCATGTGCATGGATCGCACTGTCCAGGTCCAGGTTCATGCCGGCCAGGTTGAACTCCAGCGGCGCCACCATGGGTTCCGCATGCTGGGCATACGAAGGCGCCGCCGGCGCTCTGGCTGGCTTGGTTTCTGTCGGAATATCGATATGGGCATGGGCCGGTTCGTAGTTCGAAGGCTGGCCGCCTGCCGGCAGTTCCAGCGAGCTGAACGCCATTGCCGCTGCTGCCACCGAGCTCTTTTCCACGGCTTTCGGCGCGGCTGCAGCAGGCGCGGCAGCAGGCTTGTGATCCAATTCGAAATCGAGAGCGTCGAGCATCGATTTGCCGGCGTCATGGGAAGCCGACAGCAACACGGTGTTCTGGTTGGCAGAAGTTTCGCTGCCGAGTTCTTCCAGGTCGAAATCCATGTCAGCCGCTGGCGTCGCGGCTGCTGCGCTGCTGTGCTTGCCCAGTTCCGTTGCGGTCAATGGCGCCAGCAGCTGGGTCGGCGCGGCCGGGTGCACCAGCTCAGGAATCGGCGCCACAGCGTGCGGTTCGGTCGGCGCTGTCAGGGAATTGAAATCGAGGCCGTCCATCGGCTGGGTCGGCGCGGTAATCGCATCCGCCTTGGCGATCACCTGGTCTTGCAACTTGCCGCCGCCGTACAAAGGATTGGCCGGATCGACATTCAGGCCCAGCGCGGCGGCCTGTTGCCAATCTTCGCCTTCGCCGCGGGTAAGGCTGTAAAGCTCGCTGGCCAGGATTTCAAACGAACGCGGATCCTTGCGGTTGGCGTAGATTTCCAGCAGCTTGACGCGGATCGCGTTGCGGCTTGGCTGGTTGCGCAGGGCTTCTTTCAGGATTTCCTCGGCTTGCGCATCGCGTCCGTAAGCGATATATACATCGGCTTCCGCGACCGGGTCGACATTGGTGTCCAGGTGGCTGACCGACGGCACGAAATTCGAATTGAAGATGCTGTTCTTGGTGTCGACGCTTTGTCCGCCAGTCGAGCCGAACAGGGAATTACCCTTCAGGCCCGTATTTGTCATCGGCGCTCCGCTGCTGTCCAGGAAAGCCTGCTGGCGCGCACGATTGCGGCGATAGCGGAACAGGCCAAGCCCGGCCAGCAACGCCACCAGGACGCCGCCAACCGGCAGCAGCAATGGATTTTCGGTAATGCTTTCGATGAAGCTCGGTTCTGGCGGCGGCGCAACTGCCTTTGGCTTGGCCGGCGCAGGAGCTGGCGCGGCTGCAACCGGTGCTGCCGCGATCGGCGCAGCGCTGGCGACGCCTGTATCGACAATAGCGGCAGGAGCCGAGCTGGCAGCGGCCGGTTCAGCCGCTGCAGGTGCGGCAGCCGCCGGCGCGGGCGCCACTATAGGAACTGCTGCCGCAGGCGCTGCTGCCGGCGGCGTGACCGGTACCGCAGCGGCCGGCGCTGCCGCCACAGGGGTTGCCGGGGCCGCAGGTTTCACATTGGCAGCCTGGTTCTGCAGGTCAGCCAGGTTCTTGTTCTTCAATTCCAGCGTCTTTTGCAGATCGCTGACATTTTTTTCCAGTTCCTTGACGCGTGCCGCCGCTTCGGCAGCCGCTTTTTCCCGGGCGATCTTCTCTTCCGTAGCCGCGGTAGCCGCTGCAGCGGCCTTGGCGTCGGCAGCGCCGGACGCAGCCGTGCCGCGCGACAGTTTCAGCTTGTCCTTGGATTCGCTGGCCGGAGTGGCCTGTTCTTCCACCTTGGCGGTAATCTTGCCGCCGCTGCTTTGCCTGGATTCAGCCGCCGCATTTGGCGCGGCCGATTCAACCATGCCGGCCAGCTTGTTGCGATAGCTCTTGAAATCATTCGATTGCGCCAGCACCACGTTGCGGGCTTCCGACTTGCTGACGCTGCGCGCGCTGTCGGCATCCGGAATCGACAGGATCTGGCCCGAGCGCAGGCGATTCATGTTCTTGCCGACAAACGCGCCTTCGTTGCTGCGGTACAGCGCCACCAGCATCTGGTCCAGCGAAATGCCGGCTGGCAGGTTTTCGCTGGCGATGCGGGCCAGCGTATCGCCCTTCTTGACTTGGTAATCGCCGCTGGCAGGTGCAGCTGCAGCGGAAGACTTGGCCGGGCTGCCGCCGGCAGCCGAGGTCGAAGCTACCGACTTGCTTGCGGTGCTGGCCGGAGCCGTCGCACCGCCGGCGACTGCCCTGGCGGCTGCGGCACGGGTAGCATCGGTAATGGTCGAGGCGACGCCGCCTTGCGACTGTACTTGACCGGTCTGGGCCGGGGCCGAACGCGGAACGGCAAGCGCTCCTGTCGTGGCGCGCGGCGCTGCAGGCGCGGCGGCGATCTGGGCCGGCTGCGCCTGGCGCTGGCCGGCAGGATCGAGCAGCAAGGTGTATTCGCGCACCAGGCGCGCCTTGGTGCCGCCCAGTTCCATCAGCATGTCGACAAACGGTTCATTGATGGGCTGGGTCGAAGTCACTCGCACAAAACGGCGGCCGTTGCGCTGGTCGATGGCAAATTGCAAAGACATCAGGGCCGGGTTGAAATCGATGTTGGCTTGCTGATAAGTTTCCGGACTGGCCAGTTTCGCCACCAGCGCGCCGGCTTCGTCCGCGCTTACCGAAGTAAGCTCAATTTCTGCACGTAACGGTTGTCCCAGCGAGGACAGCACGGTTAATTTACCCAGTCCGGCAGCGTCGACATTAGACACCATCAGCAGAGTGGAAACCACGGCTGCAGTAAGGGTCTTTAAACCGGTGGAAATAAATTTATTCGAAGAATTCAGGTGCATGTTGTGTGGCATGAAGGACTGTCCGTTGACGTATAAGGAAACAAATCTTGCTGAAAGCAAATACTGTACCCAGTTTTTTTAAAAATCAATATCCAGATTGACATTAGTCTGGCGCTTCGCAAATGCGATCCCATTTATGAAGCACTTGCTGGCTAGCGTAACAACATTCTATAAATACAAACAGATACGCCAAGCCCGCTAAGACTTTCTTCAAGAAAATACTTAGCGGGCTATATTGCAAGTCGGCAACAATATCACAACTACCGCAACAAGTCAGGTATCCAGCACAATCCGCAGCATGCGGCGCAACGGTTCTGCCGCACCCCACAATAATTGGTCACCTACGGTAAAGGCTGACAAATAATCGCCACCCATCTGCAGTTTGCGCAAACGACCGACAGGAATTGTCAGGCTGCCGGTCACTGCCGCCGGGGTCAGGTCGCGCATTGATGACTCTTTGTCATTAGGCACTACTTTCACCCACTGGTTATTACCGGCGATGATGTCATTGATTTCATCCAGCGGCACATCTTTTTTCAATTTGATGGTCAATGCCTGCGAATGGCAGCGCATGGCGCCGATGCGGATGCAAAGGCCGTCCACCGGGATGACCTTGCCGCCATTGCTGAAACCTTCGCCGCGGCCGAGGATCTTGTTGGTCTCGGCGCCGGCTTTCCATTCTTCTTTTGACAAGCCTTCGCCCAGGTCCTTGTCGATCCAGGGAATCAGGTTGCCGCCCAGCGGCACGCCGAACTGCCTGGTTTCATCGGCCGACATGGAATGCTGCTTGCCCAGCACCTTGCGGTCGATTTCCAGGATCGCCGCTTTCGGATCGTCCAGCAGCGCCTTGACTTCGGCGTTGATGGAGCCGAACTGTGTCAGCAGTTCGCGCATGTGCTGCGCGCCGCCGCCCGAGGCTGCCTGGTAAGTCATGGAGGTCATCCACTCGATCAGGTCTTGCTCGAACAGGCCGCCCAGGCCCATCATCATGCAGGAGACCGTGCAGTTGCCGCCGATGTAGTTCTTGACGCCGCGCTGCAAACCGTCCTTGATGACATCCAGGTTGACCGGATCCAGCACGATGATGGCGTCATCCTTCATGCGCAGGGTCGAAGCGGCGTCGATCCAGTAGCCGTTCCAGCCGGCGGCGCGCAGCTGCGGGAAAATCTCGCTGGTGTAGTCGCCGCCCTGGCAGGTAATAATGATGTCGCATTTTTTCAAGGCTTCAATATCGGTGGCGTCTTTTAACGTTGTTTCGTTTTTCGCCAGCGCCGGGGCTTTGCCGCCGGCATTTGAAGTTGAAAAGAATACCGGTTCGATATGGGCGAAATCGCCCTCTTCCTGCATACGCTGCAACAAGACCGAACCCACCATGCCACGCCAACCGACCAAACCAACCAGTTTCATCATGATTCCCTAACAATGAACGGGAAAAGCCCCGCACTCCATATTACGGCAGACCCATCTGCCTAATTCTTTTAGCCCAATGCCTTCACCACCGCCGCGCCCATTTCCTTGGTGCCGACCTTGGTGGTGCCCGCTTCGTAGATATCGGCGGTGCGCAAACCTTGCGCCAGCACCTTCTTGACCGCATTTTCGATACGCTCCGCCTGCTCCGCCTTGTCCAGCGAGAAGCGCAGCATCATGGCGGCCGACAGGATGGTCGCCAGCGGATTGGCGATGCCCTTGCCGGCGATGTCCGGCGCCGAACCGTGCGACGGTTCGTACAGGCCTTTGTTGTTGGCGTCCAGCGAAGC